>NZ_JBIAWP010000007.1:0-289414 GCF_042895785.1 Streptomyces sp. NPDC001380 | reverse complement strand
ATCCGGTAGCTGACGGGCTGGTAGGAGGTCCACCACTGGGGGCCCTGGATGTGCTCCTGGGGCGGGGAGACCTCGACGAAGCCGTAGCCCTTGGGGCCGAGGGTGGTCGTGCACTCCTTCGCGACGGAGGTGTACGTCCACTCGAAGAGGGTGGCGGTGACGTCCTTGCTGCCGGGCGGGGTGGCGTCGGCCTGCGGGCTGAGGACGATGCCGGCGCCGGCGGAGAGGGCCAGCACGGCGGCGGCGGTGAGGGCTCCGGCCGCGCGCGGGCGGCGGCGCGCGTGCGGGCGCGCGGGGGTGCGGTTGTCCACGGTGTCTCCTGGAGGGCCGGGGGCGGCCCGTCGGGGTGGGTGGAGACCGTCGGTGAGGGTGGGGGGCGGAGATGCTCGGCCCGCAAGACCGTTCAGACGGTTGCTGCAATCTCGTTGAAACTTGCAGGAAACTTGCTGTCTGCAGAAGGTAGGACCCCGGTGGTGCGCCGTCAAGAGCTCCGCAGCGGCCCGCGGCCGGCACGCCGGAGGGCCTCCCCGCGCATCGCGGGAAGGCCCTCGGTGAGGAACGGACGGTACGTCAGACGGCGTCCGGGCCGCGCTCGCCGGTGCGCACACGCACGACCCCGTCGACGGGCACCGACCACACCTTGCCGTCGCCGATCCGGCCGGTCCGGGCGGCCGCCACGACGGCCTCCATCACCGCCTCGGCGTCGGCGTCCTCCACCACGACCTCGATCCGGACCTTGGGGACCAGGTCGATCCGGTACTCGGCGCCGCGGTAGACCTCGGTGTGGCCGCGCTGGCGGCCGTACCCGCTGGCCTCGGTGACGGTGAGGCCGTGCACGCCGAGCTCCTGGAGCGCGGTCTTGACGTCGTCGAGCTTGAAGGGCTTGACGACGGCCGTGATCAGCTTCATGCGGGCGGTGTCCTGTCGGGCTGGAGGGCGGGGGCGCCCGGGCGGGCGGGGGCGGAGTCGGCGGGGGCAGGGCCGGGGCGGCCGGGACCGGCGGACACCGGACGGGCGGGGCGCGCCACCTGGGCGGTGCCGTGCCCCAGGACGCCGTGATCATAGGCGGTCTCGGCGTGCACGGCGAGGTCCAGACCCGCGGTCTCGTGCTCGGCGGGCGCCCGGAAGCCCATGACCCGCTCGACCCCCTTGCCGATGCCGTACGTCGCGGCGAAGGCGTAGACGCCGACCGCGAGCACCGCTGCGGCCTGCCTCGGCAGCTGGCCGAACCCGCCGCCGTGCAGCAGCCCCTCGACGCCCCCGGTCATCGCCCGCACCGCGAACAGGCCGATCAGCAGCGTGCCGATGACGCCCGCCACCAGGTGCACGCCCACCACGTCCAGCGAGTCGTCGTAGCCCAGCCGGTACTTCCAGCCGACCGCGTACGAGCAGACGACGCCCGCCGCCAGGCCGATGAGCAGGGCGCCGAGGACGTCCACCGAGCCGCAGGCGGGGGTGACGGCGACCAGGCCCGCCACCGCGCCGGAGGCGGCACCGAGGGTGGTGGCGTGCCCGTCGCGGCGCTTCTCCACCGCCAGCCAGCCGAGCAGGCCCGTGCAGCCGGCGGCCTGGGTGTTCACCAGGGAGGCGGCCGCGAGGCCGTTCGCGCCGAGCGCGGAGCCGCCGTTGAAGCCGAACCAGCCGAACCAGAGCAGCCCGGCGCCCAGCAGCACGAGCGGCAGGCTGTGCGGCCGCATGGCCTCCTTGCGGAAGCCGATGCGCGGGCCGAGCAGCAGCGCGAGGGCGAGCCCGGAGGCGCCGCAGTTCACCTCGACCACCGTGCCGCCCGCGAAGTCGAGCGCGCCCAGGCGGTGCAGGATCCAGCCGTCGGGCGAGAAGACCCAGTGCGCCACGGGGGCGTACACCAGGAGCGTCCAGACGGCCGTGAAGGCCACCCAGGAGCCGAACTTCGCCCGGTCGGCGACGGCGCCGCTGATGAGCGCCGCGGTGATGACCGCGAAGGTGAGCTGGAAGGCGGCGAAGAGCAGGGTCGGCACATGGCCGGTGACGGAGGCGGGGCCGATGCCGCGCAGGCCCGCGTGCCCCAGGCCGCCCAGCAGGCCCCAGCCGCCGAGGTCGGGGCCGAACGCGAGGCTGTAGCCGGCGGCGAGCCAGACCACGGTGACCACGGCGATCGAGGCGAAGCTCATCATGATCATGTTGAGCACGCTCTTGGTCCGCACCATGCCGCCGTAGAAGAGGGCGAGGCCGGGGGTCATCAGCAGGACGAGCGCGGTGCTGGCGAGCAGCCAGGCGGTGTCGCCGGTGTCGATTCCGGTCGGCATGTCGGTGGGTCACCTTCCCCTTCGGCGCGGCGCGGCCCGGCCCGGACAGGCGGGCAGACGGGTGGGCGGGTCCGGACCGGCCGTCCGGGGAAGCCTCGCGGGCGGCCGTTACCGCGGGCGCACGGGGGTGTTTCCCGGATGTTTCGTGTTGCGCGGGGGTTTCGGACTCCTCACCGCCCCTGCGGGCGCCCCGGGGACCGGGGCCGGGGGTTCCGGGGTTCCGGGGTTCGGGGTTCCGGGGCTGCCGTGCGAGCCCCCGGGGCCCCGCACCGCGCCGCCCGGCACGGAGGCCCTCCCGGGCCGCCGGAAGGGCGCGGGAGGGCCTCCTGCGGCCCCGCGCGGACCGCTGCTCCCGGACGGCCCGCAGACCGCCCGCGCACCGCCCCGGACACGGGCCGGGCCCGCCGGTGCCCTGTGCACCGGCGGGCCCGTCACCGGCCGGCGGCCGTCCGGCCGCGGTGTCCCGCGCCCGGCCGCCGTCGGCCGTCTGTCACCTCTGGACGGTCACTTCTGGACGAAGACCGCCACCGTCCGGGCCGGGACGGTGAAGGTGCCGTCCGCGGCGTCGAAGGACGCCCCCTTGACCACCGGGTCGGCGCCGCCGGCCTGCACCGGGTGCAGCGCCTGGTGCGTGCCCTTCAGGCCCGCCACGGTCTGCTTCTGGGCCTGCGGCGTGGCGTTGAAGACCACGGTGAGGCCCTTCTCGGCGCCGGCCAGCCCGGTGCCGTCCAGGTGCATCGTGATCACGCCGGGGGTCTCCCCCGCCGTGCCGGAGAGCGGGAAGGAGAGCCGCCGCTGGACCTGGGCCGCGGTGTCCAGCGCGAAGAGCGGCGAGGACTGGCGGATCTTCAGGAACTGCTGGTACTGCGCGCTCGCGCCCTCGATCGCGTCGCAGCCCGGCTTGAGCGCCGGGTTCGCGAGCAGGGACTTGGCGACCGGCCACATCGACTGGTTGTCGGCGGCCATCGGCAGGCCCCGGCCGAAGCCGTTGCCGTCCTTGCAGTCCCAGTGGATGGCGTTGAACCAGTCGCCGGAGTCGAAGGAGTTGGCGTCCAGCGACTTCGAGCGCATCAGGTCGCTGCCGGCCTGGGCGAAGCCCGGTCCCTGCGCGAAGGCCGTGGTGGCCAGCGCCAGCGCCTGCATCCGCGCCCGGTCGGCGGCCGGGGTGGCCGTCGGCAGCTTGTAGGCGAGGGCGTCGAACAGGTCGGCGTTGTCGTGGGCGTCCACGTACTCGACGGCCTCGCCCGGCTGGGCGGCGTAGCCGGTCGGCGAGCCGTTGTAGTCCACGCCGGCGCCGGTGGTCGCCTTTCCCGCGGTGTCGGTGAAGGAGTACCCGGCCAGGTTGCCGGTGAGGCCGACCTTCACCTGGTCCATCTGGTGCAGCAGGCGGGCCTTCTGCTCGGCGGGGGTGCCGTTGGCGTCGCTGCCGTTGGGGTCGGTGTAGAGGCCGGACGCGAAGCCCTGCTGCTGCGCCGAGGAGAGCATGAAGTTGCCGCCGCGGGCGGCGTCGCGGATGCGGTCGTTGAAGGTGGCGATGCCGGTGCCGGCCATGTTGGCCTGGGTGGCCTGCACGAACCGGGCGTCGTTGGCGACCGTGCCGAAGTTCCAGCCCTCGCCGTAGAGGAAGGAGTTCCGGCCGTCCACGCCGTCGCGGGCGGTGGTGAGCCCCGCCAGGCCGGCCTTGACGTCCAGCATGGTCTGCTTGGGGTCCAGGCCCATCAGGTCGAAGCGGAAGCCGTCCACCTTGTACTGCTTCGCCCAGGTGACGACCGAGTCCACGACGAGCTTGTTCATCATGGCGTGCTCGGGCGCGGTGTCGGCGCAGCAGGAGTCGGTGGTGACCTTGCCGGCGGCGGAGAGCCGCTGGTAGTAGCCGGGGACGACCTTGTCGAGCACCGAGTGGGCGTCCTGGCCGGAGGCGGCGGTGTGGTTGTAGACCACGTCCAGGACGACCCGCAGGCCGGCCCGGTGCAGGGCCTGCACCATCTGCCGGAACTGCACGGTGCGGGCGGTGCCGCTCGGGTCGGTGGCGTAGGAGCCCTCGGGGACCGTGTAGTGCAGCGGGTCGTAGCCCCAGTTGTAGGCGTCGTCGGCCTGGACGGCGGCCACGCACTCCTGCTGCTTGTCGCTGTCGGCGGCGAGCGCCCCCAGGTCGCAGGCGGGCAGCTTCTGGTCCGCGCGGTTCTCGCGGATGGTGGCGATGTCGAAGGTCGGCAGCAGGTGGACGGTGGTGACACCGGCCTTGGCGAGCGCCTTGAGGTGCTTCATGCCGGCCGACTGCGACCGGGTGAAGGCCAGGTAGGTGCCGCGCTCGGCCGCGGGGACGGTGGGGTCGGCCACCGAGAAGTCGCGGACGTGCAGCTCCTGGATCTGCTGCTGCGTGGGCTTGACGGCCTTCGGCGCCGGGGTGGTGTCCCAGCCGGCGGGCTTGAGGGCCCGGTCGGACAGGTCGGCGACGATGCTGCGGCCGGAGTCGGTGGTGAGGGCGACGGAGTAGGGGTCGGTGACGAGGTTGTCCACGACCTTCTGCACCGAGGGGGCCCAGACCTTGACCCGGTAGACGTAGGAGCGGCCCTTCCAGGACGCGGGGCCGGTCACCGACCAGACGCCAGTGGCGTCGTCGCGCTTCAGCGGCAGCACCTCCGGGGTGCCGCCCTTCGTGCCGTCGTACAGCTTGACGCTGACGGACTGCGCGGTGGGCGCCCAGAGCGAGAGGGTGGCCTTCCCGTCGTGGAGGACCGGGCCGAGCTGCGCCTTGGCGGCGGCGCCCGCGTACAGGTCGTCCAGGACGCCGGGGAGCTGCACGCCGGTGGCGGCGGCCAGGGCGCCGGAGGCGCTGTGCTGGGTGGCGACCACCTGGCCGCGCAGGGCGCGGGTGACGCGCCCGGCGTCGCGCGGGTCGACGGTGAAGGCGCTGTAGCCCTTGAGCTCGGGGTGCCTGGCGAGCTGGGCGTCGGTGAGGCCGCCGGCCTTGGGGAGCAGGCGGATCCAGTACCCGTCCTTGCTGAGGGCGCCGTCCTGGACGGTGAGGCCCCCGGCGGGGTCGTAGACGAGCTGGGCGCTGGCGCTCGCCGGGAGGTCGGTCTTCCAGGCGAGGGTGGAGGCGTCGATCCACTGGGCCTTGGCGGCGGTGACGTCGAGGTCGGCGCCCTTGGTGCCGATCTGCGGCAGGACGTAGCCGTCCTGGCCGCCGTTGATCCACACCTCGCGGCCGACGCCGTTCAGGTCCAGGGACTGGTCGGTGGGCAGGTCCTTGGTGTCGCCCTTGTGGATGATGTAGCTGAGCGAGGTCGCGCCGGCGGCGAGGGGGACCTCGAAGACGTCGCCGTAGGCGTCCTTGCGGACGGGCTGGAGCGGGCTGCCCCAGTCGGTGCCGGTGGCGGCGCCGGTCCAGACGTGCATGCCCCAGCCGGTGTAGTCGCCGTCGGCCCGGTGGTAGTGGATGACGGCCTTGGACGGGTCCGGGGCGACCGGGCCCGGGTTCTGGGTGGCGACGTCGCCGCTGCCCTGGGAGACCCAGACCTCGGGGCCCTTGGACAGGTCGATGCTGCGGTCGCCGTCCCAGTCCTTGGTGCCGTTCTTCTCCACGACGAAGCCGACGGAGGAGGCGCCGGGCTTGAGCTTGACGTACGCGAAGGCGCCGTAGGCGTCGCGGCCGGTGAACGGGTGGCCGTCGGGCCAGGTGGTGCCCTCGCCGTCGGCGATGTCGCCCCAGGTGTAGAGGTTCCAGCCGTCGTAGTCGCCGTCCTGGCGCTTGTAGTGGACGATCGCGTACGTGTAGGACGCGGCCGTGCCGCTGCCGCCGGTCTGCGGGGCGGGCGCACCGGTGGTGAAGCCGCCGGTGGCGGAGCGCAGGTGCCCGGCGGAGTCCTCGACGACGGCCTTGTAGCGCACGGGGGTGCCGGGCGCGACGGCGGAGAGGTCCTGGGTGACCTGGTAGGTCCCGTTGTCGGCGGTGCCGAGGGTCTGCCAGGCGCCGTCGCCGACCTGGGCGGCGAAGGTGACCCGGTTGAAGCCGCCGCCGGTGACGTCGGCGCCGACGGTGACGGTGCCGGTGGAGCCGTCGGCGGGGGCCCTGAGGGTGAGCGCGGGGGCGGCGGCGGGGGCGTCGGCCCTCCCGGCGGCCCGGTAGACCACGGCGGAGCCCGCCGGGACGGTCACGGTGAGCTTCCGGTCGGCGCCGCTGGTGGCGGTGGCGCCGGAGGCGGCCGGGTAGAGGGGGGCGAAGCCCATGCCGGCGGAGAAGGTGTCGAGGGTGACGGTCTTCTCGGTGGCGGCGTTGTTGACCGCGACGACGTACTCGACCTGCTGCTTCGCGTCGATGCGGGAGAAGGCGTAGACGCCGGGGCCGTCGGCGGCGTAGCGCTCGACCTGGGCGCCGTCGGCGAGGGCCGGGTTCTCCTTCCGCAGCTGGGCGAGCTTCGCGATGGCGGAGAAGAGGGGGCCGGAGGTGCCGTAGCGGTCCTCGGAGCCCTGGCCGCCGCCGAGCACGGTGTCGTCGTTGTAGGACGCCACCTTGGAGGCGAACATGTCCTGGCGGGCGTCCTTGTCGCCGCCGTCGCCGGTGAAGCCCTGCTCGTCGCCGTAGTAGACGACGGGCTGGCCGCGGGTGAGGAACTGCAGCTCGTTGGCGAGCCGGTCCTTCTTCAGCAGGTCCGCGGCGGAGGCGCCCTTGTCGTCGCCCTGCAGGAAGCTGCCGAACCGGCCCATGTCGTGGTTGCCGAGGAAGGTCGGCAGCTCGTAGGCGTCGGTGGCGGCGGTGGTGTACCGGTAGTCCTGCCCGTAGAGCTGGGAGAGCACCCGGGCGGAGCCGCCCTGGGAGACGTAGGTGCGGGCGGCGCTCTGGAAGGGGAAGTCCAGGGTGGCCTGCAGCCTGCCCTTGGTGACGTAGGGCGAGGTGACGGCGGTGTCGGCGGAGTAGACCTCGCCGAACATGAAGAACTTCTTGTTCCCCTGGCGGGTGGCGTACTCCTTGAGCGCGGTTGCCCACTGCTGCCAGAAGGCCATGTCGACGTGCTTGACCGTGTCGATGCGGAAGCCGTCGACGCCGGCCTCCTTGACCCAGTGCTCGTAGATCCGCTCCATGCCCTTGACGACCCGCGGGTTCTGGGTGTCGAGGTCGTCGAGGCCGGAGAAGTCGCCCTCGGTCGAGGACTCGCCGGCGAAGGTGGAGTCGCCGCGGTTGTGGTAGACCGTCGGGTCGTTGAGCCAGGACGGGGTCTTGGCCTTCGCGTCGGCGGCGGAGCCGTGGACCGGGGTGTAGGGGAACGAGTCCTTGGTGATCTTCGGCCAGGACGAGGTGCCGTGCGCCGCGTTGGCGTCGGCTATCGCGGTCTCGTCGACCGGGGCGCCGTCGGCGTCCAGGGTGGGGTAGGCGCCGCGGGAGCGGTAGGTGTAGGTCTTCTCGGCGTAGTCGACGACGTCGGCCGTGTGGTTGGTGATGACGTCGAAGAAGACCTTGATCCCGCGCGCGTGGGCTTTGCGGATCAGCTCCTTGAGCTGGTCGTTGGTGCCGAAGTGCGGGTCGACCTGGGTGAAGTCGGTGATCCAGTAGCCGTGGTAGCCGGCCGAGGCGTTGTCGCCGGTGCCCTGGACGGGGCGGTTCTTGAAGATCGGGGCCATCCAGATGGCGGTGGTGCCGAGCTTCTGGATGTAGTCGAGCCTGCCGATCAGGCCCTGGAGGTCGCCGCCGTGGTAGAAGCCCTTGTCGGCCGGGTCGTACCCGTGGTCGAGGCGGCCGCCGGTGATGCCGCCCTTGTCGTTGGCGGCGCTGCCGTTGGCGAAACGATCCGGCAGGACGAAGTAGAACTGCTCCCGGGTCAGGTCGTGCCGGGCGGCGGCGGCGGCCAGCGCGGCGTCCGACGGCGGGGCGGGCGGGGTGGCGGCGGGGGCCGCGGGGGCCGCCCATGCGGCGGGGACGGCGCCAACCGTGGAGGCGATCAGCGAGGCCGCCAGCAGCGCCGCGGCGCGTCCGGGTCTCCTGCGGGCGGTGGAACGGGGCTGCTGCGCGGGCGATGCGGCCACGGGTGGACTCCCTCTGAGGCGGATCGGTGGGAGGACCGTAGTGGCTTGCAATATGTTTCAGCAAGATGCAGAAAGTGTTGCAAACAAAGTCTTGACTCCCCCGCGCGGGAGGGGCAAGGTCGTCACAGCACCCTCCGCGACATCGCACCGCCGCAGGGCCTCCGGGCGCCCTGACCCCGCTCTGACCCGAGCGGCCCCGCGGCAGGCGGACGGGTGCACCACGCGGGTCCCCGGTGAGGGTCGGGGGCCGCGCGGAGAGATGGCCGCCCGTCGGATGCCCCCGAGGCTTCCGGCGGGCGTCGCTCGTTCCGGCCCGGTGCGCCCGGTGCCGATGCGCCCGGGTCAGGTGTGCCCGGGTCAGGTGTGCCCAGCTCCGGCACTCCCAGCTCCGGCACTCCCAGCTCCGGTGCTCTCAGGTCCGGTGCTCTCAGGTCCGGTGTGCCCGGGTCCGCTGCGGCGCCGCGGGCCCCCACGCCCCGGCCGCACCCGCCGGGAAGGCTCCTCACCAGGCACGACGGGACCCCGGCCGTCGGCAGAGCCGCCACCCCCGGATGAGAGGGCGGGGCCCGCGGGTGACAATGGTGCCCATGGCTTCCACCCCTTACCCCCTACCTGCGGCGGCGGCGCTCCCTGGCCCCAGAGGGGGACACCGGGTGAAGAATCCCCGACCGGAGGATGATCGGACGGCGGTGCGCCGTCTGGCAGACTACTCCCCCATGGGGGAGCCGACCGAGATCCACGCAGCGGGCGCACAGCGCACCGGAGCGGTGCGTCCGGACGGCTCCGTCGCCGGCCCGGACACCCCTGGAGGGGACCCTCGCGGAGGGGCCGGCCGTGACGGAGCCGGCCGCACCGCGGCGGCGCGCACCCTGCGGGAGCGCGTCGGCCACCAGCGGCGGTTCCCGGGCCGGCCCCGGCTCTGGTTCGAGCTGCTGCTGATCGGCGTCAGCTACTGGGTGTACTCGCTGGTCCGCAACGCCGTCCCCGAGCAGGCGCGCACCGCCCAGCGCAACGCCTCCCGGATCTGGGGCCTGGAGCACCACCTGGGCGTGGCGGTCGAACGGGGCTTCAACCACGCGGTCGACTCGGTGACCTGGCTGGTCACCGGCATGAACTACTACTACGCGACGCTGCACTTCATCGTGACCATCGCGGTGCTGGTCTGGGTCTTCCGGCTGCACCCCGGCCGGTACGCGGCGGTGCGCACCGCCCTGTTCACCACCACCGGCATCGCCCTGGTGGGCTTCTACTTCTTCCCGCTGGCGCCGCCCCGGCTGATGACGGGCGGCGGCTTCGTGGACACGGTGGCGGTGCACCACACGTGGGGGTCGATGGCCTCCGGCGACATGGCGCACGTCTCCAACCAGTACGCGGCGATGCCGTCGATGCACATCGGCTGGTCGCTGTGGTGCGGGCTGACGATCGCCTTCCTCACCCGGCACCGCTGGCTGCGGGTGCTCGGGCTGCTCTACCCGCTGGCCACCCTGACGGTCATCGTGGCGACCGCCAACCACTTCTTCATGGACGCGGTCGGCGGCGCCGCCTGCCTGGGCGTCGGGTTCACGGCCTCCCGGCTGCTGTACCACCGCTGGGCGTTCCGGCTGCCGCAGCTGCCGCACCACCGGCACGGCGCGGGCGCCGTGCTGCCCCGCCCGGCGGGCGAGGACGCGGAGCAGCCGAAGGTGCCCGCCGCCAGCCGCTGACCGCCGCCCGGCCCGTCATGGGCCGCGGACTGCCGCCGACCGCCGCCGGGCCCGCACGGACCCCGCCGTACCGGCCGGCCCGCCCGCGTGCACCACGGGGGCGGGCCCGGCCCGTCCACCCGGCCCGGGCCCGGCCCCGGCTCAGCCGTAGAAGACCCGCTCCACCACCGCCCGGGCCCGCCGCGTCGTCCGCCGGTAGTCGTCCACCATCTCCCCGGCGTGCCCGCCGCCGTAGCCCAGGTACCGGGCCACGCCGGCCAGCTCGCGCGCGTCGGCCGGGAAGCTGTCGCCGGGGCGCCCCCGCACCAGCATCACCGCGTTGCGCACCCGGGTCGCCAGCACCCAGGCGGCGTCCAGCACCGCGGCGTCCGCGGCGTCCACCAGCCCGGCGTCGCGGGCGGCGGCCAGGGCGGCCCTGGTCCGGGTGGTGCGCAGGGCGGGGAGCCGGTGGCCGTGCCGCAGCTGGAGGAGCTGCACCGTCCACTCGACATCGGCGAGGCCGCCCCGGCCGATCTTGGTGTGGGTGGTGGGGTCGGCTCCGCGCGGCAGCCGCTCGGACTCCACCCGCGCCTTGATCCGGCGGATCTCCCGCAGGTCGGCCTCCCCCACCCCCTCGGCCGGGTAGCGCAGCGGGTCGACCAGCTCCCGGAACCGCTCCCCCAGCCCGGTGTCGCCCGCGACCGGGTCGGCCCGCAGCAGGGCCTGGCTCTCCCAGGCGTGGGACCAGCGGCGGTAGTACGCGGCGTAGGAGGCGAGGGTGCGGACCAGCGGCCCCTGCCGGCCCTCGGGCCGCAGGTCCGCGTCGACCAGCAGCGGCGGCTCGGTGGAGGGGGCGGCGAGCAGGGTCCGCAGCTCGTTGCAGACGGCCTGGGCGGCGCGGGAGGCGGCCGCCTCGTCGGCGCCGGGCAGCGGGTCGTGGACGAAGAGGACGTCGGCGTCGGAGCCGTAGCCCAGCTCGCGGCCGCCGAAGCGGCCCATGGCGACGACCGCGATCCGGGTGGGCAGCGGCGCGCCGGACGCCGCCTCCCAGCCCGCCGCGGCGGCCTGCAGGGCGCCGGAGAGGGTCGCCGCGTTGAGGTCGGTGAGGGCCTGCCCGGCCGCGTCCACGACCGCGCCGGGGTCGTCGCCGAGCCGGCCCAGCACGTCGGCGGCGGCGGTGCGGAACAGCTCGCGGCGGCGCACCGACCGGGCCGCGGCGACCCCGTCGGCGGCGGTGGCGGCGCGGCCGACGGCGGCCGCCACCTCCTGCTGCAGGGCCTTGCGGCCGCGCGGCGCCAGTCCCTCGGGGTCGCCCAGCATGGCGACCGCCTCGGGGGCGCGCAGCAGCAGGTCCGGGGCCAGGCGGCCGGCGGAGAGGACCCGGGCGAGGTGCTCGGCGGTGGCCCCCTCGTCGCGCAGCAGCCGCAGGTACCAGGGGGTGGCGCCCAGGGCGTCGGAGACCCGGCGGAAGTTCAGCAGGCCCGCGTCCGGGTCGGCGGAGTCGGCGAACCAGCCGAGCAGCACCGGCAGCAGGGTCCGCTGGATGGCGGCCTTGCGGCTGACGCCGGAGGCCAGCGCGGTCAGGTGGCGCAGCGCCGCGGCGGGGTCGCTGTAGCCGAGCGCCTCCAGCCGGGCCCGGGCTGCCTGCGGGCTGAGGCCGGCCTCGCCGGGGGCGAGGCGGGCGACGGCGTCCAGGAGCGGCCGGTAGAAGAGCTTCTCGTGCAGGCGGCGGACCTCCATGGCGTGCCGCCGCCACGCCCGGTCCAGCTCCTTCACCGGGTCGGCGGGGCTGCTCCACCCGTAGTGCTGCGCCAGCGACCGGCCGAGGCGGCGCAGGTCCTCCTCGGCGCGGGGCAGCAGGTGGGTGCGGCGCAGCCGGTGCAGCTGGATGCGGTGCTCCAGGGTGCGCAGGAACCGGTACGCGTCGTCGAGGGCCGCGGCGTCGGCGCGGCCGACGTACCCGCCCGCGGAGAGGTCGGCGAGGGCCCGCAGGGTGTTGCCGCTGCGCAGGGAGGCGTCGGTGCGGCCGTGGACCAGCTGGAGCAGCTGCACGCAGAACTCCACGTCGCGCAGGCCGCCGGGGCCGAGCTTCAGCTCCCGGTCGACCTCGCCGCTGGGGATGGAGTCGACGACGCGGCGGCGCATCTGCTGCACGTCCGCGACGAAGTTCTCCCGGTCGGCGGCCTTCCAGACCAGGGGGGTGACGGCGTCGAGGTACTCCCGGCCCAGGTCGGGGTCGCCCGCGACCGGGCGGGCCTTGAGCAGGGCCTGGAACTCCCAGGTCTTGGCCCACCGCTGGTAGTACGCGAGGTGGCTGGCGAGGGTGCGGACCAGCGGGCCGTTGCGGCCCTCGGGGCGCAGGTTGGCGTCGACGGGCCAGATGGCGCCCTCGCGGGTGGTGTCGGCGCAGAGCCGGACCATGCGGGAGGCCAGGCGGGTGGCGGCCTTCAGCGCCTGGTGCTCGTCGGCCTCCCCCGCGGGCTCGGCCACGAAGATCACGTCGACGTCGGAGACGTAGTTGAGCTCGCGGCCGCCGCACTTGCCCATGCCGATCACGGCCAGCCGGCAGGCCCGGTCCGCCTCCGGGTCCTCCTCGGCGGCGATCTCCAGGGCGGTGCGGAGCGTGGCGCCGGCCAGGTCGGCGAGCTCCGCCGAGGTCTGCACCAGGTCGGCGGAGCCGGTGACGTCGCGGGCGGCGATGGTGAGCAGGCAGCGGCGGTAGGCGAGGCGGAGCGCGTCGGCGGCGTCGGCCGGGCCGCGGCGCGCGACGCCCTCGCGCAGCGCGGCGAGGAAGTCGTCGGGACCGGGGTGCATGTCGCGCACCTCGAAGGTGACCAGGGCGTGCCAGTCCCCGGGGTGCCGGGCCAGGTGGTCGCCGAAGGCGGCGGACGAGCCGAGGACGCCCAGCAGCCGGTCGCGCAGCGGCTTGCTGGTGGTGAGGGTGTCCAGCAGGCGGCGGCGCTCCCCGGGGCCGAGGGCCTCGGCGGTGCGGGACAGGCCCAGCAGCGCCAGGTCCGGGTCGGCGGTGGCGGCCAGGGCGTCCAGCAGGACGCTGTCGCCGGCCAGTCCGTTCAGGGCGGGCTCGCAGAGCAGCCGCAGGGCGGCCGCCGGGTCGGTGAAGCCCCGGCGCGCGAGGCGCACCTCGGGTCGGCTGATGCGGCTGTCACGCGGTGCTGCCGGGTTCTCCACGGGTGTTCGCCCCTCCGTTCCACCACCGTCCACGGGTCCGAGCGTAGGGCTTGCGGGGCCCTTTGCGCCGGTCGGGCGCGCGTCCGTCCGCGGGCCGGACCCGGCGCCGCGGTCCCGGAGGGGCCGGGGGCGGCGGGCGCGGGGGCCCGGACGCCCGGGTCCGGCCGGCTGCGGAGGGCCGGACCGGGACCGCCGGACCGGGACCGCCGGACCGGGACCGCCGGACCGGGACCGCCGGACCGGGACCGCCGGACCGGGACGGCCGGACGGCCGGCCGCGGTGCGCTCAGCGGTAGACGCCGAAGAAGCCCACCCGGAAGCGGAGCACCGCGTCGGGGTCCGGGCGGGGCAGGTACCGGCCGTCGTCCACGGAGAGGTTGATCACCGGGTGGGCCCGGAAGCCGCGGCCGACGCCCTTGCGGTCGGACCACACCGCCCGCATCCCGGCCCGCGAGGCCCCCGCGTACCAGGTCACGCTCCTCGCGCCCAGGTGCACGCCGAGCCAGAGCCAGGCGTTGGGCCGCACCAGGCGGTCCTTCCAGTAGTGGCCGGTGTTCGCGACGTGGTTGATGAACTCCAGCCGGTCCGGGTGCGCCGCGTGCCACTCGAAGAGGTCGAGCTCGTTCTTCCCGTCCCGCCACGACCACACGGCGGGCCAGCCGCCCTCGGGGCCGGGCAGCCTCACGTGGGCGACGACCAGGTCGCCGGTGCGCTCGGTGAAGCCGTTGCCGCCGCTGCCGCAGGAGTCGCCGGTGGTGAGCAGCCCCGTCTCCCACAGGCCGTCGTCCCGCTTGCGGGCGGTGATGTCCAGGACGCCGCCGTCGACGGAGACCGCGTCGGGCGAGAGGAGGTCGAGCTTGTGGTTCTTCTTGTTGCTGTCGCAGTCCGCGTACGCGCCGGACTGCCAGCCCCACCGTGCGCCCTCGCCGAGGCTGAGCCCGTCGAACTCGTCGCCGAACGCCGCGTGCCGGCCCGCCATCGGCAGGCCGGGCGCCTGCGGCCGCGCGGAGGCGGTGCCCTGCGCACAGACCGCCAGCGCCAGCAGCGGGCAGAGCAGCATTCCGGCGGTCCGGACAGGGCGGTGTCGCTTCCTCATGACTTCATGATTGCGGCGCCCGCCGGGGCCGCATCCCGGGTCGTCCATCCGTGACGGACCGTCGCCTGGCGGGCCGTCCGCCCGGCTCCGTGCCCTCGCCGCCCCGGGATCGTTCCGTCATGTGCGCATGCCGGTGCGGTGACCGGAGGCGTTCACCGGGCCAGGGGACGCTGCGGGTCGCGTTCCCGGGTCCGGGTGGCGACGGAACGGCCGCCGGGGGCGGGGCCGTGAAGGCCGAGCCGGTCCCGGCTCGACGGCCGGCCACGGCGTCCGCAGAGCAGGCGGGAAACTCCTTGAGAAAGTCCTCCGGGCGCGGCCGCGGAAACCCCTTTCCCGGCCTCTCGCGGGGGCGGGAGGGGCCCGGGGAGCCTGGGCGGGGCAGGGGCCCCGCCCGCTCCCCTCCAAGGCGTTCAGCGACGCCTCCAGGGGTTCCGCACCCATGCCCTGACCTGGTCCTTCTTGGATTCCGACACTATGCTCACGTCCTGTCGGAAGGGGGGGCCGGATGGACCGGACCGTACGCACCGTCGAGGATGTCCTTGCACTCCTGGACGGGCTGTTCACCCGTCAGGGCGGCCGGTGGACCACCGGCGACGGCGCGGACTTCTGGGACCGCTTCTACGCGGACCGGTCGAGGCCGGTCCCGTTCTTCGCGGCGAAGCCCGACGAGAGCCTGGCCGCCTACCTCGACCGGGGCCTGATCGCCCCGGGCCGGGCCCTGGATCTCGGTTGCGGACCGGGACGGAACGCCCTCTTCCTCGCGTCCCGGGGGTTCGAGGTGGACGCGGTCGACCTCGCCCCGGCCGCCCTCGCCTGGGCCGAGGACCGGGCGCACGAGGCCGGGGCCGATGTCCGCTTCGTCTGCGGTGACGCGTTCCGGCTCGCGGACACGGAGCTGACCGGCCCGTACGACCTGGTGGTCGACTCAGGATGCCTTCACCACCTGCCCCCGCACCGCCGGATCAGCTACCTGGCCCTCCTCGACCGGGTCCTGGCCCCCGGCGGCCACCTCGCGCTCACCTGCTTCGCCGCCGGCGCGATGGGCTCGGAACTCTCCGACGCGGACCTCTACCGCACACGTCAGTTGCAGGGCGGCCTCGCCTACACCCCGGAGTCGCTGCGCCGGATCTTCTCGGACCTGACCGAGGTCGAGCTGCGCCGGATGCGTGACGAGCCGCCCGAGTCGGCGCTGTTCGGTGAGGCGTTCCTGTGGACGGCGCTGTTCCGCCGGGACACGGAGGCGGGTTCCGGCTGACCGCTCCCAGGGGCGACGGCGGCCGCAGCGCCGGACCGGCGGCGCGGCCAGGAGCCGCGGGACCTGCCGCTACGGGGCGGTCAGCGCCGCCTCGACCGCCGGTCCGTTCCGCTCCAGCCAGGCCTCGCGCCGCCGGATCCGGTCGCCGGCGCCCTCCTGCCACATCCGCGCCCAGCCGCCGCCCAGCTCCTCGGCGGCCTGCCGCATCGAGAACCACGAGCGCCGGGCCCGCAGGACGGCCACCTCGACGAGCCGGGAGCGGTCCGTGTCCGACATGCCGTAGGCGTCGGCGAGGATCCGGCAGCGACGCGGGACGTCGACGCCCTGCAGCGGCGGGTCGGCGTCGGCCGGGTCGCCGAGCGGGGCCCAGTGGAGCATCGCGTTGTGCACCTCGTCGACCCGGGAGGCGGGCCGGGCCAGGTCGAAGTCGATGAGCGCGACGGCCTCGCCGCCGCGGAAGACCACGTTGTCCGGTGTGACGTCCATGTGGCCGACCAGGTCGGCCGGGTACGGGGGCGCGGGCGGCATGCCCGGCGGCGCGGTGAACCCCTGGGAGGGCCGGACCCCGTCGGGGAGGACGAAGCCGGCGGCCGCGTCGTCGTGGGCGCGCAGGAGGCGGCCGACGGAGGCGAGCCGCGTCTCGTCGGCGACCCAGGCGGGCTTCGGCCGGCCGGACACCTCGCCGGGGACGAACGTCAGCACCTCGCGCCCGGCCGCGTCGATCCCCAGGAACCGCGGGGCCCCCGGGAAGCCGACGTGCTCCAGGTGGCGGAGCAGCGCGTGGACGAGCGGGGCGTTGGGGCCGACCGGACGCCGGACCGTGGCGCCCACGCGCACGACGCCCTCGGTGACGTCGCCGCCGGGCAGCGGGACCTCGGGCCCGGCCCCGGCCGGTTCGGTGTACGTGGCGCGGCTCATCGCGTCCCCTCCCCGTGGGCAGGCTGCTGCACGCAGTGCACCGTACCGGCCGGGACCGACAGGCCGCGGCCGGTACGGCGGGTCCGCGGCGGGACGGGCTGACGGATCCCGGGACGGGCCTTCCGGGGCCGCCCGCCCGTCCTCCCCGGAGACGGCGGGCCGGGGCACGGCTCGGCGGCCGTTGTCAGTGCCCGGTGCTTCGATACGGGTACGGACGCCGGGCCGGTCCGACCCGGTCCGTGCAGTCGACCGCTCGAGCCTGCCCGCAGAAGGGACACCACCGCGATGACCACCCCTGTCAAAGGCCCCGCGAGCTACTTCCCCTCGATCGAGAAGAAGTACGGCCGCCCCGTCGCGGAGTGGAAGGACCTCGTCCGCTCCTCGCCGCTGACCCGGCACATGGAGCTGGTCGCCTGGCTCAAGGCCGAGCACGGCCTGGGCCACGGCCACGCCAACGCCCTGGTCGCCCACACCCTCGCCGAGGACAGCGCCGGGTGACCGTGCCCTGCCCCGCCGGGGACCGGTGACGGAACGGCAGGCCGGCAGCGCAGCCCGGAGGGGCCGCACAGGCCGGCGGGTCGCGACGGACCCGTACGGCGCGGGACGGGCGTCTCCGTCAGGGCGTTCCGACGGGCTGTCAGTGGCGTGGTCTACCGTCGGTGGACGCAGGACTCGGGAGCGGGCAACAAGGAGAGACCGTGACCACACTGGAGAACCGGCCGAACACCGCACTCCTCGTCGTCGACGTGCAGAACGACGTCGTCGCGGAGGCGCACGCACGTGACACGGTGGTGGCGAACATCGCCGACCTCGTCGGCAGGGCCCGGCGGGAGGGGGTGCCGGTCGTCTGGGTGCAGCACTCCGACGAGGATCTGCCGGAGGGGAGCGACGCCTGGCGGATCGTCCCCGAGCTCGTCCCGGGCGACGCCGAACCCGTCGTCGGCAAGCACTACGGCGACTCCTTCGAGGACACCGGTCTGGAGGAGGCACTGGCGCGGCTCGGCGTCGGGCGGCTGGTGGTCGTCGGCGCGGAGACCGACGCGTGCATCCGCTCGACGCTCCACGGCGCGTTCGCCCGCGGCTACGACGCGCTGCTCGTCCGCGACGCCCACACGACGGGCGACAAGACCGCGTGGGGCGCGCCCCCGCCGGACCAGGTGATCACCCACACGAACCTCTACTGGACCTACCAGTCCGCACCGGGCCGGACGGCCGGCACGGCCGAGACGAAGGACGTCGACTTCACTCCCGTGTCCTGAGCGGGCGGTGTCCTGGTCGGCCGGGGGCCGAGCATGGTCGGGGGGCCGCACCCCGGCCGCAGAACGGGCCGGCTCATGCCTGTCCGCGGCCAGGGCCTGTCCGGCGGATCCTGCCGGACAGGCCCTGGTCCCGAGGAGGGCTCAGCGCTTGAGCGTGAAGGTGAAGTCGCCGGAGAGCCGGCTGCTCAGCCGGACTGCCGAGACGAGCCTCCCCTCCGTGATCAGCCTCTCGACCTCGGCCCGCGAAAGACCGCAGCCCTCAGCGATCAGCCGCCCCGGCCGGACAGGGATCCGCGCGGCAAAGCGGACCGAGACGTCGACCACCTCGCGGTCCAGGCGGTCCGACCCGCCGGTGTCGAGGCGCCAGGCGTCGCCCCAGTCCAGGGCGATGCGGTTGCGGCGCCGCACGACCGGATCCTGGAGCAGCTCGGCCGTCAGGCCGGGGTCGTTGCCGTGCAGCCGGTCCAGCAGCTCGGGTCGCACGGAGCGCACGTTCGTCCGCTCCAGGACCGTGAGCTTTGCGGTTTCCCCGCAAGCGGTACAGAGCACGAGGAGCCAGGCGTCGATGAGCTTGTGGTTGGCATTGACGCGGAATTTGCCGCTCGCCCGGAAGCGCTCGGACGCGCACGTGTGGCAACGACGGAGAACGAGCGGCAGGCAGGTGGGTATGACCGCCCAGTTTTTGAGCACAGAAGTACACCGGTTCCAGTGAGAAGTCCGCAGCAGGAAGCAGCGCGGCGCACATGGGCGACGCGCGACGAATCAGCGCTCGGGAGGTCTCACAGGGTGTACAACGGCGTTTCCTTGCCTGGACGACTCGGTTCGGCAGCACGGTAGTGGCGCGCGGCGGCGCTGCTCCACCGGTTTTCGGGCGCCTCACCGCCGGGTTCCGTCCGGCGGATCACGGTCCGAGCCGTGGTCGTGCGGCTGCGAGGACCACGGTGCCGTGGAGGACGTGGGCCCGTTCGTCGTGGCGGGCGGCGACGGTACGGGCGTGACCGAGCCGGTGGATGGACCGGCCTTCCGGCCACCAGCGCCGCGCCCGGCCCGTCCTGGCGCACCAAGGCGGCGGCCGGTGCCTGACGGGCCCTGCCCGGCGGGAGCCGGGGTTCGGGACGTTCCCGGGCCGGGGCCGGGCGCACGGCTCGCTCCGGGCGCGGCGTCAGGGGCCCGGAGTGCGGGCGGCGCCCCGGTCCGCGAAGCGGTCGGCGCGGGTCGGCTCCCGCACCCGCTCGACCCCGGCTCGCAGCTCGGGCAGGCCGGCCGGGGTGGTGGGGACGCAGTCGCCGAGCAACCCGTCACGGTCCGGCCGATCTCGGCCGCAGGCCCGGCCGGACCGAAACCGCACTGCTTGCGGAGCCCGGCCGCCCGGGAACCGAACGCCCGGCGCTCCTCGGGTTCGTGCGGTCACCGGGTTCTTCCCCGGCAGGGCCTGGAGGAAGGCGGCCTGCATGCCTGACAGGTACTGCTCCCGCTCGGTCAGAACATGCCTGGTGTGCGGGGCTTCTGCGCGTGCGCGTCGCAGGCGGGGCGGTCCGGGGCCGACCGTGCGAACAGCCGGTCCCGGGCCGCTTCCCGCTGCGGCAACGTGCCTTCTGGCCTGCGGTTACAGGACCGGCAGGGACTTGCGCAGCTCGAAGGGGGTCACCTCGGAGCGGTACTCCTCCCACTCCTGGCGCTTGTTGCGCAGGAAGAAGTCGAAGACGTGCTCGCCGAGGGTCTCGGCGACGAGCTCGCTGCGCTCCATGAGGTCGATGGCCTCGCCGAGGTTCTGCGGCAGGGGCTCGATGCCCAGGGCGCGGCGCTCGGCGTCGGTGAGCGCCCAGACGTCGTCGTCGGCGCCGGCGGGGAGCTCGTAGCCCTCCTGGATGCCCTTGAGGCCGGCGGCGAGGACGACGGCGTAGGCGAGGTAGGGGTTGCACCCGGTGTCGAGGGAGCGGACCTCGATGCGGGTGGAGCCCTGCTTGCCGGGCTTGTACATCGGCACCCGGACCATGGCGGAGCGGTTGTTGTGGCCCCAGCAGATGTAGGAGGGGGCCTCGCCGCCGGCGCCGGCGGTGCGCTGGGAGCCGCCCCAGATGCGCTTGTAGGAGTTGACCCACTGGTTGGTGACGGCCGAGGTCTCGGCGGCGTGGCGCAGCAGGCCGGCGATGAAGGAGCGGCCGACCTTGGAGAGCTGGAACTCGGCGCCGGACTCGTGGAAGGCGTTGCGGTCGCCCTCGAAGAGGGAGACGTGGGTGTGCATGCCCGAGCCGGGGTGCTGGGAGAACGGCTTGGGCATGAAGGTCGCGTGGACGCCCTGCTCCAGCGCGACCTCCTTCATGACCAGCCGGAAGGTCATGATGTTGTCGGCGGTGGAGAGCGCGTCGGCGTACCGGAGGTCGATCTCCTGCTGTCCGGGGGCGCCCTCGTGGTGGGAGAACTCCACCGAGATGCCCATGGACTCCAGCATGGTGATGGCCTGACGGCGGAAGTCGTGGCCGACGCCGCGCGGGGTGTGGTCGAAGTAGCCGGACTGGTCGGCGGGGGTGGGCGCGGTGCCGTCGCCCGGGAGGTTCTTCAGCAGGAAGAACTCGATCTCGGGGTGGGTGTAGAAGGTGAAGCCGAGGTCGGACGCCTTCTCCAGGGTGCGCTTGAGGACGTACCGGGGGTCGGCGTACGACGGGGAGCCGTCGGGCATGAGGATGTCGCAGAACATCCGCGCGGTGCCCGGGGCCTCGGAGCGCCACGGGAGGATCTGGAACGTGGTCGGGTCCGGCTTGGCGATCATGTCGGACTCGTAGACGCGGGCGAAGCCCTCGATGGCCGAGCCGTCGAAGCCGATGCCCTCCTCGAAGGCCTGCTCCAGCTCGGCGGGCGCCACCGCCACCGACTTGAGGAAACCGAGCACGTCGGTGAACCACAGCCGGACGAATCGGATGTCACGCTCTTCGAGCGTCCGGAGCACGAACTCCTGCTGCTTGCCCATGAGGACAGTCTCACCTCTGCTCTTTACGTTCGTGTTACGCAAGGGAGGACCCCGGGTGGGTTCTGCCGGAAGCTCCACTCCCCATCATGGCGGACGCGACCGCCGCGCGGACGGGCCCATCATGGCGGACGCGACCGCCGCGCGGACGGGCCCATCATGGCGGATCGGCGCCGGTTCGCGGACACCCGGCCGACCCCCGGCCGACCCCCGGCCGGGACACGGCCGGGACACGGCCGGGACACGGCGCAGCCGCCCCGGCGCCGGGTCTGCGGCGGCGGGGCGGCGGTGTGCGGGGGCTGCGCCGGTCAGTAGCGCTGGGCCTTGGCGACCTTCGCGCTCAGCGGGGCCTTGAGCGACTCCTGGCTGACCACGACGAGCTGCTGGGACTGGCCGGCCGGCACGTTCTCCTTCAGGGCGTAGCCGGTGCCGACCTGCTTGCCGGAGCCGTCGAGGAACTGCACCTCGACCGCATAGTCGGCGGCCTGCGACTGCTTGTTGTCGATCTTCAGGCGGGCCGAGGCCCGGCCCCCGGCGGAGCGCGTGGAGACCGCCTCCACGGCGGCCTCGGCGGCGGCGTTCCCGGAGCCGCTGACGCCGGCCAGCTTGCTCTTGGCCGCGTCGGCCTGGGCCGCCGCCTTGGCACTGGCGCTGGCCGCGGCGCTCGACGCGGCCGAGGAGGCCTTGCCCGTCGCGCTCGCGACGGCGGACTTCGCCGCCGAGGCCGCCGACGTCGCGGCGGACTTCGCCGACTGGGCCGCGGAGGCCGCGGCGGTCGCCAGCGCACTGGCCTTGGAGGCGGCGGACGCGGCGGCCCCGGTCGCCTGGTTCACGGCCTGCTTGGTGCCGCTGCTGCACCCGGCGGTGCCCAGCGCGAGGGCGCACGCCGCCAGCACCGCCACCGCCGCTCCGACCGGCTTCTTCCGGCTGTCGCGCATCCGTCGTCCTCCGTTCAGGGATCGGGCGACACCTCTGCTGCGGCACCCGGTGCCTCCAGGCTGTCGCGGGGGCGTACCGCCCGCGATCCCTGCGCCGCCGGGCGGGTGAGAGGGCGGCGGGCGGGCGGCCGGGGGTCGCGGGCGGGCGCGCGAGGGGGCCGCTCCTCACGTCTCCCGACGTGCTGTCGCCACTCCGTCGCGGGCGGGCGCGCGAGGGGGCCGCACCCGGCCGGGCGCGGCCGGGCGGGGGCAGGCGCGGCCGGGGGGCCGGGCGAGGGCAGGCGGGCGGGCGGGGTCCGGACGGCCGGTGCGGCGCCGGGCCCGGCCGACATAGCGTCGAACAGACGATTAGGCTGGGGGCGTGCCTCATCTACGTCTCGCACTGAGCCAGATCGATCCCTACGTCGGCGACATCGCCCGCAACAGCGACGAGGTCGTGCGCTGGACCCGGCACGCCGCCGAGCGGGGCGCCCACCTGGTGGCTTTCCCCGAGATGGCGCTGACCGGCTATCCGGTGGAGGACCTGGCGCTGCGCCGGTCCTTCGTGGACGCCTCCCGCGCCGCCCTGGGGGAGCTGGCCGCGCGGCTGGCCGCCGAGGGCCTCGGCGAGGTCCCGGTGGTGGTCGGCTACCTGGGCCGCTCCGAGCAGGACTCCCCCCGGCTGGGCCGCCCGGCCGGTTCGCCGCAGAACTGCGCCGCGGTGCTGCACCGCGGCGCGGTGGCGACCCGCTTCGCCAAGCACCACCTGCCGAACTACGGCGTCTTCGACGAGTACCGCTGGTTCGTGCCCGGCGACCAGCTCTCCGTCGTGCGGCTGCACGGCACGGACGTGGCCCTCGCGATCTGTGAGGACATCTGGCAGGACGGCGGCCGCGTGGCGGCGGCCGGCGAGGCCCGCGCCGGTCTGCTGCTGGTGGTCAACGGCTCCCCCTACGAGCGGGAGAAGGACGACGTCCGGCTGGAGCTGGTGCGCCGCCGCGCCGCGGAGGCGGGCTGCGCGCTCGCGTACCTGAACATGGTGGGCGCCCAGGACGAGCTGGTCTTCGACGGCGACTCGATCGTGGTGGACGCGGACGGCGAGGTGCTGGCCCGCGCCCCGCAGTTCGAGGAGGGCTGCGTCCTGGTCGACCTGGAGCTGCCCGCCGTCCGGGAGGACGCCCCGGCCGAGGGCGCGGTCCTGGCCGACGGCCTGCGGCTGGTCCGCACCGACCTGGGCGGCGAGGTGCTGCCCGCGCCGGAGCAGCCCGTGGTGGCGGGCGTCGCGCCGCGGATGGGCGACGAGGAGGAGATCTACGCGGCGCTGGTGGCCGGCACCCGCGCCTACGTGCGCAAGAACGGCTTCCGCTCGGTGCTGATCGGCCTCTCCGGCGGCATCGACTCGGCGCTGGTCGCCGCCATCGCGGTGGACGCGGTGGGCGCCGAGAACGTGTACGGCGTCTCCATGCCGAGCGCGTACTCCTCGGAGCACTCGAAGGGCGACGCGGCCGAGCTGGCCCGCCGCACCGGGCTGAACCTCCGCACCGTGCCCATCGCCCCCATGTTCGACGCCTACATGGGGCAGCTGGGCCTGACCGGCCTCGCGGAGGAGAACCTGCAGTCGCGGCTGCGCGGCACGCTGCTGATGGCGGTCTCCAACCAGGAGGGGCACATCGTGCTCGCGCCCGGCAACAAGAGCGAGCTGGCGGTGGGCTACTCCACGCTGTACGGCGACTCGGTGGGCGCGTACGGGCCGATCAAGGACGTCTACAAGACCCTGATCTTCCGCCTCGCCCGCTGGCGCAACAAGGCGGCCGAGGAGCGCGGCGAGACCCCGCCGATCCCGGAGAACTCCATCGCCAAGCCGCCGAGCGCCGAGCTGCGCCCCGGCCAGGTGGACACCGACTCGCTGCCCGACTACGACCTGCTGGACGCGGTCCTCCAGGCGTACGTGGAGAACGACCAGGGGCGGGACGCCATCGTCGCGGCGGGCTTCGACCCGGCCGTGGTGGACCGGGTGGTGCGGCTGGTGGACACGGCCGAGTACAAGCGCCGCCAGTACCCGCCGGGTCCGAAGATCTCGGTGAAGGCCTTCGGGCGCGACCGCCGCCTGCCGATCACCAACCGCTGGCGCCGGGGCTGAGCCCCGCGGGGCCGCCCGCGCCAGGCCGGGCGCGGGCGGCCCCGCGCCCCTACAGCCGGACGCGGGCGGCGACGGGGAGGTGGTCGCTGCCGGTGGAGGGGAGGACCCAGGAGCTGACCGGGGTGACGCCCTTGGTCATGATCTGGTCGATGCGGGCCAGCGGGAAGGACGCGGGCCAGCTGAAGCCCATGCCGTCGCCCGCCGCGCCCTGGGCCGAGCGCATCTGCGAGGTGATGTCGGCGAGGCTGCGGTCGTTCATGGTGCCGTTGAGGTCGCCGAGCAGCACCACGCGCCCGAGCCGCTCGTCGGCGATGGCCTCGCCGAGCGCATCGGCGCTGTTGTCGCGCTGGTCCGCGGTGAACCCGGCGTCGAACTTCACCCGCACCGACGGCAGGTGGGCGACGTACACGGCCAGCGGGCCGCGCGGGGTGCGGACCTCGGTGCGCAGCGCCCTGACCCAGCCGATCTTGATGTCCACGGCCCGCGTCCCGGTGACGGGGTAGCGGGACCAGAGCGCCACGGTGCCCCGGACGGTGCGGTACGGGTAGGCGGCGGCCAGGGCCCGCTCGTACACCGGCAGTGCGGTGGCGGTCAGCTCCTCCAGCGCGACGACGTCCGCGTGCGAGGCGACGATGGCGCGGGCGGTGGCGGCCGGGTCGGCGTTCTGGGCGTCGACGTTGTGGCTGAGGACGGTGAGGTCGCCGCCGGCCGCGCTGCGGTCCGACAGCAGGCCGCCGAAGAGGTCCGCCCAGAGCAGCACCGGCAGCAGCAGGACCGCGAGGGCGAGGGCCGAGCGCCGCAGCAGGCCCCAGACGAGCAGGACGGGCAGGGCGAGGCCCAGCCACGGCAGGAAGGTCTCCAGCAGGCTGCCGAGGTTGCCGACCCGGTTGGGAACCTCGGCGTGGAGGACCAGCAGCACGGCGGTGGCCGCGGCGAGCAGCGCCGGGACGAGGCCGCGCCGCCAGGTGCCGCGGCCGCGCGCGTCCCGGCCCCAGCGGCCCCAGCGGCCCCGGCGGCCGGCGGCGGCGGAGGACCCGTCGGCGGAGCCCGCCGCCGGGGGGCCGTACGCCGTGGGCGGGCCGTACCCCGCGTGCGGGTCGTGCGGGTCGTGCGGGTCGTGCGCCGCGTGCGGGCCGCCGGGGACCCGGGGGTCGGGGGAGCCGTGCGGGGCGGACCCGCCGCCCAGGCGCGCCAGGCCGGGGAGCCCGGGCAACCCGGCCGGTCCGGACAGGCGGCGGGAGAGGCGGGACAGCCGGGGCCGGGGACCGCTCCGGTCCGGCTGCCCGCCGTCGGCCTGCGTCCGCGCCCTCGCCGCCTGTGCCATGCCCTGTTCCCTCGCGCCGTGCCGTGTGTCCGTACCGTGCCTGGCCGCGCGGCGGGCCGGGACCGGCCGCCCGCGGCTCCGCTGCTCGGCCCAGCGTATGCCGGGACAGACGTCCGGGACCGCGCCGGAGGTTCCGGGAGCCCGGGCGGCGCCGCGCTCCGGCGCGGGGAGGACCGCCGGGGGCCGGGCGGCGCGGCCCCCGCCCGACGGGCCCTCAGGATCCCCCGGCCGCCGCGGGTTCCGCCTCCCGCTCCCCCGGCCGGGGCCCGCCCTGCGCCGCGGCCGGGCGCCCCGGCATGAAGAGCAGGGCCACCAGGGCCCCGGCCAGCACCACCCCCGCGGACACCGCCGCCGCCACGTGCATGGCGTGCACGAACGCCTCGCGGGCGGGGACGGCGAGCGCGGCGCCGCGCGGGCCGAGGCGGGCGGCGGCCCCGAGGGTGGCCTCCACGGACTCGCCGGCCCGGTCGCGCAGGTCCGCGGGGAGGCCCGCCAGCCGCTCCGAGACGCCGGAGCGGTAGACGGTGGAGAGCAGCGCGCCGATCACGGCGACGCCGAGCGAGCCGCCGAGCTGGCGGAAGGTGTTGTTCAGCGCCGAGCCCGCCCCGGCCTTGCCGCGCGGCAGCGCGGACATGATGGTGACGGTCACCGGCGGCGACACGTGCGCCATGCCCGCGCCCATCACGAACCCCGCGGCGCCGGTCGCCCAGAGCGGCGTGGCGGTTCCGAGCAGCAGGTAGCCGAGGAAGGCCACGGCCATCAGGGCGAGGCCCGCCGCGCAGGTCGGTCCCGCGCCGATGCGGTCCACCACCAGGCGGGCCCGGGGGGCGAGCACCATCTGGGCCGCCGCGAGCGGCAGCATCACCAGGCCCGCCGCCAGGGGGCTGAGGCCGCGCACGCTCTGCAGGTAGAAGGCGGTGAAGAAGGTCACACCCATCAGGCCGAAGAAGACCGCGCAGCTGACCGCCATCGACGCGCCGAAGCGGGAGTCGCGGAACCAGGTGACGTCGAGCGCCGGGTGGTCGCTGCGCCGTTCGTGGAGGAGGAAGAGGCCGAGGACGGCAAGGCCCGCCAGGGAGGGCACCCAGGCGGCGGGGGCGGTGAGATCGGCCCGCTCGCCGGCCTCGATGATGCCGTAGACCAGCAGCACCAGGCCGACGACGGAGAGCAGCACGCCGGGGACGTCGGGGCGGCCGGGGTCCGGGTCGCGGGAGTCGGGGACGAGGAGCGCCATGCCGACCAGCGCGACGGCGACGACGGGGACGTTCACCAGGAAGACCGAGCCCCACCAGAAGTGCTCCAGCAGCACGCCTCCGGTGATCGGCCCGACCGCGATGGCGACGCCGGCCGCGCCCGCCCAGATGCCGATCGCCCGGGGCTGCTCGGCGCGGTCGAAGACGTGCATGACGACGGCGAGGGTGGCGGGCATCACCAGCGCGCCGCCGACGCCCATGACCGCCCGGAAGACGACGAGCTGGACGGGCGAGGAGGCCATCGCGGAGAGCAGCGACCCGGTGCCGAAGACCGCCATGCCCGCGAGGAGGGTCCGCTTGCGGCCGATGCGGTCGCCGAGGAGGCCCGCGGTGAAGAGCAGGCCGGCGAAGACCAGGGTGTAGGAGTTGATCGCCCACTCCAGGTCGCTCTGGCTCGCGCCGATGCCGGTGGGCGCGGGGGCGGCGATGGTCTTCATCGCGACGTTGAGGATGGAGTTGTCGAGGACGACGACCAGCAGGGCGCAGATCAGCACCCCGAGGATCGCCCAGCGGCGGCGGTGGACCGCGCCGGGCACCCTCTGCGGGTCGGCGGGCTGTCCGGCCTTCACGGCGGTGGACATGGTGCTCCCGTCGGTGGGGGCCGGGCGGGTCCCGGGGGGCGGGCGCCCGCGTCGGCCGGGTGGGGGTACGGGTCCGTCCCGTACGGCGGAGCCGCGGCAGAGCCCCGTGCGGGGCGGTTCGCATCCTGACCGGTACGCACCCGCCTCTTTGCGCACCGCGCGGGGCGTGTCAGCATGGGGGGTGATCCGGGGACGCCCGTACGGGCGCCACGAGACCGCACACCCACAGGAGCCTGTTCGATGAACGCTTCCTCTCCGCTCCCGCCTGTCCAGGACCAGGGGCAGGGCCAGGACCGCCCGGCGAACTCGCTGTACGGGGGCACCCGCAACCGCCGGGTGACCGTGCGCGACATCGCCGCCGCCAAGCAGCGCGGCGAGCGCTGGCCGATGCTCACCGCCTACGACGCGCTCACCGCCGGGGTCTTCGACGAGGCGGGGATCCCCGTCCTGCTCGTCGGCGACTCGGCGGGCAACTGCCACCTCGGCTACGACACGACCGTGCCGGTCACCATGGACCAGATGGTGATGCTCTCCGCCGCCGTGGTGCGGGGCACCGAGCGGGCGCTGGTCGTCGCCGACCTGCCCTTCGGCTCGTACCAGGAGTCGCCCTCCCAGGCGCTGCACAACGGCGTCCGCCTGCTGAAGGAGGCGGGCGCGGGCGCGGTGAAGCTGGAGGGCGGCGAGCGGGCGGCGCCCGCGATCGAGCTGCTGGTGCAGGCCGGCGTGCCGGTGATGGCGCACATCGGCCTGACCCCGCAGTCGGTGCACGCGCTGGGCGGCTACCCGGTGCAGGGCCGCGGCGAGGAGGCGGCCCACCAGCTGATGCGGGACGCCAAGGCGGTGCAGGCGGCCGGCGCGTTCGCGGTGGTGCTGGAGGCGGTGCCGGCCGAGCTGGCCGCGCAGGTGACCGCCTCGCTGGCGATCCCGACGGTGGGCATCGGCGCGGGCGTCGGCTGCGACGCGCAGGTGCTGGTGTGGACGGACATGGCCGGGATGACGGCCGGGCGGGTGCCGAGGTTCGTCAAGCAGTACGCGAACCTGCGGGCGGTGCTGGGCGACGCGGCCCGGGCCTTCGGCGAGGACGTGGCGTCGGGGGCCTTCCCCGGCGAGGAGCACTCCTTCCACTGAGGCGCGGGGCCCCGTGACGGGGCGCCGGGGCGGGCGGGTCGCGACCCGCCCGCCCCGGCGCTTTCCGGGGTCCGTCGGCGCTCCGCACCTGGGAGCGCTCCCATACATGCCCGCGGCGAGACGCACCGAAACGGCGCGGCGGGAATCGCCTCCGGCCGCGCCGGGCGGGCCGGGCGCGGCGGTCCGCGTTCAACAGGTGAAGCCGGTGCGGACCATTGACAGGCCAGGCCAGCGGTGGCTTCATGTGATCTGTCGCCGCGTCGCCCCCGCCCCGCACCATGTGCGGGCCCGGCAGCCGACGCCACCACGCATCGTGGTGCCCCCGACTCCCGACCTCTGCGGCCCCGTGGGCCGGCGCTCCGTGGGAGCGCTTCCACGAAGGGCCCGTCGGGACCGCCCGCCCGGCAGCATCAGCCGGAGGCGCCCCACCCCACCCCCGGCCGGCCGGCGACCACCCATCCCGGCCGGCGCCTCCCTCCCCTTAGGAGCCGACGTGACCACACCCCCAGCGCGCGGAGAGCGCCGCTCTCGCCTCCGCCGCAGCCTCGCCGCGCTGGGCGCACTGGCGCTGGCCTCCGGGCTCGGCGTCGCCGCGGGCGGCACGGCCCGGGCCGCGGCCGCCGCCCGCGTGGACAACCCGTTCGCGGGCGCCAGGATGTACGTGAACCCGGACTGGGCCGCCCACGCGGCGGCCGAACCGGGCGGCAGCGCCGTCGCCGGCCAGCCCACCGCGGTGTGGCTGGACCGCATCGCCGCCATCAACGGCACCGGGGGCGCCATGGGCCTCAGGGCCCACCTGGACAAGGCGCTCGCCCAGGGCGCGAACCTGGTCCAGTTCGTCATCTACGACCTCCCCGGCCGCGACTGCGCCGCCCTGGCCTCCAACGGCGAGCTCGGCCCCACGGACCTCGCCCGCTACCAGACCGAGTACATCGACCCCATCGCGGCGATCATGGGCGACCCCGCCTATGCGAACCTGCGCATCGTCAACGTCATCGAGCCCGACTCGCTGCCGAACCTGGTCACCAACGCGGGCGGCACCGCGGGCTCCACCGAGGCCTGCGCGACCATGAAGGCCAACGGCAACTACGAGAAGGGCGTCGGGTACGCGCTGCACAAGCTGGGCTCGCTCGGCAACACCTACAACTACGTCGACGCCGGCCACCACGGCTGGCTCGGCTGGGACTCCAACCTCGGCCCCTCCGCCCAGGAGCTGTACAAGGCCGCCACCAGCAACGGCGCCACCGTCGACGACGTGACCGGATTCATCGTCAACACGGCCAACTACAGCGCCACCGTGGAGAAGAACGTCAAGGTCACCGACTCGGTCAACGGCACCACCGTGCGCCAGTCCAAGTGGGTGGACTGGAACCAGTACGTCGACGAGCAGTCCTACGCGCTCGGCCTGCGCGACAAGCTCATCGCCACCGGCTTCCCGGCGAGCATCGGCATGCTGGTCGACACCTCCCGCAACGGCTGGGGCGGCAGCGCCCGGCCGAGCGGCCCCGGCCCGCTGACCTCCGTCGACGCGTACGTCGACGGCGGCCGCCTCGACCGCCGGATCCACGCCGGCAACTGGTGCAACCAGAGCGGCGCCGGCCTCGGCGAGCGGCCCGCCGCCTCCCCCGCCCCGAACATCGACGCCTACGTGTGGGTGAAGCCCCCGGGCGAGTCGGACGGCGCCAGCTCCGCCGTCGCCAACGACGAGGGCAAGGGCTTCGACCGGATGTGCGACCCGACGTACACGGGCAACGCACGCAACGGCAACAACCTCACCGGCGCCCTGCCGAACGCGCCGCTGGCGGGACACTGGTTCTCCGCCCAGTTCCAGGAGCTGCTGAAGAACGCCTACCCGCCGGTGACCGGCGGCGGGGGCGACACCCAGGCCCCGAGCGTGCCGACGGGCCTGAGGTCCACCGGCACCACCTCCTCCAGCGTCTCCCTCTCCTGGACCGCCTCCACCGACGACACCGGCGTCACCGCCTACGACGTCTACCGCGGCGGCACCAAGGTCGGCACCACCGCCGGCACCTCCTACACCGACACCGGCCTCACCGCCGCCACCGCCTACAGCTACACCGTCAAGGCCCGCGACGCGGCCGGCAACACCTCCGCCGCCTCCACGGCGCTCTCCGTCACCACCGCCCCGTCCGGCGGCGGCAGCGGCTGCACCGCGGCGTACACGGTGACCAACTCCTGGGGCACCGGCTTCACCGCCGACGTCACGGTGAAGGCGGGCGGCAGCGCCGTCACCTCCTGGAAGGTCACCTGGACGTTCGCCGGCGACCAGCGGATCACCAACGCCTGGAGCACCACCGCCACCCAGAGCGGCCAGGCGGTGAGCGCGGTCAACGTCGACTACAACGGCAGCCTCGCGGCCGGCGGCTCGACGACCTTCGGGTTCCAGGGCACCTACAGCGGCACCAACGCGGTCCCGACGCTCACCTGCACCGCGGGCTGAGCCGCCCGCACGACCCGCACCCCGCACGCACGCCCGGAGCGCCCGCCCCGGGACCGGCACCCGCCGGTCCCGGGGCGGTGCCGGTCCCGGGGCGGTGCCGGGCGGTGCGCCGCAGAGGTGACAGCGGTATGACGGCGGGACGGGAGCGGCGCGGCGGCGGTGACGGCGGGATGACGGCGGGACGGGAGCGGCGCCGGGGAGCGTGGGGGCATGACACCGACCACCACCGCCCCCGCAGCGCCGGGGCCCGCCGTCGACGTGCGCGGCATCGTCAAGCGCTACGGCGCCACCACCGCCCTGGACGGCGTCGACCTGCAGGTCCGCCAGGGCACCGTCCTCGGCGTCCTCGGCCCCAACGGCGCCGGCAAGACCACCCTCGTCCGGGTGCTCTCCACCCTGGTCCGGCCCGACGCGGGCACCGCCGTCGTCGCCGGGTACGACGTGGTGCGCCAGCCCCGGCAGCTGCGCCGCGCGATCGGGCTCACCGGCCAGTACGCCTCCGTGGACGAGGCGCTCTCCGGCTTCGAGAACCTCTACCTCATCGGCCGCCTCCTCGACCTGCCCCGCCGCACGGCGCGGGCCCGCGCCGAGGAGCTGCTGGAGCGCTTCTCGCTCACCGAGGCGGCCCGGCGCCCGGCCCGCACCTACTCCGGCGGCATGCGCCGCCGCCTGGACCTCGCAGCGAGCATGACCGGGCGCCCCCGCGTGCTCTACCTGGACGAGCCCACCACCGGGCTGGACCCCCGCACCCGCGGCGAGGTGTGGGGGGAGGTGCGGCACATGGTCGCCGAGGGCTCCACCGTGCTGCTGACGACCCAGTACATGGAGGAGGCCGAGCAGCTGGCCGACGAGCTGACCGTGATCGACCGCGGCCGGGTGATCGCCTCCGGCGGGATCGCCGAGCTGAAGGCGCGGGTCGGCGGCCGCACCCTGCGGGTGCGCCCCGCCCGGCCGGGGGACCTGCCGGAGATGGCGCGCTGCCTGGCCGCGGCCGGGGTGGCCGGCGCCGCCGCCGACCCCGCCGGGGGCGTGCTGTCCGTCCCGGTGGCGGGCGAGGAGCAGCTGACCGCGGTGGTCGGTGTGCTCGGCACCCGCGGCTTCCCCGTCGCCGACCTGGAGGTGCGCCTGCCCAGCCTGGACGACGTGTTCCTGGCCGTCACCGGGCGGCCGTCCGCCGCCGCCCCCGCGCAGGACCCCGTGCAGGACCCGGCCCAGGACAGCGCCGAGGACACCGCGCACCCGCAGCCCGCGAAGGAGTACGCAGCATGAGCACCGCCGTCCTCACCTCCCCGTACGACGACACCCCGTACGACGGCGCCCCGCCCGCGGGCGACGGCCGGATCGGGCCCCGCGCCCAGCTCCGCCACGTCGGGGCGCTGACCCGCCGCAACCTGCTGCGGATCAAGGCCGACCCGGAGTCGATGTTCGACGCCCTGCTGATGCCGGTCGTCTTCATCGTGCTCTTCGTCTACGTCTTCGGCGGCGCGATGTCCGGCGGCCGGGGCGACTACATCCAGTACCTGGTCCCCGGCCTGCTGGGCCAGACCGGCATCAACCTGGCGATGGCCGTCGGCACCGGCCTCAACTCCGACTTCGCCACCGGCGTGATGGACCGCTTCCGGACCCTGCCGATCGGCCGCGCCTCGGTGCTGGTCGCGAAGCTCCTGGCGGAGACGCTCCGCGGGCTGGTGTCGTTCACCGTCCTCATCGCCTTCGCGCTGCTGCTGGGGCTGGAGGTGCGGACCGGTCCGCTGCAGGTGCTGGCCGCGGTCGCGCTCTCGCTGCTCTTCGGCTCGGCGATGGTGTGGCTGTCCATGCTGCTCGGCATGTCGCTGCGCAGCGCCCAGGCGGTGCAGGGGGTCTCCGCGCTGGTGCTGATGCCGCTGCAGTTCGGCAGCTCGACCTTCGCCGACCCGGCGACCATGCCGGGCTGGCTGCGGGCGTTCACCCGGCTCAACCCGATGTCGGCGCTGGCCGACGCCTCCCGCGCCCTGTTCAACGGCGGGCCGCTGGCCCACCCGGTGCTCATGGTGCTGGCGTGGACGGCGGGGATCACGGCGGTCGCCGCACCGCTGGCGGTGGCCCGGTTCCGGAAGCGGACCTGATCAGCCCGCCTCCCCGCCCCACGGCTCCAGCAGGGCGGCGGCCCCGGCGATGCCGAGGCCGCCGCCCTCGGCGTGCGCGGCCGCGTACCCGGCGTCGCCGAGCACCCCGCGCAGCAGCCGCTCGTGGTCGGCGACCTCCTGCCGCGCCAGGTGGTTGCCGGGGTGCTCGCGGCCCAGGGCGGCGTGCGCCCCGAGGAGGGCGGCGCCGCGGCGGGCCGCCTCCCGCCGGTCCTGCTCCGGCTCCGCCGGGTGGACGGCGAGGCGGGCCAGCGCGCAGGCGGCCATCGACAGGAGCGCGACGGCCATGAGGTCGGCGAACCACCGCGCGGGGCCCGAGGCGCCCCGCATCCGCCGGACGCCGTCGCGGACCAGGGCCACCCCCCGGCGCGGGCGGCCGAAGCGGGCCTCCGACCAGCCGCGGGCGGCGTCGAGGATCCCGCGGAAGACGTCCTGCCCGGGGAACCCGACCTGGGAGAGGCCCTGCGCCAGCCTCCCGACCAGGGCGTCCGCGCCGTCACGGTCGCCCCGGCGGACCGCCAGCATCAGCAGGAGCAGCTCGCCGAAGAAGGCGGTGCCCGCGCCGTCCCGGCCGAGGGCGACCGCCTCCCGGACACCCTCCCGGACGAGCCGCTCCGCCTCCCCGGGGTCGCTGCCGAACAGCGCCTCGCCCCGGCGGACCAGCAGGCCGGGCACGTCGTGGCGGGCTCCCAGCTCCCGGGCGAGCCCCAGGGCGCGGGCGTAGCCGTCGGAGGCGAGGGCGGCGTCGCCGCGCCTGGCGGCGGCCTCGGCCAGGGCGGAGAGCGCCTCGGACAGGCCCCAGCGGTCGCCCAGCCGTTCGAAGGTGCGCAGCGCCTCCTCCGCGTCGGCGAGGGACTGCTCCGGGCCGCCGGGCCGGTCGTTGGCGAACTTGGCCCGGAACTGCAGGGCGAAGGCCAGGTCCCACGCGCCGCCGTGGCGGCGGCAGCCCTCCACCATCGCGTCCAGCACGGCCGGGACCGCGTCCAGGTCGCCCGCCACGAGGGCGGCGAAGACGCGCACCTGGGCCGGGAAGCGGGCCGAGCGGGGCAGTTCGGGCGGGTAGGCGGCCAGGACGCGGCGGCCGAGCTCGGCGGTGGCCTCCGGGGAGAGGGCGGCGAGGTCCTCCTCGACCCCGGCGACGAGCCGGTAGAGGAACGCCTGCCGCCTCGCCTCCCGCAGCACGGCGGGCGGCCAGGGCGGCGGGAGGTCCAGCGGCGCGGGGGCGGCGGCGGCCGCGTCGTGGAGGCCGCCGCCGTGCGGGTCGGCGTCGCGCAGGTCGGCGTCGTAGGGGTCCGCGTCCAGCGGGTCGGGGCCCAGGGCGGCGACGGCGTCGCACCAGGCACGGGCCTCGGCCCGGTCGTTGCGGACGGCCCAGAGCCAGCCCATGCCGAGGACCAGGCAGAGCGCCTCCTGCTCCTCCCCGGCGTCGACGGCGCGGCGCAGGGCGGCCCGGATGTCGTCCTTCTCGCGCTCCAGCAGGTCCAGCCGGCGCAGCTGCTCCCGGCCGCGCAGCAGCGGCTCGGTGCGGCGGACCAGTTCGCGGAAGAAGCGGAGGTGGCGCTGCCGCGCCCGGTGGAGTTCGGCGTCGCCGGCCTCCCGCAGCCGCTCGGCGGCGTACGCGTGGACGGTCTCCAGGAGCCGGTACCGGGCGCCGCCCTCGCCGCCGTCGAGGTCCGCGACCACCAGGGACCGGTCGACCAGGGAGAGCAGGAGGCCGGCGACGTCCTCCTCGGCCAGGTCCGCGCCGTCGGCGCAGACCTGTTCCGCGGCCTCCAGGGTGCAGCCCCCGGCGAAGACGGAGAGGCGGCGCAGGACGGCGCGCTCGCCGTCGCCGAGGAGGTCCCAGCTCCAGTCGACCACCGCGCGCAGCGTCTGCTGACGGGGCAGCAGGGTGCGGCTGCCGCCGTCCAGGAGCCGGAAGCGGCGGTCCAGCCGGTCCGCGACCTGGCGCAGTGTCATGCCGCGCAGGCGGGCCGCCGCCAGTTCGAGGGCGAGCGGCAGCCCGTCCAGGCGGCGGCAGACCTCGGCGGCGGCGGCCGGGTCCTCGGCGGGGTCGAAGCCGGGACGCGCCGCCGCCCCGCGTTCGGCGAGCAGCCGGAGCGCCTCCCGCTCCGGCAGGGGGTCGAGCGGCCGCACCGCCTCGCCGGGGACGCCGAGCGGCTCCCGGCTGGTGGCGAGGACGGCGACGCCGGGGCACTCGGCCAGCAGGCGGTCGGCCAGGTCGGCGCTCGCACCGACCAGGTGCTCGCAGTTGTCGAGGAGCAGCAGCATCCGCCGCCCGGCGCAGTGCTCGACCAGCCGGCGCACCGGGTCGGCGGACCGCGCCTCCAGGGCGTCGGCGACCTTGCCGTGGTGCAGCACCGTCTCGCGCAGGCCCAGCGCGGCGAGGACGGCGCCGGGGACGGCCGCGGGGTCGTCGAGCGGCGCGAGTTCGGCGAGCCAGACGCCGTCCGGCCAGGCGCCGGCGGCCTGCTGGGCGCGGGCCGCCTCCAGCGAGAGCCGGGTCTTGCCGGAGCCGCCCGGGCCGGTGAGGGTGACCAGCCGGGCGGAGGAGAGGGCGGCCGCCAGCCCGCGCAGCTCGTCCTCGCGGCCGACGAAGCTGGTGAGGCCGGACCGCAGGTTGCCGGGCGGGCGGGCGGGGGCGGCGGGCACGGCCGGGGGCGCGGGCGGGGCGGGGGCGCGGGCCGGATCCCCGGCGGGGGCCGGGTCCCCGGCAGGCGGCGGGGCGAGCAGCTCCCGGTGCAGCGCCCGCAGCTCCGGGCCCGGGTCGGCGCCCAGCCCGTCGGCCAGGGCGCGCCGCGCCTCCTCGTACGCCTGCAGCGCCTCGGCGGCGCGGCCCTCGGCGCGCAGGGCCCGGATCCGCAGCGCGTGCAGCGGCTCGTCCAGCGGGTGGTCGCGGACCAGCCCGGCGAGCTCGGGGACGAGCGGCGCGGTGCGGCAGAGGGCCAGGTCGGCGGCGATCCTGGCGCGCAGGGCGGCGAGCCGCTGCGCCTCGCAGCGGGCGGCGGGGGCCTCCCGGTCGGGGAGGTCCGCGAGGGCGGGCCCGCGCCACAGGTCCAGCGCCTCGCGCAGCAGCCCGGCGGCCTCCCCGGCCCGGCCGGCGGCCAGCGCCCGCTCCCCCTCGGCGGCGAGCCGCCGGAAGCGGCCGAGGTCCACCTCGTCGGCCCCGGCGCGCAGCCGGTAGCCCTCGGGGCCGGAGCCGACCGCGTCCCGGCCGAGGGACCGGCGCAGCCGGCCGACCAGGGTCTGGAGCGCACCGGTGCCGTCCTGCGGCGGGTCGCCGTCCCACACCTCACCGACCAGGACGGCGGCGGGCACCGGACGGCCCTCGCGCAGGGCGAGCGCGGCGAGCAGGGCGCGCAGCCGGGCACCGCCGAGGGGGACGGGGGTGCCGTCGTCGTGGTGGGCCAGGGTGGTGCCCAGGATGCCGTAGCGCACGGCCCCATTCTGGTGGAGGGCTGCCCGCGGCGGGGCGGGGGGCGGGACGGCGGCCGGAGGAGGGGCGTTCCGGACGGGGCCCGGGCGGGGCTCGGGCGGGGCTCGGGCGGGGCCGTGGAACGGCCGGGGCCGCGCATGCGTTCTCCCAGCGCCGCTTGTGGGTGCGATCCGCGGGCGGGCATGATCGGTCCCCCTGCCGTCCCGAGACCCCGGAGCCCTTCCGCCATGACGTTCGCCGAAGCCCAGCGCCCCCGCAGCGAGGAGCGCCGGATCAGCCCGGTCTTCTGGGTGCTGCTCGCCGTCCTCGGCACGTCCGCATGGGCGGTGTGGAGCGGCTTCGGGGAGAACGCCCGCTTCGGCGTCTTCCTCCTCGTGGTCTCGGGCTGGGTCGTCTCGCTCTGCCTGCACGAGTACGCGCACGCCCGCACCGCGCTGCACGGCGGCGACCTCACGGTGGGCGCCAAGGGCTACCTGACGCTCAACCCGTTCAAGTACGCCAACACGCTGCTCAGCGTCATCCTGCCGGTGGTCTTCGTGATCCTCGGCGGGATCGGCCTGCCGGGCGGCGCGGTCTTCATCGAGCGGCACCGGATCAGCGGCCGCTGGAAGCACAGCCTGATCTCGGCGGCGGGCCCGCTGGTGAACCTGGCGCTGGCGGTGGCGCTGCTCGCCCCCATCGGGGCGGGCCTGCTGGACGCGGCGCCGCCCGCGTTCACGGTGGCGCTGTCCTTCCTCGCGCTGCTGCAGATCACCGCGACGGTGCTCAACCTCATACCCGTGCCGGGCTTCGACGGCTACGGCATCATCGAGCCCTGGCTGTCGCTGAGGGCGCGGCGGGCGGTGGAGCCGTTCGCACCCTTCGGCATGCTGGCGGTCTTCGCCCTGCTGTGGCAGACGCCGGTGGGCGACTGGTTCTGGCGGCTGGCCTACCAGGTGATGGAGCTGCTGGACGTGCCGCCGGCCTACGCCGCGCTCGGGTACCAGGCCTTCCGGTTCTGGGAGGGCTGATCCCGGGCCGCGGGGGCCGGACGCCGGGGCTCAGCCCCGGGAGGCGCGCTGCCGGCGGATGTAGTACCAGGCCATGTTGCTGGTGACGGCGGCCAGCAGGACCCAGACGACGCCCAGCCAGTTGCCCTGGACGAACGAGACCACGGCGGCGGCGACCGCCAGCAGGCAGGCGACGAGGGCGAGGACGGCGTTGCGCGGCATGGCGGCGGGCTCCCGGCGGGCGGTGGCGGTGCGGTCGGACGCCTCCCATTGTCCCCGACGCCGGGGACGCGGCCCCGGCGGGGCCGCGTCCGGGCGGTTCAGACGTCGGTGACGCGCAGGCCGGCGTGGGCCTTGTAGCGGCGGTTGGCCGAGATGAGGTTGGCGGTCAGGGACTCCACCTGGTGCGCGTTGCGCAGCCGCCCGGCGTAGATGCCGCGCATGCCGGGGACGCGGCCGGCCAGGGCCTGCACGGTGTCGGTGGCGGCGCGGTCGTCGCCGAGGACCATCACGTCGGTGTCGATCCGCTCGACCGCCGGGTCCTGGAGGAGCACCGCGGACAGGTGGTGGAAGGCGGCGGTGACCCGGGAGTCGGGGAGCAGCGCGGCGGCCTGCTGGGCGGCGCTGCCCTCCTCGGGCCTCAGGGCGTAGGCGCCCTGCTTGTCGAAGCCGAGCGGGTTGACGCAGTCGACGACGATCTTGCCCGCGAGTTCGGCGCGCAGCGACTCCAGGGTGGCGCCGTGGCCGTCCCAGGGCACGGCGACGATCACGACGTCGGCCTCCCGGGCCGCGGTGGCGTTGTCCGCAGCGCGCACGCCGTGGCCGAGCTCGGCGGCGGCCTCCTCGGCGCGGTCGGCGCTGCGGGAGCCGAGGACGACCTGCTGGCCGGCGAGGGCCAGGCGGCGGGCCAGGCCCTTGCCCTGCGGGCCGGTGCCGCCGAGGACGCCGACGACCAGGCCGGAGACGTCGGGCAGGTCGTGCGGTCCGGGCTTCGGGGCGGCGGCGGGCGCGGCGGGTGTCACTGCATCGGGTGTAGTCATGCCGTGATCCTCCCAAAGCGGTCGGCGGCTGCGGCAGCATGGGGCCGCATGGACGCGATCCGGGTGTCGGCACTGCGCGAGGTCCTGACCGGCACGGGCTGGCTGGAGGCGACCAGGGACTTCGCCTGGGCGCTGCGCTCCAGCGTGTCGCGCGGTCCGGGCGGGCCCGGGGGCGCGGGCGGGCTCCTGCTGGTCGGGACGGAGGGGCAGGAGCCGTGGCACATGGCCGCCCACCTCGACGACGAGGCCGCCTGGTCGGCCCTGCCGCAGCTCTCCCCCACCCTGGTGCGCTGGCGGGTGCCGCCGGGCGCCCCCGGCCACCTGGCGGTGGACCTGCGGCGCCTGGAGCGGGCCCGGCGGGGCGAGACGCTGCTGGTGGTGGCGCCGGAGGCGGCCGGGGCGCCGCTGCTGGAGCGGGTGGACGGCGCCCGGCGGACGGGCGCGACGGTCCTCGCCCTGGAGACGGGCGACGCCGAGCTGCGGGGCCTGGCACACGAGGCGCTGACGGTGCCGGTGGACGGGGCCGCCGAGGAGGCGGCGCCCGCGTTCGACGTGGTGCAGCACCTGGTGACGGCGGCGGCGGGCGAGGAGCCGCCGCGCGGCCGCCGCCGAGTGGTCGACCGGATGGCCCGGCTGGCGGAGCGGCTGACGGCCCCGCCGCCGCTGCGCTGGTGAGGCCGGGGCCCGCGCACCGGTGCCGGCCCCGCCGCCGCTCCGGCGAGCGGCCGGATTAATCGTTTGTGCACCGCGGCACGGCGGCGCATCATCACCCTCCGTGCCACCCGAACAGCCCGCGCCGCCCGAACGGCCCGCCCCGCCCGCCCCTCCCGGGCAGCCCGCGCCGCCCGGCCGGCCCGCGTCCGCCCCTGCCGACCGCCTCCGCGCCCTCGCCCGCCGCGTCCGCCCCGACCTCGCGCCCTGGCGCTCCTCCCGCGACTTCCGCCTGCTGTGGAGCGCCGGACTGGTCACCACCTTCGGCAGCTTCCTCACGTACGTGTCGGTGCCGCTGCAGATCAAGGACCTCACCGGGTCGTCGCTCGCGGTCGGCCTGGTCGGCGCGGCGGAGCTGGTGCCGCTGGTCGTCTGCGGCCTGTGGGGCGGCGCGCTCGCCGACGCCCTGGACCGGCGGCGGATGGTCCTCGCCACCGAGGCCGGGCTGGGCCTGCTGTCGCTGCTGCTGCTGGCGAACGCCCTGCTGCCGCACCCGCTGCTGTGGCCGCTGTACGCCGTCGCCGCCCTCACCGCCGCACTGGACGGCCTCCAGCGGCCGTCGCTGGACGCGCTGACCCCCCGGATCGTCGCCCACGACCAGCTCACCGCGGCCGCCGCGCTCAACTCGCTGCGCTGGCAGGTCGGCGCGATCGCCGGGCCGTCGCTGGCCGGGGTGGTCGCGGCGACGGCGGGGGTGCAGGTGGCGTACGCGCTGGACGCGGCCACCTTCGCGGTCTCGCTGCTGCTGCTCGCCCGCATGCGGGCGGCGCCGCCGCCGACCGGGGCGGAGCGGCCCTCCCTGGCCGCGGTCGCCGAGGGGCTGCGGTACGCGTGGAGCCGCAAGGAGCTGCTGGGCACCTACGCGGTGGACGTCGTGGCGATGCTGTTCGCCTTCCCCAACGCGGTCTTCCCGTTCCTCGCCGACCGGCTGCACGCGCCCTGGGCGCTGGGCCTGATGTACGCCGCGTCCTCGGCGGGGGGCCTGGCGGTGTCGGCGACCAGCGGCTGGGCGTCCCGCGTGCACCGGCAGGGCCGGATGGTGGTCGCGGCGGCGGCGCTCTGGGGCGCGGCGGTCGCCTGCGCCGGGCTGGCCGGCCGGGTGTGGGCGGTGCTCCTCCTCCTGGCCCTGGCCGGGGGCGCCGACATGGTGAGCGGCCTGGGACGCTCCACGATGTGGAACCAGTCGATCCCGGACGCGCTGCGCGGGCGGCTCGCCGGGGTGGAGCTGCTCAGCTACTCGCTCGGCCCGCAGCTGGGGCAGGTCCGGGCGGGCGGCACGGCGGCGGCCTTCGGGGTGCGCACGTCGGTGTGGTCGGGCGGCCTGCTGTGCGTGGCCGGGGTGGCGGCGCTGGCCGCGTCGCTGCCGCGGCTGCTGGCGTACGACGACCGCACCGACCCGCACGCGGCGGCCGTACGGGCCGAGCGGGGGCGCCGGGCCGCGGCGGAGGCGGAGGCGGCCGAACCGGCCGCGGTGTAGCCGCGCCCCCGGCTCCCGCACGTGCGGGGGCCGGGGGCGCGGCGGCGGGCGCCGTCAGGCGCCGTCGTCGGCGGGGCGGTCGTGCCAGCGGGGGTCGGTGTCCCACGTCGCGTTGCGCTCGGCGGCGGTCTGCAGGGCGTGCTCGGCGTCGGCCCGGGTCGCGTAGGGGCCGAGACGGTCGCGGGCCGGGCACTCCGGGCCCTCCTCGACCTTGCGGTGCTGCACGCAGTAGAACCACTCGCCGGGCTTCCCCTGCGGCTTGCGTCCGAACGGCATCGGGCGGCCTCCTTCGTCCGGGGCCGTCGTCCTCGGCCCTCCCTGGGGGGATCATGCCCCGTGCCGGGGCGGGCACGCGGGGGAAGCCCGCCGCGGGCCGGGGGACGGCGGATAGACTGCCCGCCATGGCTCCCCTGGTTCCCGGCCGGCTCTCCCCGACCCGCAGCGTCCCGTCGCACATCGCCCGCCCCGAGTACGTGGGGAGGCCGGCGCCGCAGCCGTACACCGGCCCCGAGGTGCAGACCGCGGAGACGATCGAGAAGATGCGGGTGGCGGGCGCGCTGGCGGCCCGGGCCATGGACGAGGCGGCCCGGCACATCGCCCCCGGCGTGACCACCGACGAGCTCGACCGGGTCGCCCACGAGTACCTGTGCGACCACGGCGCCTACCCGTCGGACCTGGGCTACCGGGGCTTCCCCAAGTCGATCTGCACCTCGGTCAACGAGGTGATCTGCCACGGCATCCCGGACTCCACGGTGCTGCAGGACGGCGACATCGTGAACCTCGACGTCACCGCCTACATCCACGGCGTGCACGGCGACCTCAACGCCACCTACCCGGTGGGGGACGTCGACGAGGAGTCGAAGCTGCTGGTCGAGCGGACCCGCGAGTCGCTGAACCGGGCGATCAAGGCGGTGCGGCCGGGCCGGCAGATCAACGTCATCGGGCGGGTCATCGAGTCGTACGCCAAGCGGTTCGGCTACGGCGTGGTCCGCGACTTCACCGGACACGGCATCAACACGTCGTTCCACTCGGGCCTGGTCGTCCCGCACTACGACAGCCCGCGGGCCACCGAGGTCATGCAGCCGGGGATGACCTTCACCATCGAGCCCATGCTGACCCTGGGCACGTACGACTACGAGATCTGGCAGGACGGCTGGACGGTCGTCACCAAGGACCGGAAGCGGACCGCCCAGTTCGAGCACACCCTGGTGGTCACCGCCGACGGCGCGGAGATCCTGACGCTCCCGTAGGGGCGCCCCGGGCCCCGCGCCCCGGCCCGGCGGCGGCCGGGGCGGCCCGGCCGCCGGGCGGAACGGTTCCTCAGCCGATCCGCCACTGCTCCTCGGCGACCGCGCCGACCGTGCTGCAGGCGTCGGTGAGGACGTCGAGGACGCGCAGCGGGTCCGGCAGCGGGTGCTCCGGGCCGCGCACCCAGCGCACCGCGCCGCCGCCGGGCAGCGCGGACGGCGGCAGCAGGACGTAGGAGCCCCGGCAGTGCCAGCGCAGGCCGGGGTGCTCCTCCAGGGTGTCGGGGTGGCTGTCGAGCTCGCAGGGCCACCACTCGTCCTCGTCGGCCGGGGTGCCGCGGGTGGCGGTGAAGAAGAGGTAGCGGCCGTCGCCGGCGGCGACCGGGCCGGCCGCGTCCAGGCCGAGCAGCTGCTCCAGGGCGATCCGGCCGGCGTCCTCCGGGACGTCCAGCACGTCGTGGCTGCGGCCGGTGGCGGTGACGAAGTTGGCCAGCGGGTCGCGGGCGAGCCAGCGGGCGACCTGCTCGGTGTCGGTGGTGGCCTGGCTCTGCCAGGCGAAGGAGACCGGGTGGCGGGCGGGGGCCGGACAGCCGACGCGGTCGCAGGAGCAGCGGTAGCCGGCCGGGCGGGCGGCGGGCGCCACCGGGAGGCCGGCGCGGACGGCGCCGAGCAGCAGGTCGAGCCGGCCCGCGGCCGCCGCGTCCCGGGCGGCCGGGGCGTCGCCCGGGCGCGTCCGGCTCCGCCACCAGTCCGTCCACCTGCTGCCTCTGGCTTCCATCGAGCCCCTTCTTCGCACGTCCCTGCACCCGGTCCGGGGTCGCCGGCCGACTGCTGCCGAGGTCCACGGTACGGAGCGGCGGCGGCGCGGGGGGGCGGAAACCCCGTCAGGTCACCCCTGCGGGCCGCTCCCGCCGGGCGGATCGGGCCGGGCGCCGTGCGACCGGTCCGGCCGCGCCGGGCGCGCCCCTGCCGGGCATGCGGCGCTCCGGGCCGCGCGGTGAGGCGGGTCCCGGGCGTCCCGTGGGCGTACAGAGCAGGATAAGACCCCGCGGACCGTGCGGACGACCACGGGGCGGGAGCCGGCGGCGGGCCGGGCGCCGGGCGGGGCGGCGGGCCGGGCGCCGGGCGGGGTCCGGTGCCGGGCGCCCGGACCGGGGCGGCTCCGGGCCGGGGTGCCGCGGGCGGGGCCGGGGTGCGAAGCTTGCGGGTATGAGGAGTGCGGAGACCGAGTTCGTGGGCGGGCCCCTGGACGGCAGGGTGCTGCCGATCCCGGTGGGCCCGTTCAACGGCGTGCCGAAGACCTACCGGGTGCCGGTGCCCGCACACCTCGGCCGGCCCGCCTCCGTGCTGGTGTACCACCGGGCGAAGCAGTACGACGCCCGCGGCCGGTGGCGCTGGCGGTACGAGTACGCGGCGACCGACGGGGAGGCCGCCGCCGGATAGCGCGCCGCGTCCCGGCCGGGACCTGCGGCGACGCGCGGGACTGCAGGACCCGCGGGACTGCGGGACCCGACAGGACGGGCGAGACCTGCGAGACCTCAGGGAGGCACCGCCGTGGCACCAGCTCCCCGCGACCGCCGGGCCGTGACCGGGCAGGCCCGCGTCATGGCGTTCGTCACCCTCGCCTGCCTGGTCCTGGTGAGCCTGTACAGCGCGGTCCTCCGGTCGGAGCCGGGGCTGTGGCTGGCCTGGTCCGTGCTGGCGGCGGCCACCGGGGCGCTGCTGGTCCGGGCCCGCCGGACATGAGCGACGGCCCCCGGCGCGGGGCGCCGGGGGCCGTGCGGCCGTGGTGCGGTGGTGCCGGACGGGGTCACGCCGTCTCGGCGGCCATGCCCTCGCGGAGCCGCGCGAGGATGCGGGAGAGCAGCCGGGAGACGTGCATCTGGGAGATGCCGAGCTCCGCGCCGATCTCCGACTGGGTCATCTCGGCGCCGAAGCGCAGCGACAGGATCCGGCGGTCGCGGTCGGGCAGGGCGGCGATCAGCGGCTTGAGCGCCTCGTGGTCGAGGACGCCCTCCAGGCCGGTGTCCTCCTCGCCGAGGCGGTCGGCGATGGAGCCCTCGCTCTCCTCGTCGTCGCTCTGCGCGTCGAGGGAGTAGGCGGTGTAGCCGGCGGAGGCGACCAGGCCCTCGCGGACCTCGTTCTCCGGCATGTTCAGCTTCGCGGCCAGCTCGGCGGCGGTGGGCTCGCGGCCGAGGGTGAAGGCGAGCTCGTCGCTGGCCTTGGCCAGGTCCAGGCGCAGCTCCTGCAGGCGGCGCGGCACGTGGACGGCCCAGCTGGTGTCGCGGAAGAAGCGCTTGATCTCGCCGATGACGGTGGGCAGCGCGAAGGTGGGGAACTCCAGCCCGCGCTCCACGTCGAACCGGTCGATCGCCTTGATCAGGCCGATGGTGCCGACCTGGACGATGTCCTCCATGGGCTCGCTGCGGGTGCGGAAGCGCGAGGCGGCGAAGCGCACCAGGGCGAGGTTCAGCTCGACCAGCGTGTTGCGGACGTACGCGTACTCGTGCGTGCCCTCCTCCAGCTGCGCCATCCGGCGGAAGAGCACCTTGGACAGCGCGCGGGCGTCGTCGGTGTTGATCTCGTCGGCGCGGGGGATGGGGGGCAGGTCGGCGAGCGTGCCCGGCCGGTCGATCGCGGGCGCGCGGTGGTCGGCGGGCGCCGCCTCCGGCGCGGCGGGGGCATGGACTTCTGCTGCGGCTGCGACGTCGACCCTCACGGGTGGAATCCCTCCCTCGGATGTCCCGCGCCTCGGGGGTGGCGCGGGGCAGTGGCCACCGCCTACCCCGGCCGCACGACCTCATGCACGGCAAACGGGCGAATTTTTCGGCCCTCCGAGGATCCTGCGGGGATCGCGGATTTTTCCTGCTCATCGACCAATCCACCCGTTCGGGCGTACCGAATGACCTTCGTCTGTGTCGAGTCGGCCGCATCTGGAGCGGCCCGGGCAGGGAGGTGGCGTGGGGATCTCGGACGGTCGTCGCATGGCGGTGGTCGGCAGCGGGGTGTCGGGTCTGACGGCGGCGTGGGAGCTGCGGCGGGCCGGGTGCGAGGTGGTGCTGTACGAGGCCGACAAGCGGCTCGGCGGCCACGCCCACACCCAGGACGTCATCGCGGACGACGGGAGGCTGCTGCCGCTGGACACCGCGTTCCTCGTGCACAACGAGCGGACCTACCCGGAGCTGATCCGGCTCTTCGGCGAGCTGGGCGTGCGCACCCGCGACTCCGACATGTCGATGAGCGTGCGCTGCCGCGGCTGCGGCCTGGAGTACGCGGGGGCGCGCGGCCCGGTGGGCCTGTTCGCCCGGCCGTCGGCGCTGCTGCGCGGCCGGTACCTGCGGATGCTCACCGAGGTGCCGCTCTTCCACCGGCGGGCGCGGCGGCTGCTGGAGTCGCAGGACCCGGAGGCGGACGCGGTGACGCTGGGCCGCTTCCTGGACGAGGGCGGCTACTCGCCGTACTTCCGGTCGCACTTCGTCACCCCGCTGGTCTCCGCGGTGTGGTCCTGCGCCCCGCACCTGGTGGGCGAGTACCCGGCCCGCTACCTCTTCGCCTTCCTCGCCAACCACGGCTACCTCAGCGTCTCCGGCTCGCCGCAGTGGCGCACGGTGGTCGGCGGCTCCCGCACCTACGTGCAGGCCGTCGCGGAGCGGCTGACGGCCGTTCACACCGGCGCCCCGGTGCGCGCCGTGACCCGCTTCGGCGACCGGGTGGAGGTGACCGCCGACGACGGCGGGACCTCCGAGTACGACGGCGTCGTGGTGGCCACCCACCCGGACCAGGCACTGCGGCTGCTGGCCGACGCCACCCCGGCCGAGCGGGAGGTGCTGGGCGCGATCCCCTACTCGCGCAACCCCACCGTGCTGCACCGGGACGCGAGCGTGCTGCCGCGCGCCCGCGGCGCCCGCGCCTCCTGGAACTACCTGCTGCCGGCGTGCGGCTCGGACGCCGGGCAGGTGCGGGTCAGCTACCACCTCAACCGGCTGCTGGGCCTGGACACGGCCGAGGACTACCTGGTGACCCTGAACGAGGAGGAGGGCGACCGCCGCGTGCCCGAGGACCTGGTGGTCTCCCGCATGGTGTACGAGCACCCGCTGTACACCCGGGAGTCGGTGGCCGCCCAGCGGCGGCTGCCGGAGCTGTCGGCCGGCCGCACCGCGTTCGCCGGGGCGTACCACGGGTGGGGCTTCCACGAGGACGGCTGCCGCTCGGGGATCGCCGCGGCCGCGTCCCTGCTGGGCCTGCCGGCGCCGGCCGGGGCCTCCGGGGTGTCCGCGGGCGCGGGCGGCGGCGCGGGGGTGCCCGCAGCGTGAGCACGGCCGCCCTGTACGACTGCCGGGTCTCCCACGTGCGGACCCGGCCGCTGCGGCACTCCTTCTCCCACCGCACCTACCTGTGGCTGGTGGACCTGGACGAGCTGCCGCGGCTGCCCCGCTGGGCCCGCGCCCTGGCCCGCTTCGAGGCCCGCGACCACGTCGGCGACCCGGGCCGGACTCTGCGCGCCAACCTGGAGGGGTGGCTCGCGGAGCAGGGGGTGGAGCTGGGCGGCGGGCAGGTGCTCATGCTGGCCCACGCCCGGGTGCTCGGGTACGTCTTCAACCCGCTGACCGTCTACTGGTGCCGGTACGCCGACGGCACCCCGGCGTGCGTGGTCGCCGAGGTGCACAACACCTACGGCGGGCGGCACCGCTACCTGCTGCACCCGGACGCGGAGGGAAGGGCGGAGACCCGCAAGGAGTTCTACGTCTCGCCGTTCTTCCCCGTCGACGGCGGGTACCGCATGAGACTGCCGGAACCGGGGGCAGGGTTGAACCTGACCGTGCACCTGGAGAGGGACGGCGGACGGCCGTTCACCGCGACCGTGCGCGGCGTGCGCCGCCCGGCGACCACCGCCGGGCTGCTGCGCGCCGTGCTGCGGCACCCGTGGTCGACGGCTGCGGTGTCGGCGCACATCCGCCTGCAGGGCGTCCTGCTGTACCTGCGGGGGCTGCCCGTCGTCCCGAGGCAGACGCGGCACGCGGACCACGGAGGAGAGAAGTGAACCAGCGCATCGAAGAAGAGACGGCGGCCCGGGGAGCGGCGGACCGGGCGGCGCCCGCCGCAGGGTCCGTGCCGGACGGCCCCGGCCGGATCGACCCCGAGCAGTGGCCCGACGTCGCGCGGGTCCCGCGCTCGCGGGTGCGGGCCGCGCTCGCGCGGGTCCTGCTGCGGCAGGTCGCCCGCCGCACCGGCCTCGGCCTGCAGCTGCCCGGCGGGCCCGCCCCCGCCCCGGGCCTGCCCGTGCTGCGGGTGAACCGCCCCGACGCCTTCCACCGGCGGCTCGGGGTGGGCGGCCTGATCGGCTTCGGCGAGGCCTACCAGGCGGGCGACTGGGACGCCGACGACCTCGCCGGGGTCCTCACCGCCCTCGCCCGCTCCCCGCAGACCCTGGTGCCGCCGCGGCTGCAGTGGCTGCGGCGCCTCTACGTCCCCCGGCACCCCGTCTCCGAGCACAACACCCCGGACGGCGCCCGCGACAACATCCGGCGCCACTACGACCTGTCCAACGACCTCTTCGCGCTCTTCCTCGACCCGACGATGACGTACTCCTCGGCGCTCTTCGAGGAGGACGCCGCCGGCCGGCCCGTCGCGGAGTGGGGGCTGCTGGAGGCCGCCCAGCACCGCAAGATCGACCGGCTGCTGGACCTGGTCGGCGTCGGCGAGGGCACCCGCCTGCTGGAGATCGGCTCCGGCTGGGGCGAGCTGGCGCTGCGCGCCGCCCGCCGCGGCGCGACCGTCCTCACCCTGACCCTCTCCGAGGAGCAGCGCGACCTGGCCGTGGCCAAGCTCGACGCGGCCGGGGTCGGGGACCGGGTCGAGGTGCGGCTTCAGGACTACCGGGCGGTGGACGGGGAGTTCGACGCCGTGGTGAGCGTGGAGATGATCGAGGCCGTCGGCGCGCAGTACTGGCCGGCGTACTTCGCCACCATCGACCGGGTGCTGGCGCCCGGCGGGAAGGCCGCCGTCCAGGCCATCACCATGGCCCACGAGCGGGTGGAGGCCACCAAGGACACCTACACCTGGATCCACAAGTACATCTTCCCCGGCGGGATCATCCCGTCGCGGGAGGCCGTGGAGCAGGTGACCGCCGAGCACACGGGGCTGCGGGTGGTGCGCGCCGACCGCTTCGGGCAGCACTACGCGGAGACGCTTCGGCTGTGGCGGGAGCGGTTCGGCGCCCGGCGCGGCGAGGTCGCGGCCCTGGGCTTCGACGGCGTCTTCCGCCGCATGTGGGACCTGTACCTCGCGTACTCCGAGGCCGGGTTCCGCACGGGCTACCTGGACGTGCAGCAGCTGCTGCTCGCCCGCGGCTGACCCGGGCGCGCCCGGGCAGGACACCACCGACCAGGACACGCACGGCCCGGACCCGCGCGGTCCGGACGAGGCAGACGGGGCGCGGACGGCCGGACAGGACCGGCCGGGCGCGCCCCACCAGAGAGGGGAAAACACACCGTGACGTCCACCCGACCGCCGTCCGCCGCCCGCACCGCCACCGGGGCGGCGGGGCGGCTGGCCCCGCTGCTGGAGGAGCTCCTCGGCGGCGCACTCCCGATCCGCATCCGGGCCTGGGACGGCAGCGAGGCCGGCCCGGCGGACGCCCCCGCCGTCGTGCTGCGCTCCCGCCGCGCCCTGCGTCGGCTGCTGTGGTACCCGGGCGAGCTGGGCATCGCCGAGGCGTACATCACCGGCGAGCTGGACGTCGACGGCGACCTCGGCGAGGGCCTGAGCCGGGTCTGGCGGGCGGCGCGCGAGCGGGGGGTCGCGGGGCCGCCGCGCCTCGGCCCCCGCGAGCTGGCCCGGGCGGCGGGCACGGCGCTGCGCCTCGGCGCGGTCGGCCCCCGCCCGGCCTCCCCCTCCGGCCGGGCGGGCCTGACCGGCGCCCTGCACAGCAAGGCCCGCGACCGGGCGGCCATCAGCCACCACTACGACCTGTCCAACGACTTCTACGCGCTGCTGCTGGACCGGCACATGGCGTACTCCTGCGGCTACTGGACGCAGGAGGAGGGCCCCGGCTACGGACTGGAGGACGCCCAGCGCGACAAGCTCGACCTGGTCTGCCGCAAGCTCGGCCTGCGCGAGGGCATGCGCCTGCTGGACGTCGGCTGCGGCTGGGGCGCGCTCGTCGTGCACGCCGCCTCGGAGTACGGAGTGCGGGCGACGGGCGTGACGCTGTCGGCGCAGCAGCACGCGTACGTGTCCAAGCGCGTCGCGGACCTGGGGCTCGCCGACCGGGTCGAGGTGCGGCTGCAGGACTACCGGGACGTCTCCGACGGCCCCTACGACGCGGTGTCCACCATCGAGATGGGCGAGCACGTCGGCGACGCGCAGTACCCGGCGTTCGCCCGGCAGCTCGGCGGGCTGCTGCGGCCCGGCGGGCGGCTGCTGGTGCAGCAGATGTCGCGCGGGTCGCGGGCGCCGGGGGGCGGCGCGTTCATCGAGACGTACATCGCCCCCGACATGCACATGCGGCCGGTGGGCGACACGGTGGCGCTGCTGGAGGACGCCGGGCTGGAGGTCCGCGAGGTCCACGCGATGCGGGAGCACTACGTGCTCACCGTGGACGCCTGGCGGCGCACGCTGGAGGAGCGCTGGGCGGAGTTCGCGGCGCTGGTCGGCGAGGAGACCTGCCGGGTGTGGCGGCTCTACCTGGTCGGCGGGGCGCTGGCGTTCGCCGAGCGGCGGATGGGCGTGGACCAGATCCTCGCGGTGCGGCCGGCCGCGGACGGCACCAGCACCTTCCCGGCGACGCCGGGCGGCTGGCACGGCGCCGCGTACGGCGGCGGGCGGGGCTCCGGGGACGGGGCCGGGGACGGCAGCGGCAGCGGCAGCGGCACGGGCAGCGGCAACGGCACCGGGGAGGGCGCCGCGTGAGCGGGGTCGACGGCGGCGCGTTCGCCGTGAACGTGGCCGCGTCGGCCGGGGCCGCGCTCGTGGTGCTGCTGGGCGCCGCCGCGTTCGGTGTCCGCAAGGGCCTGCACCGGGTGGTGGACATCGCCTGGGGCCTGGGCTTCTGCGCGGTGGCGGGCGTCTCGTACGCGCTGTCCGCCGGGCACGGCGACGGCGGGCGGCGGCTCCTGGTCCTGGTGCTCGTCCTGGTCTGGGGGCTCCGGCTGTCGGGGCACATCGCGGCCCGCTCGCGCGGCCACGGCGAGGACCCCCGGTACGAGAAGCTGCTCTCCAAGGCGCCGCCGGAGCGGCGCACCGCGTACGCCCTGCGGATGGTCTACGGGCTCCAGGCGCTGCTGGTCTGGTTCGTCTCGCTGCCCGTGCAGTTCGCCTGCTACGTGCCGCACCCGCCGGGCGTCCTCGCCTGGACCGGCACGGCGGTCTGGGCGGTCGGGGTGTTCTTCGAGGCGGTGGGCGACTGGCAGCTGACCCGCTTCCGGTCCGACCCGGCCAACCGCGGCCAGGTCATGGACCGCGGCCTGTGGCGGTTCACCCGGCACCCCAACTACTTCGGCGACGCGTGCGTGTGGTGGGGCCTGTTCCTGCTCGCGGCGGACGCGCCGGCGGGGTGGGCCACCCTGCCCTCGGTGCTGGTGATGACGTACCTGCTGGTCAACGGCAGCGGCAAGCCGATGCTGGAGAAGCAGATGCACGCGACGAAGCCCGGCTACGCCGAGTACGTCGCCCGGACCAGCGGCTTCTTCCCCCTGCCGCCGCGCCGCGCCTGACCCGCGCCGCGCACCGCCGGTTCCCGGACCGTCCCGGACCGTCCCGGGCCGTTCCGGACCGTCGGCCCCCGCCACCACGGCGGGGGCCGACGCGTGTCCGGGTGCGGTCCGGAACGGCGGGGCGGACGCACCGGCCGGACCCGGCCCGCGCGCGCCCGCGCGCGCCCGGACGCGTGCGGGCGGGGCGGCGCAGGTATGGGATCAGGCGCATGGTCATGTCCCCCGCGCGCCTGCGCGCGGGCGGGGCGGCGGCCCGCCGGACGGCCCCGCCAACGGCGGCCCGCCCGTGCCCGGGCGCGCGCGGGCGGGCGGGTCGCCCCGGTCCGTGGCTGGTCGGGGCGTGGGGCCCGTGCCCGGGCGCGGGCGGGCCGCCGGGAGGGCGCCGGGCCTCCGGGGGCGCCGCCCCGGACACGCGTCGGCCGCCCCCGGGGGGAACCGGGGGCGGCCGGGTGGAGCGGGCGGGTCGGGCCGGCCGGGCGGGCGGGCGGGGCCGGTCGGCTCAGGTGAAGGGGAGCAGGAGCACCGGCTGGCCGCTCGGGCGGGCGGAGCCGCCGGACGGCTCCACGGTCACCCCGATCCCGGCGGCGCCGTCGACGGCGCCGTCCAGCATCCGGGCGGCGCCGCCCGGCGGCAGCAGACCGGCGGGCCGCATGGTGCCGGCGTCGTTGTACCAGAGCTCGTACACCTTGCCCTCGGGCAGGTGGGGCAGGCCGCTGGTCAGGAAGGCGGCGCGGTTGGCCCCCGCCGACCAGACGACGGCGGCGGACGCCGCGCCGGTGCGGGCGGTGGCGGTACGGGCGTCGGGGGCCGCCATCAGCCGGGCGAACTCGTCCTGCTGCTGCCGGGCGACGGCGGCCCGCCGGTCGGCGCGGTCCGCGTCCTGGTGGAACTGCCAGGCGAGGCCGCCCAGCACGGCGGCTCCGGCGACGGAGGCGGCGAGCGCCAGACGCGGCCACTGCCGGGCGAGGCGCGGCAGGACGCCGGACGGCCGCTCGTCGAGGCCGGTCTGCGGGACCTGCGGGGGCATCTGCCGCACGGTGGCGATCTCGGCGAGGACCCGGCGGCGCAGGTCCGGCGGCGGGGAGACGGCCTCGGCCTCGCCGAGGCGGGCGGCGGCGGCGCCGAGCTCGCGGACCTCCTGGGCGCAGGCCTCGCACCCGGCGAGGTGCTCCTCGAAGCGGGCGCGCTCCTCGGGGTCGAGGGCGTGCACGGCGTAGGCGCCGGTCAGGGTGTGCAGGTCGGGCGCGTGGTTCATGCGGTCACCCCCAGGCAGTCGCGGAGGCGGATGAGGCCGTCCCGCAGGCGGGTCTTGACGGTTCCGAGCGGCACCCCGAGGAGTTCGGCGACCTCCCGGTAGGTGCAGCCGCGGTAGTAGGCGAGGTTGACGGACTCGCGCTGGAGCTGGGTGAGGCCGCGCAGGCAGCGCCGGACCTGCTCGCGCTCCAGCCGGGACTCCACCTGCTCGGCGACCTCGTCGAAGGCGGTGGAGTGGCCGAGGGCCGCGGCCTTCTGCTCGCGGTCGGCGGCGGCCTGCGCGCTGCGGACCCGGTCGACGGCGCGGCGGTGGGCGAGGGTCATCACCCAGGCCATCACGGTGCCCTTGTCGCGGTCGTAGCGGGCGGCGGTGCGCCACAGCTCGACCATGACCTCCTGGGCGACCTCCTCGGACTGCGCCGGGTCGCGCAGGATGCGCCGGACCAGGCCGAGCACGGGGCCCACGACCGCGTCGTAGACCTGCTCGAAGGCCTGCTGGTCCCCACGGGAGACCCGCCCGACCAGCTCCTCCAGACCAGGCCCCCTGCGGCTGGGTCCGGCCAGGTGCACGACCTCGCTCACAGCGCGGCCTCCCCGCGGAGGCGGGGCGCGGTGCGCCGGGGGGCGGCGGACGGATGGGCCGGGCCGCCGGCGCGGCGCCGGGCGGGGTGGTGGCGGTGGGGCGGCATGCTGTCCCTCCGGGACGTCGGACCGGTCGGATGCGGGCAGGGGGCGCGGTGGCCGTGCCGTGGCACGGGCCCGCCGCTCCCTCTGTATTCGGGGCCGGTCCGCCTGCGGATTGGCCGCCCGCGGATCCCCGGGTCAGCCGCCCGAGGTGAGCTGGCCGGTCGACGGCACCTGGTCGGTGACGGTCGCCCCGGCGGACTGGCCGGCCTGCTTGAAACTGTCGATGACTCCCTGGAACTGGCCGGCGCCGCTCTCCGGGTCGCTGCCGTTGCGGATGTTCGCGGCGGCCTGCTTGAGCTTCTCCACCCCCCCGGTGAGCGGGGCGACGGCCTTGGACAGCAGGGGGTCGCCCTTGGCGTCGTTGATCGCCGCCTTCAGCCGGTTGTAGGTGAAGGCGCCGGCCAGGCCGGCCTTGACCAGGGCGAGCTTACGGCCGTCGGCGCCCTTCTTGAACTTCCCGGCCTTGTAGGGCTTGTACAGCCACTGGTAGGTGGCGCCGGCGGCCAGGCCCGCGTTGGCGACGAACTTGGCCTTGGCCAGCTTCACCTTCTCCTGGCTGCCGGTCGGCGAGGGGGAGGCGGGGTTGGCCGCGGAGGTGGCCCCGGGGCTGCTGCCCGACGACGACGAGCCGGAGCTGGAGCAGCCCGACACGAGGAGCAGCGCCGCGAGGAGCGGCGCCGCGACGAGGGCGGGCAGGCGGCGGGATCGGGGCATCGGATGTCCTCCCGGGACGGGCCGGCGCGGGGGTGCGCCCGGCGGGTGCACGACTCGGCCCCAACGTCGCACCGGGCGGACGCCGCCGCGACGCGGCGGCGTCCTTCGGGTGACCGGCACCCCGGCTCCCCGGGCCGCCCGCCGCCCGCCCGCCGCCTCCTGCCGTGCCGCGGCCTCCTGCCGTCCCTCCGGCTCCTGCCGCCCGGGCCCGGCGCCCCGGGCGGGCCGCTCCGCGCGGAGGCCCGTCAGCGGCCGCGCCAGTCGACGACGAGGACGACGGCGTCGTCGGCCGGGCCGCGGGCAGGCTCGGCCGCCTCGTGCGCGGCGACCTCGCGGACGATCAGCCGGGCGGCCTCGACCGGCGGCGCCATCCGGCTGCCGCTGATGGTGTTGAGGAGCACCCGGTCGCCGAAGACCTCCCCGCGGGGGGAGCGCGCGCCGTGCACGCCGTCGCTCACGACGACGAGCCGGTCCCCGGGGAGCACCGGCAGCTCCTGGGAGATGTAGGGCGTCTCCTCGAACATGCCGAGGGGCAGCTGCGCCTCCAGCTCCAGGACCTCCACCCGGCCGTCGCGCAGCCGCAGCAGCCGGGGCGAGCCGGCGTCCACCGCCGTCACCCGGCCCGTCGCCAGGTCGAACTGGATGAGCAGCGTGGAGACGTGGCTCTTGCCGCCGTGCATGCCGAAGATCGCCTGGTCGGCGAGGCTGGCCTGGTGGGCGATGGGGACGCGGGGGCCCAGCCGGCGGGCGTTGCGCAGGGCCCCGACGGCCAGGCCGGTGAGGGAGGCGGCGCGCTCGCCGCGGTCCATGCCGTTGGTGACCGCGACGACGAGCCGGTCGGCCTCCGCCGTCCAGTCGTAGTGGTCGCCGTGGACGCCGTAGGCGGGCTCCAGGTGGGCGCCGAGGCTGAACTCGGGGCGTTCGCAGGAGCGCGGGGGCAGGAGCTGCCACTGCATCTCGGCGGCGAGGGTGAGCCGCCTGCGGCGGCGGGTCCGCAGGTAGCGGTCGGTGTCCCGGTCGGCCACGACCAGGGCGTGGCCGAGGGCGGTCGCGGTCTCGGCGAGGTCGGCGAGGTCGGCGGCGCCGGGGAGCCGGGGCAGGCGCACCTCCAGGACCCCCTGCCGGTCGCCGCGGACGGTGACCGGCAGCAGCACGGTGTGCGCCGCAGGGCCGGCGGCCGGGTCCCGGAGGACCTCCGGCCGCTGGGAGGAGAAGACGCGGCCGGCCGGCGAGTCGTTGACCGGCTCGGCCCCCTCCGGCACGCCGCGGGACCCGGCCTCCTCGGGCGGGGGCGCGTCCTCGGCCCGGAGTCCCCGGCCGGGGGGGTCGCACGCGGCGGGGCCGCCGAGGAGGGTGCCGCCGTACGGGGCGCGGGGGTCGCCGGACCGTACGGGGCACAGGAGTGACATGCTGTGGTCGACGAGCAGCAGGCGGCTCCCGGCGGCCTGGTAGTGCTCCGCCAGTACGCCGTCGAGGGCGCCCGCCAGGGCGTCGGGCGCCGCGTCCTGCAGCGCGCGCCGGGCGGTGCAGACCCGGTTGTGGACGGTCATCGCCCCTCCCGGGCGGAGCGCGCTGCGGCGGTTGCCGCGGAGCGGTCGGACGGGTGAGGCACACTGTTGTGCAAAGCTCGGAGTTGGGAGGAGTGTTCCCGCATGACGTACCTGCGCCCCGGCTCACGGACCGCCCACCTGACGTCGCCGGACGAGGTGGCCGCCGCCATGCTGGCCGCGGTCGAGTCCCTGGTGGTGCTGTGGGGCAGGGCGCACGAGGCCCTGGGCACCACGGTCTCGACGTCGCAGATGCGCGCACTCATCGCCATCGACCGGCACCGCGGCATCCACCTGCGCAGGCTCGCGGAGGAGCTGGGCACCGCGGCCTCGGTGACGAGCCGGCTCTGCGACCGGCTGCAGGCGGCGGGGCTGATCGACCGGGACGCCGGGGAGTCGGACCGCCGGCAGGTGATCCTGCACCTGACCCGGGAGGGCGCCGAACTGCTGGCGGAGCTGCGGGAGCTGCGGCGCGAGGACCTGCGCGCCACCCTGGCCGGCATGCCGCCGTCCGCGCGGGCGTCGCTGCTGGTGGGGTTGGAGGAGTTCCACCGGGTGGCGGAGGGCGTCCCCGTCCCGGAGCCCGCCGCCGGCACCGACCGGGCCGTGGCGGACCGGGAACCCGCCTGAGCGCCACCGAGGGGCGCGCGGTGCGCCGCGCGCACCAGGAGGCGTCGGGCGCCCTGTGGGGCCCCGTGCAGCCTCGCTTCCTGACCAGCTGTGAACATGGGGGAAGGCTATAGTTTACCTAGGGCAACGGTCCAAGCGAGTCACTCCCGAACAGCAGGGCCGGGGCTCTCGCAATTAGTTGTCCTATGGCACGAATAGCGCGGCGGGACCCTCCCGCTCGGACGGCAGGCCGCGCCGCCGCTCCCGGGCCACGGCCCGGCCCTCAGGCGGTGACCTCGAAGCCGTGCGCCCGGCCGAGCCGGGTCAGGCTGTCCCGGCCCGGGATGCCGTCCGCGGCGGCGCCGCTGTAGCCGTACCGCCGCTGGAGCGCGGCGTACGCCGTCACCGTCCGGGTGCCGAAGCTGCCGTCCACCCAGGCCGCCGCCAGCAGCCCCTCCGCCCGCAGCGCCCGCTCCACCACCAGGACCTCGGCCCGGTGCGTGGTGTGCCCCTGTCCGGCCGCCGGGTCGCGCCGGGCCGCGTCCACGACGTGCGCCAGGCTCACCGAGGCGCCCCCGGCGCCGCCGCCGAGGATCTCCGCCGCGCGGGCGATGACCGCAGGACGCTGCGCCCGGCGCAGCGTCCCGGGGCAGCCGGGGTGGTTGCCCCAGGCCCGGCCGCCGGCGCCGTGGTAGGTGAAGCCGTGCTCGGTGGTGGAGTCCACGACGGCCAGCGGCCAGCCGAAGACGGAGTGGCCCCAGGCGTAGATGTGCGCCACCGCCTCCACCTGCGCGGCGGTGAGGGCGGTGTCGGGGTGGCCCTCGGTCTCCACCGAGGCGTAGTACGGGTTCCCCGCCCCCTGGGCCCAGGCGTAGTCGGTGCCGGTGTCGCAGTACTGCTCGACATGGCCGTCGCGGCGCACCCAGAAGTCGCTGCTGGCCTGCGACGCGGGGTTGTCGAACCAGCCGTACGGGCTCCCGGTGTCGTCCTGCACGTGCAGGACGAGGCCGCGGCGCTCGCGGACGCCGTCGGGGTGGACGTTGACGACGGGGCGCCACTGCGCTCCGGGCATGCGGACCATGGCTCGGTCCCTTCGCGTGGTGCTCGGCGGGGGAGCCGGGCCCGCGGCCCGGCACACGGAGATCGTTCCCCGCCACGGCCCGCCGACGACGCGGCGGGCCCGGCGCGCGGAAGCGGTGGTCCGTGCACGGAACGACGCGCGCGCCCCCCGGTCCGTTCGCGGGGAGGCCCGGCCGGCCCGGCGCCGCGGAGGGACGGACGGGCCGTTCGGGGGGCGCGTCACCGGATCGGGCGCCCTCGACCTGCCGCTCCCCCGGCCCCGGGGTAACAAGGGGGGAAAGCGCCGGTGCACGCCTTCCGGCGCTCCCCTCCCCGAGGAGGCATCCGCATGGATGCAGCACCTTCGACCCCGCCGGCCCCGGCCCCCGCGGCCTCCGGCGAGGAGGCCCCGATCCACATCCTCTGGATGAACGCGGGCCTGAGCTGCGACGGCGACTCGGTGTCGCTGACGGCGGCGACCCAGCCCAGCATCGAGGAGATCGCGCTGCGCGCCCTGCCCGGGCTGCCGCCGGTCGCCGTCCACTGGCCGCTGATCGACTTCGAGTCCGGCCCGGTGGGGGGCGCGGACACCTTCATCGAGTGGTTCTTCAAGGCCGAGCGCGGTGAGATCGACCCGTTCGTGCTGGTCGTCGAGGGGTCCATCCCCAACGAGGAGATCAAGTCCGAGGGGTACTGGAGCGGCTTCGGCGACGATCCGGAGACCGGGCAGCCCATCACCAGCAGCGCGTGGCTCGACCGCCTGGCGCCCAGGGCGCTGGCCGTGGTCGCCATCGGCACCTGCGCCACCTACGGCGGCATCCACGCCATGGAGGGCAACCCCACCGGAGCCATGGGCGTCCCCGACCACCTGGGCTGGAACTGGAGGTCCCGGGCGGGCATCCCGATCGTCTGCGTGCCGGGCTGCCCGGTCCAGCCGGACAACTTCGCCGAGACGCTGACCTACCTGCTGTACCAGGCCGCCGGGTCCGCCCCGATGATCCCGCTGGACGACAAGCTGCGCCCGACCTGGCTCTTCGGCGCCACCGTCCACGAGGGCTGCGACCGCGGCAGCTACTACGAGCAGGGGCAGTTCGCCGACGCGTACGACTCCCCCACCTGCCTGGTGAAGCTGGGCTGCTGGGGGCCGGTGGTGAAGTGCAACGTGCCCAAGCGCGGCTGGATGGACGGCATCGGCGGGTGCCCCAACGTGGGCGGCATCTGCATCGCCTGCACCATGCCTGGCTTCCCCGACAAGTTCATGCCCTTCATGGACGAGCCGCCGGGGGCCAAGGTCTCCAGCGCCCTGAGCGGCGCGTACGGGGCGGCGGTCCGCCGGCTGCGCGGGATCACGCTCGACACCGTGGACAAGGAGCCCAGGTGGCGGCGGACCGGCCGCCGGCTCACCACCGGCTACCGGCCGCCCTGGTGACGCTCCGCCGCACCTGACGGCCCGCCGGTTCGGGACCGGCGGGCCCGCGCCGCCGGCACCACCCCGCCGGCACCGGCCGCCGACGACGCCGACCACCGCCGGCACCGACCACGCCGCGCCGATCCGCCCGGCGCCGGCCGGCCCGGCACCGACCAGCCCAGTGGAAGCCCGCTCGACGAAGGACGAACAGCAGACATGACTCAGACGACGCGGCAGACGACGCCGCACGCGGGCGCCGACGGCCTCACCGAGATGTCCTGGGACCCCATCACCCGGATCGTGGGCAGCCTCGGCATCCACACGAAGATCGACTTCAAGCAGAAGCGGGTCGCCGAGTGCTGGAGCACCTCGTCGATCTTCCGCGGCTACAGCGTCTTCATGCGCGGCAAGGACCCCCGCGACGCGCACTTCATCACCAGCCGCATCTGCGGCATCTGCGGGGACAACCACGCCACCTGCTCGGTGTACGCGCAGAACATGGCCTACGGGGTGAAGCCGCCGCACCTCGGCGAGTGGATCATCAACCTGGGCGAGTCGGCCGAGTACATGTTCGACCACAACATCTACCAGGAGAACCTGGTGGGGGTCGACTACTGCGAGCGCATGGTCCGGGAGACCAACCCCGGCGTCCTGGAGCTGGCCGAGCGCACCGAGGCCCCGCACGCCGCCGAGCACGGGTACCGCACCATCGCGGACGTCATGCGGTCGCTGAACCCCCTGGAGGGCGCGTTCTACCGTGAGGCGCTGCAGGTCAGCCGGTACACGCGGGAGATGTTCTGCCTGATGGAGGGCCGCCACGTGCACCCCTCCACGCTCTACCCCGGCGGTGTCGGCACGGTGGCGTCCGTGCAGCTCTTCACGGACTACCTCAGCCGGCTGATGCGGTACGTGGAGTTCATGAAGCGCGTCGTGCCGCTCCACGACGACCTCTTCGACTTCTTCTACGAGGCGCTGCCCGGCTACGAGGAGGTCGGCCGCCGCCGGATCCTGCTCGGCTGCTGGGGCTCGCTCAACGACCCGGAGCACTGCGACTTCACGTACCGGAACATGTCCGACTGGGGACGGAGAATGTTCGTCACCCCGGGCGTGGTGGTCGACGGGAAGCTCGTCACCAACGACCTCACCGAGATCAACCTCGGCATCCGCATCCTGCTCGGCAGCTCCTACTACCAGGACTGGGAGGGCCAGGAGCTGTTCGTCACCCACGACCCGCTGGGCAACCCGGTCGACCCGCGCCACCCGTGGAACCAGCACACCATCCCCCAGCCGCAGAAGCGCGACTTCGGCGGGAAGTACAGCTGGGTGATGTCGCCGCGCTGGTTCGACGGCACGGACCACCTGGCGCTGGACACCGGCGGCGGCCCCATCGCCCGGCTCTGGTCCACCGCCCTGTCCGGGCTGGTCGACACCGGGTACGTGAAGGCCACCGGCAGCAGCGTCGTCATCAACCTGCCGCGGACCATGACCAGGCCGGAGACGACCTTCGAGTGGAGGATCCCGCGCTGGAGCAACGCCCTGGAGCGCAACCGGGCCCGCACCTACTTCCAGGCGTACGCGGCCGCGATGGCGCTGCACTTCGCCGAGAAGGGGCTGGAGGAGGTCCGGGCGGGCCGCACGCAGACCTGGGAGAGGTTCGAGGTGCCGGACGAGGCCGTCGGCTGCGGCTTCACCGAGGCCGTGCGCGGCGTCCTCTCGCACCACATGGTGATCCGCGACGGGAGGATCGCCAACTACCACCCGTACCCGCCGACGCCGTGGAACGCCAGCGTCCGCGACACCTACGGCACCCCCGGCCCCTACGAGGACGCGGTGCAGAACACGCCGATCTTCGAGGAGAACCCCCCGGAGGACTTCAAGGGCATCGACATCATGCGGGCCGTGCGCAGCTTCGACCCCTGCCTGCCGTGCGGCGTGCACATGTACGTCGGCGGCGGCCGGACCGTGGAGAAGCTCCACGTGCCCACCGGGCTGAGCGGAATGGCCGGATGAGCGCCGCCGAGGCGGCCGGGCGGCGCGTCGAGGAGGCCCTGGACCGGCTCGCCGCGGACGGCGGCCCGGCGGCGGCCGCCGCCGGGGAGGACCTCGTCCGCGCCCTGACCGGGTTCTACGGCGCGGGCCTGGCCCGCGCCGTGGCGCTCCTCTCCGGACCGGACGGCGCCCTGCCGCCCGCGCTGCTCGAGGACGACCTGGTCTCCGCCCTGCTGGTCCTGCACGACCTGCACCCCGAGGACACCGCCGCCCGCGTCGGCCGGGCGCTGCGCGCGGCCCGCGCCGCGACGGCGGTCGAGGTCGAGTCGCTGGACGAGGCGGAGGGCGTGCTGCGGCTGGCCCCGCGCGAGGGCGGCGGCTGCGGCTGCCCGAGCACCGCCGAGGCGACCCGGCAGCGGATCGAGGAGGCGCTCGCCTGCTTCGCGCCCGAGGTGGCCGCGGTGGAGCTGCGGCCCGCCGGCCGGCAGCCCGCCCTGCTGCAGATCGGCAGCCGCCCGGCGGGTGCGCCGTGACGGGGCACCGCGCCCCCGGCCCCCCGGCCGTCCGGCGGGGCGCGGGGCCGGGCGCCGGGCTGGGCGTGCTGCGGCGCCTCACCGCGCCGCGGCCGTCGGGGCCGCCGCGGTGCGAGCTGTGCGGCGGCCGCCTGGCGGAGGACCACCGGCACCTGGCCGACACCGAGCGGCGCGCCCTGGCGTGCGCCTGCACGGCCTGCGCGCTGCTCTTCGACCGGCCGGGGGCCGGGGGCGGCCGGTTCCGCACCGTGCCCGACCGCCGGCTCGCCGACCCCGGGATCCGGCTCGACGCGGCCGCCTGGGAGGCGCTGGGCGTCCCCGTCGCGGTGGCGTTCTTCTTCCGCAACTCCGCGCTGGGCCGCCTGGTGGCCTGTTATCCCAGCCCCGCCGGGGCCACCGAGGGCGCGCCGGACCCGGAGGCGTGGGAGGCCGTCCTCGGCTCCTCCCCGCTGGCCGGGCTGCTCCAGCCCGACGTGGAGGCGCTGCTGGTCCGCCGCACCGGCGACCGCGGCGACTGCTACCTGGTGCCGGTCGACGACGCGTACGGGCTGGTGGGCCGGATGCGCCTGCACTGGCGGGGCTTCGACGGCGGCGCCGAGGCCCGCGCGGAGCTCGACGCGTACTTCGGCCGGCTGGCGGAGCGCGCCGTCGCCGTGACGCGGCAGGACGGGGCGGCACGGCAGGACGGGGCGGCACGGGAGGGCGGGGCGGCACGGGAGGGCGGGGCGGCACGGGAGGGCGGGGCGGCAGGGCAGAGCGGGGCGGCACGGGAGGGCGGGGCGGCAGGGCAGAGCGGGGCGGCACGGGAGAGCGCCCAGGCGGGGCGGGAGGGCGGGCGGCCGTGACCGGACTGGACTTCGCCTGCACCGGCGTGCACGCCGACCGGTACGCGGCCGGGCCCACCCTGGTCTTCCGGCTGCGTGTCACCGCCGCCGGCGGGGAGCGGGTCCACGCCCTCGCCCTGCGCTGCCAGATCCGCATCGAACCGGCCCGCCGCCGCTACTCCCCCGCCGAGGCCGACCGGCTGCACGACCTGTTCGGCGGGCGGGAGCGGTGGGGCGAGACCCTGCGACCGCTGCACTTCGCGCAGGTGTCGGTGGTGGTGCCCGGGTTCACCGGCGAGACCGAGGTGGACCTGCCGGTGCCCTGCACGTACGACATGGACGTGGCGTCCGCGCGGTACTTCGCCGCCCTGGAGGACGGCGAGGCGCCGCTGCTGCTCCTCTTCTCCGGCACCGCCTTCAGCGGTCCCGGGGGCTTCCGGGTGCACCCCGTGCCGTGGGACCGGGAGGCGGTCTGCCGGATGCCGTCCGGGGTGTGGCGAGAGGCCGTCGACCTGCACTTCCCCGACTGCGGCTGGATCCGGCTCCCCCGGGCCGCCCTGGACGCCCTGCTCGCCTACCGCTCCCGGCGGGCCCTCCCGTCCTGGGAGGCCGCCGTCGGGGACCTGCTCGACGCGGCCGGAGGGCCGGACCGGCCCGCCGCCGCACCCGCGGCGGCACCGGCCACCGCGTCGGCCGCACCGCCCGCTACCGCCGCCGCCGCCGCCGAGGGGACCGCACCGTGACCACCGCCGACCTGCCGCCCGCCGGACCCGGAGCCGGACCCGGAGCCGTGACCGCGCCGGGCCGGACCGGGGCCCCCGCTCCCTGCTTCGCCGCCGCCCGCGCGGTGGCCGACGCCGTGCTCCTGGAGGGCTACGTCCTCTACCCCTACCGCGCCTCGGCGGCGAAGAACCGGCTGCGCTGGCAGTTCGGGGTGCTCGTCCCCCCGGCCTGGGCCGGGGGCACGGACTCGGGCGAGCACTCCGCGCTGCGCACCGAGGTCCTCGCGGAGCCGCGGCGCGGCGCGGTCCTCCACGCCGAGCTGCGGTTCCTGCACGCCCGGCGCCGCACCGTCCAGCGGGCGCTGCCCGGCGGCGGCTTCGAGGACACGGACGCGCTGGAGCTGCCGGACCGGGTGCTGGTGCCCTGGGACGAGGGCGTGGAGGAGCGGGTCGAGGTGCGGGTGGACGTCGCCGGGCTCTGCGAGGAGGGCGCCGTCCTGCCGTTCCGCCGGGAGGCCGGCGAGGAGGCGGAGACCGTCCGGGACGCCTCCGGCGCCGTGGCCGGGCGGCTGCTGCGGCGGCGCGAGCGCGTGGACGGCGTGCTGCGGCTCGGCGCGGTGGAGGTGCCCGGCCCCTGCCGGGTGCTCCGGGTCACCGCGTCGGTGGAGAACACCTCCGCCTGGACCGGTGACGGGGACGGCGTGGACGGCCGCGGGTACGGCGGCGCGGAGGACCGGGGCCGGAACACCGCGGACGGCGGCCGGGAGGAGGCGCTGACCCGCTCCCTGGTCTCCGCCCACCTGGTGCTGGGCCTGACGGCGGGCTCCTTCGTCTCGCCGACGGACCCCCCGGAGTGGGCGCGGGCGGCCGTCGCCGAGTGCCGCAACGAGCACGCCTGGCCGGTCCTGGCGGGCACCGGGGGCACCGCCGACGTGGTGCTCGCCTCCCCCATCGTCCTGGAGGACCACCCGCGGATCGCCCCGGAGAGCCCCGGGGCGCTGTACGACGCGACCGAGATCGACGAGATCCTGGCGCTGCGCACCGCCGCCCTCACCGAGCAGGAGAAGCGGGAGGCGCGCGGCACCGACGACCGGGCGGCGGCCGCCGTCGACCTGGCCGACTCGCTGCCGCCCGAGGTGCTGGACCGGCTGCACGGCGCGGTGCGGGCGCTGCGGGAGGCCACCGGGCCCCGGCAGCCGTCCCCGCCCGCGCCGGACGGCCCCCCGGGTGCCCCCGGGCCGCCGCCCGGCGTGCCGTGGTGGGACCCGGCGGCCGACCGCTCCGTGGACCCGTCCCGCGACCGGGTGCTGGTCGACGGCGTGGCGGTGGCCGCGGGCAGCCGCGTGGTGATCCGCCCCGGGCGGCGGCGCACCGACGCCCAAGACCTCTTCCTGCACGGCCGGGGCGCCCTGGTCGAGGCCGTGGTGCACGACGTGGACGGCGGCGTGCACCTGGCGGTCACGGTCGACGGCGACCCGGGGGCGGAGCTCCGCCGCGTGCAGGGCCGCTTCCTGTACTTCCGGCCCGACGAGGTGGCCCCCCTGGAGGACGCGTGAGCACCGACGGCACCGGCGCGGCCGGGGAGGTCCTGGTCGCGGGCATCGGCAACGTCTTCCTCGGCGACGACGGCTTCGGCGTGGAGGTGGTCCGGCGGCTGGCCGCGCAGCGGCTGCCGGAGGGCGTCGAGGTCGTCGACGCCGGGGTGCGCGGGGTCCACCTGGCGTACCGGCTGCTCGACGACTGCCGCACGGCGGTCCTGGTGGACGCCCTCGCGCGGGGCGGCCCCCCGGGCACCCTCCGCCTCGTCGACGCCTCCGCCGAGGGCGCGGCCGGGCCTCCGGGCGCGGTCCTGGACGGCCACCGGATGACCCCGGACGCCGTCCTGTCGCTGCTGGACACCCTCAGCGCGGGCACCGGCTGCGGCAGGCCGCGCCGGGTGCTCGTCGTGGGGTGCGAACCCGCCTGCCTGGAGGAGGGCATCGGCCTGAGCGCACCCGTCGCCGCCGCCGTGGACGAGGCCGTCCGCCTCGTCCTGCGGGTCGTGCGGGACGAGCTGCGCCGGCCGGCGCCCGCCGCCGGCTGACGGCCCGCGGGCGGCCGGACCGCGGTCCGGCCGCGGCGGGACACCACCGGACGGGACCTCCGTACCGGACGAGACCGAGGAGCAGAGCACCATGCGGAAGCCCACCGTCGCCGTGGCCGCCCTGGCCGCCGTCGCCGCCGTCGCGGCCGTCGTCGCCGTCAACCTGCCGGACCTGAGGCGCTACCTGAGGATGCGTGCGATGTGAGCCGCCGCCCCGGGCCCGAACGGCGGACGCCGCCGCCCGGCGGCGGCGTGGCGGGACGGGCCCCCCGCAGGTCCGGCCTGTAATGGACCGGTCGGGCCGCCCACCGCAGAGAGGCCGATCCCCCGTGCACGAGATGTCGATCGCGCTGGCCGTGGTGGGGCAGGTCGAGGAGGTTGCGCGGGCCGTGGGGCCGGAGGCGGACGGACGCACCGTGGAGCGCGTGCACCTGCGGGTCGGCGAACTCGCCGGGGTGGTGCCCGACTCCCTGCACTTCTGCTTCTCGCTCGCCTGCGAGGGCACCGTCCTGGAGGGCGCCGAGCTGCGCACCGAGGCCGTGCCCGGCCGGGCCCGCTGCGGCCCCTGCGGCGGGGAGTGGGACACCGGCATGCCGCCGCGGCTCGGCTGCCCGCGGTGCGGCGGCGCCGCGGCGGAGCTGCTGTCCGGGCGGGAGCTGCAGATCGCCGCCGTGCGCTGGGCCGACCGCCCGGCCCGTCCCACCGTCCCCGAGGAGGGCTGATCCCCCGTGTGCCGTGTCGCCGAACTCCAGCAGGCCGTGCTCGCCGAGAACGACCGCGGCGCGCAGCGGCTGCGCGCCGCCCTGGCCGCGCGCGGGACCGCCGTGGTCAACCTGCTCTCCAGCCCCGGCAGCGGCAAGACGGCGCTGCTGGAGGCCGAGCTGACCCGCGCCCGCGAGCGCGGGGTGCCGGTCGCGGCCCTCACCGCGGACCTGGCCACGGAGAACGACGCGCGGCGGCTGGCGCGCTCCGGCGCGCCCGTGAAGCAGGTGCTCACCGACGGGCTGTGCCACCTGGAGGCGGGCATGCTCGGCCGCCACCTGGACGGGTGGCTGCCGGACGGCGTGCGGCTGCTGTTCGTGGAGAACGTCGGCAACCTGGTCTGCCCGGCCTCCTACGACCTGGGCGAGTCGCTGCGGGTGGTCCTGGCGTCGGTGACCGAGGGCGAGGACAAGCCGCTGAAGTACCCGACGGCGTTCGGGCTCGCCCAGCTGGTGGTGGTCACCAAGGCGGACCTCGCCGGTCCGGCCGGCTTCGACCGGGAGGCGTTCCTGGCGGCGGTGCAGCAGGTCAACCCGGGGGTGGAGGTGGTCTTCACCTCCGTACGGCGCGGCGAGGGGGTCGGGCTGCTGCTGGACCGGGCGGTCGCGGTGCAGCGGGGTGTCCCGGCGCACCGGCCGGTGATGGCCCGCCTGGCGGTGGGCGGGGCGCACGGGCACGGGACCGGCCGCGACCACGGACACGACCACGACCACGACCACGACCGCGACCACGGACACGACCACGGCCACGGGCGCGACCAGGGCGACCACCACGGCCGCGGACCCGGCGACGACGGTCCTCCGGCCGGGGAGCACGCCCACGGGACGGCCCCCGGCCACCACGGCTCCGCCGTCCGCGACGACCCCGCCCGCACCCGCCCGTGACGGGGGCCGGGGGAGCCGCCCCCGCCGTCGCACCCGCCGCGGCCGAGCGGCGGCGGGTGACCGTGCGCGGGGTGGTGCAGGGTGTCGGCTTCCGGCCGTTCGCACACGCGCTGGCCGTCGGACTGGGCCTGTCGGGCCACGTCGCCAACACCGCCGAGGGCGTCGTCGCCGAGGTGGAGGGCCCGCCGGAGGCCGTCGCCGCCTTCTGCGCCCGGATCGGCGCGGAGGCGCCGCCGCTGGCCGCCGTGGAGTCCGTCGTCCACGAGGAGCTGCCCGCGACGGGCGCCGCCGGCTTCGCCGTCGCCGCCTCCCGCGGCGGGGGCGCCGCCCGCACCCTCGTCCCGGCCGACACGGCCGTCTGCGGCGCTTGCCTGGCCGAGGTGCGCGATCCGGCGGACCGGCGCCACCGGCACCCCTTCGCCGTCTGCACGCACTGCGGGCCGCGCTTCACCGTCGTCACCGGCCTGCCGTACGACCGGGCGGCGACGACCATGGCCGGCTTCCCGATGTGCCCGCGCTGCGCGCACGAGTACCGCGACCCGTCCGACCGCCGCTTCCACGCGCAGCCGGTCGCCTGCCCCGACTGCGGCCCCCGGCTGCGGCTGGTGGGCCCGGGCGCGGTGCCCGGGGCGGACCCGGTGGCGCAGGCCCGGCGGCTGCTGGCGCGGGGCGCGGTGGTGGCGGTCAAGGGCGTGGGCGGCTACCACCTGGCCTGCGACGCCGGCGACGGGGCGGCCGTGGCCCTGCTGCGCCGCCGCAAGGCGCGCGGGGACAAGCCGTTCGCCCTGATGGCCCGTGACCTGGCCGACGTGGAGCGGCTGGTCCGCGTCGGACCCGCCGAGCGCGCCCTGCTGACCGGCGCCGCCCGCCCGATCGTGCTGCTGCGACGCCGCACCGGCGCCGCCCTGCCCGCCGACGCGCCCCCGGTGGCGGACGCCGTCGCGCCCGGCAGCGCCGACCTGGGGGTGGTGCTGCCGTACACGCCGCTGCACCACCTGCTGCTGGGCCTGCCCGGCGACCCGCCCGGCCCCCGGCTGCTCGTCATGACGAGCGGCAACCGCGCCGGGGAGCCCATCGCCACCGGCGACGACGAGGCCCTGGAGCGGCTGGCGGGGATCGCCGACGCCTGGCTGGTCCACGACCGGCCGATCGCGGTGCCCTGCGACGACTCGGTGGTGCGGGTGGTGGACGGCGAGGCGCTGCCGGTGCGCCGCTCGCGCGGGTACGCGCCGCTGCCGGTGGCGCTGCCGGTACCGGTGGCGCCCGCACTCGCGGTGGGCGGGGACCTGAAGAACGCGTTCTGCCTCGGCGAGGGGCGCCGCGCCTGGCTGTCGGCGCACGTCGGCGACATGGACGGCCTGGCGGCCCTGACCGCCTTCGGCGCCGCCGAGCGGCACCTGGAGGCCCTGACCGGCGTCTCCCCCGGCCTGCTGGCTGCCGACCGGCACCCCGGCTACCGCTCGGCGCGGTGGGCGCGCGAGCGGGCGGCGGGCCGGCCGCTGCGGCTGGTGCAGCACCACCACGCGCACGTCGCGGCCTGCATGGCGGAGAACGGCCTGGACGGCACCCGCCCGGTGGTCGGCGTCGCCTTCGACGGCACCGGCCACGGCGACGACGGCGCGGTGTGGGGCGGCGAGTTCCTGCTGGCCGACTACGCGGGCTTCCGCCGGTTCGCGCACCTGGCGTACGTGCCGCTGCCGGGCGGCGACGCGGCGGTGCGCCGCCCGTACCGGATGGCGCTGGCGCACCTGCGGGCGGCGGGCCTGCCCTGGGCGGCCGACCTGCCGTGCACCGCCGCCTGCCCGGAGGAGGAGCGGCCGGTGCTGGCGCGGCAGCTGGAGCGCGGCACGGGCTGCGTGCCGACCTCCAGCATGGGCCGCCTCTTCGACGCGGTCTCCTCGCTGGCCGGGGTGTGCCACCGGGCCGGGTACGAGGCGCAGGCCGCCCTGGAGCTGGAGGCCGCCGCGGCGGCCTGGGGCGGCCCGGCCGGGCCGGGGTACCGCTTCGCGCTGCGGGCGCCGGGCCCGGGGCGGCCGCTGGCCGCGGACCCGGCGCCCGTGCTGGCGGCCGCCGTCTCCGACCTGCGGCGCGGCGCGCCGGCGGGGGTGGTCGCGGCGCGCTTCCACGCCGCCGTGGCGGGCCTGGTCCGGCGGGTCTGCGCCGAGGCCCGCGCCCGGCACGGGCTGGACACGGTGGCGCTGAGCGGGGGTGTCCTCGCCAACGCGCTGCTGGCCGCCGACTGCGCGCGGGGCCTGCGCCGCGACGGTTTCACGGTGCTGCGGCACCGCCTGGTCCCGCCGGGCGACGGGGGGCTGGCCCTGGGCCAGCTGGTCGTCGCCGCGCGCACGGCCTGACCGGCCGGGGCTCCCGGGTCTCCCGGGGGCCCCGGCCGGCCGGGCGGCCCGGCGCCCGACGACGGGACGACCGGACGACACCGACAGCGACACCACGACACGACACGACACGGCGACGGAACGGCCGGACGCCCCGGCGGACGAGAGGAGACAGCCCGATGTGCCTGGCGGTACCCGGCAGAGTGCTGGAGATCGAGGAGCGGGACGGCGTGCGGATGGCGTCCGTCGACTTCGGCGGCGTGGTGAAGGACGTCTGCCTGGAGTACCTGCCGGACCTGCGGGTCGGCGAGTACGCCATCGTGCACGTCGGCTTCGCGCTGCAGCGGCTGGACGAGGAGTCGGCGCGGCAGACGCTCGCCCTCTTCGAGGGCCTCGGGCTGCTGGAGGAGGAGTTCGGCGACGTCTGGGAGCAGGCCGCCCGCGAGCACGAGGGGGAGGCGCAGGCGTGAGGTACGTCGAGGAGTTCCAGGACCCGGCGGCGGCCCGGCGCCTGCTGGAGGACATCAGGGCGGCGGTGACCCGGCCGTGGGCGCTGATGGAGGTGTGCGGCGGGCAGACCCACTCGATCATCCGGCACGGCATCGACCAGCTGCTGCCGGAGGAGGTCGAGCTGATCCACGGCCCCGGCTGCCCGGTGTGCGTGACGCCGCTGGAGGTCATCGACAAGGCGCTGGAGATCGCCTCCCGGCCGGGGGTGGTCTTCTGCTCCTTCGGCGACATGCTGCGGGTGCCGGGCACCGGGCGCGACCTGTTCCGGGTGCGCGGCGAGGGGGGCGACGTCCGCGTCGTGTACTCGCCGCTGGACGCGCTGCGGATCGCACGGCGGAACCCGGACCGCGAGGTGGTCTTCTTCGGCATCGGCTTCGAGACCACCGCGCCGCCCAATGCCATGGCGGTGCTCCAGGCCCACCGGCTCGGCGTCCGCAACTTCAGCATGCTGGTCTCGCACGTGCGGGTGCCCCCCGCCATCGAGGCGGTCATGCGCTCCCCCTCCTGCCGGGTGCAGGCGTTCCTCGCGGCCGGGCACGTGTGCAGCGTCATGGGGGTGGCGGAGTACCCGCCGCTGGCGGAGCGGTACCGGGTTCCGGTCGTGGTCACGGGCTTCGAACCGCTGGACATCCTGGAGGGCGTCCGGCGGGCCGTGCGGCAGCTGGAGCGCGGGGAGCACACCGTCGACAACGCGTACGCCCGTGCGGTGCGGCCCGAGGGCAACCCGGCGGCGCGGGCCGTGCTCGCCGACGTCTTCGAGGTCGTCGACCGGGCGTGGCGCGGCATCGGCACCATCCCGGACAGCGGCTGGCGGCTCTCGGAGCGGTACCGGGCGTACGACGCCGAGGCGCGCTTCGCCGTGGAGGGCATCGCCACCCGCGAGCCGGCGGAGTGCCGCAGCGGCGAGGTGCTGCAGGGCCTGATCAAGCCGCACGAGTGCGAGGCCTTCGGCACCGCGTGCACCCCGCGCACCCCGCTGGGCGCCACGATGGTCTCCAGCGAGGGCGCCTGCGCGGCGTACCACCTGTACCGGCGCCTGGGCGGGCCGGCGGCCCGGTCCGCCGCGCCCTCCCCCGCCGCACCGCCCCCCGGCACACCGTCCCCCGTCACGCCGTCCGTGGAGGCGAGCCCCGTTGTCTGACACCGAGACCGCCCCCGCCGCCCCCGCGGGGGCCGGAGCGCCCGACGTCTCCGGCTGGACCTGCCCGGCGCCGCTGCGCGACCACCCCCGCGTCGTGATGGGCCACGGCGGCGGCGGGGCCCTCTCCGCCGAGCTGGTGCGGCACGTCTTCGCCCCCGCCTACGGCAACGGGACGCTCGCCGCCCTCGCCGACTCGGCGGTGCTCGACCTGGGCGGGGCCCGGCTGGCGTTCTCCACCGACACCTTCGTGGTGCGGCCGCTCTTCTTCCCCGGCGGCTCCATCGGCGACCTGGCCGTCAACGGCACCGTCAACGACCTGGCCATGAGCGGCGCCCGCCCCGCGTACCTGTCCTGCGCCTTCGTCCTGGAGGAAGGGGTCGGGACCGCGGTGGTGGCGCGGGTCGCCGAGGCGGTCGGCGCCGCCGCCCGCACGGCGGGCGTGCAGGTCGCCACCGGGGACACCAAGGTGGTCGAGGCCGGGCACGGCGACGGCGTGTACCTGTGCACGTCCGGGATCGGGCTGGTCCCGGACGGCGTGGACATCCGCCCGCAGCGGGCGGTCCCCGGCGACGTGGTGATCGTCAGCGGCCCGGTGGGCCTGCACGGGGTGGCGGTGCTGAGCGTGCGGGAGGGCCTGGAGTTCGGGGTGGAGGTGGAGAGCGACTGCGCCGCCCTGGGCGGCCTGGTGGAGGCCATGCTCGCCGCCACCCGGGACCTGCACGTGCTGCGCGACCCGACCCGCGGCGGCCTGGCGGCCGCGCTGTGCGAGATCGCGGCGGCGGCGGGCGTCGGCGTGGTGGTGCAGGAGCGCAGCGTGCCGGTCCCGCCGGAGGTGGCCAACGCCTGCGGGATGCTGGGCCTGGACCCCTGGTACGTGGCCAACGAGGGGCGGCTGGTGGCGTTCGTGCCCCGGGCGGAGGCCGACGCGGTGCTGGCGGCGATGCGGGCGCACCCGCTGGGCGCGGGCGCGGCGGTGGTCGGCGAGTGCACGGCGGACCACCCGGGCATGGTGGTGGCCCGGACCGGGCTCGGCGGCACGCGGGTGGTGGACCTGCCGCTGGGCGAGCAGCTGCCGCGGATCTGCTGAGGGGCGGCCCGGGACCCCGCCGGCGCGCCCGGCGGGGTCCCGCCGTCCGCGCACACCGCGGGGACGGATCGTGGAGATTCGGGGTCGGGCCGGACTAGACCAGCATGATCTTGCCTGCCTACCCTGGTGGGACGGTCCCAACCATTCCCTGGGGTAAGTCACATGACCACCGCTCAGCAGGCTCCCGACATCCTCTCCCCCGCTTTCGCGGCCGACCCCTACGCGGCCTACCGCATCATGCGGGACGAGTTCCCCCTGATCTGGCACGAACCCATGCAGAGCTGGATCGTCTCGCGGTACGAGGACGTCGAGCGCGCGTTCAAGGACAGGGAGTCCGCCTGGACGACGGACAACTACGGCTGGCAGCTGGAGCCGGTGCACGGCCGCACGATCCTGCAGCTCAGCGGCCGGGAGCACTCCGTGCGCCGCGCCCTGGTGGCCCCCGCCTTCCGCGGCAGCGCCCTGCAGGAGAAGTTCCTCCCGGTCATCGAGGGCAACTCCCGCGACCTCATCGACCGCTTCCGCGCCACCGGCGAGGCGGACCTGGTCACCGACTACGCCACCCACTTCCCGGTGAACGTCATCGCCGACATGCTGGGCCTCGACAAGGGCGACCACGCCAGGTTCCACGGCTGGTACACCTCGGTCATCGCCTTCCTCGGCAACCTCAGCCAGGACCCGGAGGTGACGGCGTCCGGCCTGCGGACCCGCGAGGAGTTCGCCGAGTACATGCTTCCGATCATCCAGGAGCGCCGGGAGAACCCCGGTGACGACCTGCTCTCCTCGCTCTGCGCGGCGGAGGTCGACGGCACCCGGATGAGCGACGAGGACGTCAAGGCGTTCTGCAGCCTGCTGCTGGCGGCGGGCGGCGAGACCACCGACAAGGCGATCGCCTCGATCTTCGCGAACCTGCTCCAGCACCCCGAGCAGCTCGCCGCCGTGCAGAAGGACCGCAGCCTGATCGCGCGGGCGTTCGCCGAGACGCTGCGCTACACCCCGCCGGTGCACATGATCATGCGCCAGGTGTCGGCGGACGTCGAGGTCAGCGGCGGCACCATACCCGCGGGCTCCACCGTGACCTGCCTGATCGGCGCGGCCAACCGGGACGACCGCCGCTACGCGGACCCGGACCGCTTCGACATCTTCCGCGAGGACCTGACGGCGACCAACGCGTTCTCCGCGGCCGCCGACCACCTCGCCTTCGCCCTGGGCCGGCACTTCTGCGTGGGCGCGCTCCTCGCGAAGGCGGAGGTCGAGGTCGGCGTCGACCAGCTGCTCGACGCCATGCCCGACATCCGCCTCGCGGACGGCTTCACCCCCGTGGAGACCGGCGTCTTCACCCGCGGGCCCCAGTCGGTGCCCGTGCGCTTCACGCCCGTCGGCCGGACCGGCGCGGCCGGCGCCGCGCAGTAGCGGGCGGGCCCCCCGGGGCCGGGGCCGCCGGCCCCGGGCGGCCGGCGCGGGCACGGCGGCCGCCCGGGGGGTGTCGGCGCTCCGGACTCCGGGGCACGCGGGGCCGGGGCACGCGGGGCCGGGGCACGCAGTGCCGGGGCGCCGGATGTCAGTGCGTCCGAGCGGCCGGCGCGGGGGAGAACTCCACCGGCAGGGCGGCCAGTCCGCGCATCCACACCGACGGACGCCACATCAGCTCGTCCGCGTCGACCGCCACCACCACGTCGGGCAGGCGGTCCAGCAGCACCTCGACGGCGGCCTTGGCCATCACCTCGGCCAGCTCGGGCGCCGGGTAGGGGCACTGGTGCTCGCCGTGGCTGAACGACAGGTGCGCCTGGTTGCCGGCCGCGCCCGCGGCGGCGTCCGGGCGCACCTGCGGGTCGGTGTTGGCGGCGGCCAGGCCCAGGATCAGCAGGTCGCCCTGGCGGATGCGGCGGCCGCCGAGCTCGGTGTCGCGGGCGGCCCAGCGGCCGATGAAGTTCTGCGTGGGCGTGTCCTCCCACAGCACCTCGTTGAGGGCCTGGCCGACGCTGCGGCGGCCGCCGGACAGGCTCACCGCGAACCGCTCGTCGGTGAGCATCAGCCGCAGCGTGTTGCCGATCCAGTTGCCGGTGGGCTGCTGGGCGGCGGCGATCACCGAGATGAGGTCCTGGACGATCTGCTCGTCCGTCAGGCCCGCCGGGTGGAGGACCAGCCGGGACGGGATGTCCGCGCCGGGCCGCTCGCGCTTCTCCTCCACCAGGAGCTGGATGCGCTCCTGGACGCGCCCGTACGCCGCCACCGGGTCGTCGTCCGGCCCCGCGTCGAGCGAGGCCGCCAGGTCGCGCACCAGGGCGTCGGTCTCCCCGCCGGGCAGGCCGCACATCCGGACGACGGCGAGCAGCGGCAGCTGGTGGGCGTACTCGGCCATCAGGTCGGCGTGGCCGCGCCCGGAGAAGGCGTCGATCAGCTCGTCGGCGATCTGCTCGCAGGTCGCCTGCAGCTCGAACTGGTCGACGCCGAAGAGGGCGTCGCTGATCGCGCCGGAGCGGCGCCGGTGCTCGGCGCCCTCGGTGAACAGCACCGACGGCTGGTAGCCGACGTACGGCAGCAGCGGCCAGTCCTCCGGGATGACGTCCCACGCGTGCCAGCGCCGCGAGTCGCGGGCGAACAGCTCGTCGTTGCTGGTGACGTAGTGCACCTCGCGGTAGCCGAGCACCAGCCAGGCGGGCACCCCGCCGTCCAGCTCGACCGGCGCCACCGCGCCGTGACGGCGCCGCAGGTCCCGGTACAGGTCGGCGGGCGCCTGCTGGAACTGCAGCCCGCTCAGCACCACGGCGCCGTCGTGGGCCGGGCAGCCCGCGGGGGCGGCCGGGGCGCCGGCGGGGGTGAGGCTGTCGGTCATCGGGTCATCTCCCGGACGGAGGACAGGGCGTAGAGGTGGTTCACGAGGGCGATCAGCACCGCCTTGCTGGACTCCCGGTCACGGGCGTCGCAGTCGACCAGCGGGATGTCGTCGGAGAGCGACAGCGCGTCCCGCACCTGCTCCAGCGAGTGCGTGGGGTCGCCGAAGTTGTTGCGGGCCACGATGAAGGGCGTGCCGTGGTGCTCCAGCCGGTCGATGGCGTACCAGGAGTCCTCCAGCCGGCGGGTGTCGACGAGGACGACGGCCCCCAGCGTGCCCGCGAACAGCCGGTCCCAGAGGAACCAGAACCGCTCCTGGCCGGGGGCGCCGAACAGGTAGAGGACCATCTGCTCGTTGAGGCTGATCCGGCCGAAGTCGAACGCGACGGTGGTGGTGGTCTTGGACCGGACCCCCGCCGTCTCGTCGATGCCGAGGCCGGCCTGCGTCATGGTCTCCTCGGTGTTCAGCGGGCGGATCTCGCTGATCGACCGGACCATGGTGGTCTTGCCCACGCCGAAGCCGCCGGCTATGACGATCTTGAGAGCGTTGTCCGCGGTGGCCGGCAGCGGGACGCGGGCGGCGCGCTCAGAGGTTCTGGAGTCCAACGAGCACCTGCTTCAGGAGTTCGGGGTCGGGCAGCTCCGCCCGGGAGTGGGCCGCCCTCGGATGACGGGCGCTGACACGGCCCGTGTCGTGGAGGTCGGCGAGCAGGATCTTCACGATGCCCACGGGCAGGCCGAGCTCCGCGGCGACCTCGACGACCGCCGTGGGCCGCCGGCACAGGGTGAGGATCCGGACGTGCTCGGACTGCATGCCCGGGGACGGCTCGGACTCGCTCACGATGAGCGTGACCAGGTCGAAGGCGCTGTCGTCGGCCCGGCTCCGCCCGCCGGTGACGGTGTAGAGCCGGTCCGGGTCCTCGCTGTGGACGGGTCGTCGGGTCATGGCGTCCCGCTCGACGCGTCCGGCATGCGCGGCGGCGCGCTCAGGTGCTCGCCGAGCTGCTCCACCAGCTCGTCCATGTTGTGGCCGATGATCCCCGGGTCGGCGTCCTCGGCGGCGACCAGGGCGAGGTGCGCGCCCTCGCCGGCCTCCACGATGAACAGCAGGCCGCCGTGGAACTCGGTCATCGACTGGCGGACGCCGCCGGTGCCGTCGCCGAACTCGATCGACGCACCGTGCGACAGGCTCTGGATGCCCGAGGCGATCGCCGCCAGCTGGTCGGCCTGGTCGGTCGACAGGCCGGGCGACCAGCAGAGCTTGAGGCCGTCTCTCGACAGCACGAGGGCGTGCCGGGTGCCCGGAGTCTTCTCCAGGAGGTTCTGCAGCAACCAGTCGAGGTCGCGGTCAGTGGTCTGCATGGGTGTCACGGGGCCGGGCCCGGCGGACGTGCCGCCGGGCGGGTCCGACCCCCGCCTCCAATCTGTTGTCCGGTGCCGGTCCCGTCCCGGAGGGTCCCCGGGTTCCTCCGGGACGGGCCGGCGGGCGTCGAAGGGCGTCACGTCCGCGGGCGCCAGGCCCCGGGACGCCCGGAGGGAAGTCCGCTCGGGAAGGAAGGGTCACTCCCGGCCGGCGGGGCCGCCGTCGCGGGGTCCGCCGTGGGAGCCGGTGTCGTCGAAGCCGGTGTCGTCGAAGCCGGTGGGGTCGAAGCCGGTGGGGTCGAAGCCGGTGGCGCGGACCCCGGCGTCGCGGGAGCCGAAGGTGTGGGAGCCCGTGCCGCCGGGGCCGAGGGCGTGGGAACCGGTGTCCTCGGAGCCGCCGCCCCTGACGGCCTGGCGGAAGGCGCGGAAGCGCTCGCCCGCTCCCGGGCGCGGCTGCTGCCGGACGGGCTCGGACGGCCGCTCGTGGCGGGACGCGGCCGCAAGGGTCTGCCCCCGGGGCCGCTTGGGCAGCCCGTGCACCTCCGCCTCCGCGCCCTCGACGCCGCGGGCGGCGGCCGGGGCGGGCGCGACGGGAGCGGACTCGGCCGGGGCGGGGACGGCCGGGGCCGTCCGGGGCATCGGGGGCGCCTGGGGGGCCGGGGCCGTCCGGGCCGCGTGCGGGGCCCGGGGGGTCCGCTCGGCGCGCGGCTCGCCCGCGGCGGGCCGCGGCAGCACGGCACGGGCGGCGGCCGGGGCGGGCACGGCCGCGGGGGCGGCGCCCTGCTCCTGCCGCTGCTGGGTCACCAGCTCGCGCGGGATGAGGACCACCGCGCCCGTGCCGCCGCGGGAGGAGGGCCGGAAGGACACCGTCAGCCGGTGCTTGCGCGCCAGGCAGCCCACCACGGCCAGGCCCAGCCGGGTGCTCGACATCGTGGTGAAGTCCAGCGGCTCGGTCGCGGAGACGGCCCGCTGGGCCCGGCCCAGCTTCTCGGGGTTCATCACCAGGCCGCCGTCCTCGATGGTGACGACCACGCCCGCCGCGACCTCCTCGACGTAGACGTGCACCTCCTCCGTCGGCGCGGAGAAGCTGGTGGCGTTGTCCATCAGCTCGGCCAGGGCGTGCATGACGCCCTCGGCGGCGTAGCCCGCCACCGCGGCGGAGCAGGTGGAGTGCAGGCGCACCCGCTGGTAGGCGCTGATCCGGCCCATGGCCCCGCGCAGGATGCTCTCCATGACGATGGGCTTGGTCCAGCGGCGGCCCGAGCGCGCGCCCGTCAGCACCGCGATGCTGTCCGCCAGGCGGCCGGCCTGCGCCGTGGCGTGGTCCAGCTTCATGAGGTCCCCCATGACCTCCTCGCCGTGGCGCTCCTCCATCCGGCGCAGGTCGGCGAGCATGCTCGTGGCCAGGGCCTGGACGCGGCCGGCGGCGTTGGCGCACGCCGACATGGCGGCCGCGCGGGACCGCTCGCTCACGGAGAGCTCGTGGGCCACCACCTCCAGGACGCGGCGGTGGGCGGTGTCGGCGGGCAGGTGCAGCTCGGCCAGCGCCGTCCCGGCCGAGGCGCCGTCCCGGACCCGCTTGACCAGGGACGGCAGCAGGTCGTCGGCCAGCACGGCGGCGTGGGCGTCCAGCTGGGCCGTGTGGGAGCGCAGCCGCGCCGTCTCCGCGTCGAGGTGGGCCAGGCGGTCGCGGAGCCGGAAGGCGTCGGACTGCGTCTGCGCCAGCTCGGCGCGGGACCGGGCCGCCTCCTCCTCCGCGGTCCGGGCGCGCAGCCTCAGCTCCTGCGCGGACTGCGCCGCACGGGCGGCGGCGGTGGCGGCGGCGGTCAGCAGGACCGCCGCGACGGCGGCGGTCACGGCGACGGCGGCCCTGGCCGCGTCGGCGGCGGCGAGGGCCGCGCACAGCACGGCGACGCCGGTGACGGCCGCCGCCAGGAGCAGCACGGGCAGCACCCGCCGCACGGGCGGACGGGCCCCCGGCCGACGGGTGGCGAGGGAGGATGGCATCAGGAGGTCCTCGTCGGGGGAGGGTGCGGCAGCGGGCTGGTCGCGCGGGGGTTCCTGCTGCCGGGTCTTCGCGGCTGGACACGTCACAGACCACGCCGATTGACGTAGTGTCAGACCGCGCGCGGGCATGAACATGTTACCCATGGGGCGGAGCACCAGGTCCAGCGGAGGTTTGCGAACTCCTCGCCGATCTCCGGCAATTCACCGCACTCCGCCCCGCCCCGCGGGCACTTCGGGGCAGTCCCGGTGCCCCGTCGGCCCTTCCTCCGGCGGTTCGCGCGGTGCGGCCGGGCCGTCGGGGTGCAGGCCGGGACGGGCAGGCGGGGGTCAGCCGGCCGGCCGGTGGACCGACCAGTGCCCGGAGGCGTGGCGGCTCAGGGTCAGGCCGAGGTCGGCGTCCGCGGACGTCCGGTGCTCCTGGCGGACGCGGAGCCGCCAGGTGCGGGAGGCCCCGGGGTCCGCACCGGCCGCGGACGCCGGGACCGCGAAGGTGAGCACCGCCAGGTCGGGAGCGCCGTTGGGCCCGATCAGGGCGGGGAGGTCGAGGGGATCGGCGGACTCTCCCGCCAGGGAGACCGTCAGCGGCACCGGGTGGTGCAGGGGGCCGACCTCGACCGGGACGGCCACCTCCACGAGGTCGCCGGCCCCGCGGACCCAGGAGCGGCCGGGCTCGCGCACCGCGCCCTTGAGCGCGCCCAGCGAGGCGGGGGCCACCCGGACGCTGAGGTTGCCGCTCTTGGTCCAGTACGGCGCGCTGAAGGTGCCGTCGGGCCCGAACGCGGGCCGGAGCCCGGCGTCGGCCAGCGGGCTGCGGTCCTCGCCGACGCGCCGGGCCTTGGACCAGCCGCAGGCCTCCACCAGGACGCTGAGGTCCCACAGGCCCGTGACCGGGCTGCCGTGGTCGGCGGCGGCGGGGTCGAAGGCCAGGGACGCCTCCAGGCGGAGCGCGACGGTGGACAGCCCCGCGGCGTTGCGCCCCAGGGGGAGGCTGACCGCCCGGTGGCGGGTGGGGACGTAGAGGTCGGTGTTGTCGTCGCGGAGGCGCACCAGGCCGCGCACGGACGCCGCACCGAGGACGTCGGTGACGTCGGAGGCGGCGGCGGCGCCGGGCACCGCCAGGACGTCGGCGGGCAGGTCCCAGCGGATGCGCTCCCCGTCGAGCACGAACCGGACCGGCCGGCGGCTCCCGTCCTTCCCCAGGTGCACCAGGTCGCTGGTCAGCGTCGCGGTGAGCCGTCCGTCGACCCAGTCCAGCGCCTCCACGCGCGTCTGGTGGGTGACACCCGCCTCGTGGCGGGCGAGGGACCTGAGCGTGTCCGTGCCGCCGGCCCTCAGCACCGCGGAGCGGACCCGCAGGTTGGCGGGCAGGTACTCGTCGACGGCCGGGGGGATGCACTGCTCGACGAGGTCCAGCAGGGTCCGGTGCGTCCGGCGCAGGGCGTCGTCGCGCTGGCCGAGGATCCGCTCGTCGAGCCGGCTGAGCACCTTGACCTGGTACCAGCGGGCGACGAGGCGGTCCTGGTCCGGCCCGGGCGGGACGTGCCGGCGGATGACGTCGAGGATCGCGGCGACCGAGCGGCAGTGGTCCGCGAGGCCGGTGCCGGCGTGCGGCGGCGGGCCCGGGTCCTCGGGGCGCACCCAGTGGTAGCAGGTGTAGTCGTGCAGGACGCTCACCGAGCGGGCGAGCAGGTGCGCCTGCAGGGTGAAGAGGTGGTCCTCCAGCGGGACCCGGCCCTCGGGGAACCGCAGGCCGTGCTCCAGCAGGAACGAGCGGCGGAAGAGCTTGAGCGCCGTCATCGACCGGAGCAGGACCGGGTGGGTGAGGAGGTGCCCGCGGTCCAGGGGCGCGGCGGTGGCCTCGCGCGGGGCCGGCCGTCCGTGGCCGGCCGTCCGCGGCAGGACGATGTCCGCGTCGTACCGGACGGCGCGGTCGTACAGCCGGGCGAGCGCCTCGGGGGCGAGCCGGTCGTCGTCGTCCATGAAGAGCACGAACTCGCCCCGGGCGTGGTCCAGGCCCACGTTGCGCGGACGGCCGGGGCCGCCCGTGTGCTCGGCCTCGACGACGCGGACCCACCGGTCGAAGGCGGTGTCGCCCCTCAGCGACTGCAGGGTGGAGTCGGTGGACCCGTCGTCGACGAAGACCACCTCGAAGTCGGAGCGCGCCATCGTCTGGTCGCGCAGCGACCGCAGGGCGGGCAGGTAGCCGTCCCCGCAGTTGTACACGGGGACGACGACGGTGACCTTGACGGTCATGCTCAACCTTCCGCTTCCGGCGGCCGGGTCAGGCCGCTCACATCGACTCGGGGTAGCCGGGCTCCCTGCTGAACCAGCCGAAGGAGAGGCCGGCGACGGCGGCCTCCTCCGGGAAGTCGTGGTGCTGGGGACCGCCCCCGAGGTACTGCTCCCACCGCTGCACGGCGGCCTTGTTGGCCAGCGCGTTGACGGCGGCGTTGAAGCGCTCCATGGACGTCGGCTGGTCGGGGCCCAGCACGTACTCCTTGAGGGTCCGCCGGTGCGGGCGCATGGGGTCGCGCCAGGGCGCGCGGACGGAGTCCAGGATCTGCGGCAGGCGCGTGCACTCCCGGTCGAGCAGGTAGGCCCCGCCCGCGGTGGTGTAAGCGGCGCGGAACTCGTCGTCGGGCAGGTTGTCCGCGTTGGTCAGCACGTAGGGCTTGAGGCTGGCGACGAAGTCGGCGACGACGCTGGAGACGTCGCTGATGAGGATGTCGGCCTGGTTGAAGCACTCGTACAGGGTGGGCAGCGTCTTGAGGATGACGTTGTGCCGCACCGGGCCGCGGGTCTCCCAGAAGACGCGGTGCCACTCGGCGTGGAGCTCGTGCCACTCGTCGGAGCCCTCGTGGCCGGCGGGCCGCGCGGAACGCGTCTGCTCCGCGTCGTCGCCCGTGCGCATGCGGCCGGAGAGCGCGTCGATCCGGGCCTGGAGGGCCTGGAGGCGGGGCCTGGCCTCGGCGACCGCTGCGGCCGTCCGCTTGGCCTCGCGGGAGCGGTTGTCCGCACGCAGCATCGCCTGGATCGCCTGGTCGGCGGCGGCGGCCTTCGCGGAGCGCCGTCCCGTCAGCGGGTGGGGCTTGTAGATGACCCGGACGCCCTGCTCCAGCAGCATCCGGACCAGGGTGACGCCCATCGGGATGAGCGAGGTGTGGCAGTCGTCATCGCTCCAGCCCTCCCAGGTCGGCGCGTAGAGCACCACAGGCACCGGGCCGGGGCGGTGGTCGGCGTGGAGCCGGATCGGCGCCAGCTGCGGGCGGCCCACCTCGACGATCGCGTCGTCGCTGATGGCGTGGCGGACCCGCTGGTAGCGGTCGCGGCCGGCGCGGCCGGCGACCCAGATCTCGTCGAACACCTTGCTGACGCGGTTGCTGCTGGCGAGCTTGTCGCTGTCGCCGTGGCCGATGAAGACGTGCTTGGCCTCCGCCACGCGCAGCATGTGGACGTTCTTGCCGGCGTTGCCCGGGTAGAGCACGACCTTGAGGTCGGGGAGGTCGAGCTCGGCCAGGTCGTCGGCCTTGGGCACGCAGACGACCGGCACCCGGGTGCGGCTGAGGAAACGGAAGGAGGCGCGCTCGCGCAGGATGATCAGCGGGCGCAGGTCCAGGCTCTCCAGGGTCTCGATCCACATGTTGACCTGGTACATGAAGTCCTGGGAGACCGCGGCGAAGCTGAAGTACAGGGCCACCTCGGGACGCTGCACGGCCAGCTGGCGGTTGACCTCGGCGATGATCCGCTCGCGGCCGGGGGTCCTGCGGGCGCGCCGGAACTGGAACGACAGGGCGAGCAGGGCCAGGGCCGGCAGGGCGAGCGCCAGCGCGTACCCGGCCTTCACCAGCTCCCACTCCCCCGTGGCCAGCCCCGCGAGCAGGCCGGCGTGGAAGGCCAGGTCGAAGTGGAGCAGCTTGCGCAGGTAGCGGTGGTACAGGAACGCCGGCGGGCTCTTCGGCAGGCGCAGGGCGCTCATGTCCATGTTGCGCACGACGACCGGCAGGACCCGGCTCAGCCGGATGCTGCGGTGCAGCGCCGTGTACAGCATGAGGAGGGAGAACTGCGCCCCGCAGACGACCAGTCCGCCGATGACCACGGGGTCGGGGGCGTCGAGGCGGTCGGCGAGCACCAGCAGCATGGCCGACCGGGCCAGGAACCGCATGATGCGGTTGAGCCGGAAGGCCGCCAGGCGGCCGATGAACTCCGGCTCCCTGGAGTGCAGCCACTCGTCGACGAGGTAGCTGACGGCGGACGCCGCGACGAAGCCCCACAGGGACGGCAGCAGCGCGCACACCGGTATCGCCGCGAAGGCGGCGCCGAGCAGCAGGGCGAGCAGGAACCCGAAGGCGGTCCTGATGCGGAGGATCCCGCGCAGGCGGCGGATCATCCGGCCACCTGCCCGAGGAGGGCCTCGGACACCGCCCCGGGGGCGTCGGCGGTCCGCTGGGCCGGGATCGGCCCGGGGCGGGTCGGGTCCTCGCGCCGCACGTCGATCACGTGGCCGGTGAGGGAGGAGATGAGGGTGTCGACGGAGATCCGGGCGACGTCCTCGGAGAGGAGCAGCGACTGGGCGGGCTCCTCGCCGAAGGCGCGCTCGCGCATGGGCGTGCGGGTGCGCTCGGGGTTCACGCAGTTCACCCGGACGCCGTGCGGCGCCCACTCCTCGGCCAGGGCCTGCGTCAGGTTCACCACCGCCGCCTTGGCCGACGAGTACAGGCTGTACAGCGCCCGGCCCCGGGTGTACGAGCTGGAGGTGTAGAGCAGCAGCTGGCCACGGCTGCGGCTCAGGTAGGGGAAGGCGGAGCGGGCGATGTGCACCGGGCCCAGGTAGTTGACGCGCACGGCCTCGTCGATGGCCGCGTGGTCGGTCGCGGAGAGCTCCCCGATGCGCAGCACGCCGGCCGTGTTGACGACGAAGTCGATCGAGCCGGCCTCGGCCTCCACCTCGGCGAGGGCGCGCGCCACGTCCGCCGGGTTCTCGACGTTGACGCCGTTCATGCTGCGGCTGAAGCGGAAGACGCGGGCGCCGTGCCGCTCGGCGAGGTCGGCCACGTCGGCGCCGATGCCGCAGCTGCCGCCGAAGACGACGAGGGTGCGGCCGCGCAGGCCCCGCTCGTAGGCCTCGGTGTCGGCCGGCGCGGGGGCGCTGTGCGAGGCGAGCTGGAAGAGCTTGTCCGCGATGAAGAGGTCGACCGGCTCGGTCACCTTCATGTTCTGCTCGTCGCCGTGGACGAGCATGATCGGGGTGTCCGGCAGGTACCGCAGCACGACGCCGCAGTCGTCGGTGGCGGCGAAGTCGGGGTCGTCCGCGGCGAGTTCGTAGGCCTTGCGAATGGTGGAGAGGCGGAAGCCCTGCGGGGTCTGGCCGCGGCGCAGGCTGGCGCGCCGGGGGATGCCGGACAGCAGGTCGCCGTCGGCCACCACGATCGTGTCGGCGGAGGGGATGACCACGTCCACCGCCTCGTGGGCGGCCAGCGCCCGGACGCAGTCGGCGATGATGCGGTGGGTCACGAAGGGGCGGACGGCGTCGTGGAAGAGGACGTTGCACTCCCCGTCGCCCAGCACGGCGAGCGCCCGCTCGGTGGACTCGTTGCGCGTCGCGCCGCCCTGCACCACCCGGCTGACCTTCGCGAAGCCCGCCCGGCGCACGATCTCCTCGACCGCGTCGAGGTGGCCGCCGGTCATGACGACCACGATCTCGTCGACGTCCGGGCTGGACTCGAAGACCGCGAGCGTGTGCTCGATGATCGGCTTGCCGGCGATCTTGACGAACTGCTTGGGGATCGGCAGTCCGAGGCGCTGGCCGACACCTCCCGCGAGGACCACGGCGACGGTCCTCACGGACGCCTGTACTTCGAACACGCGCACTACCTGCCAGGGCTCAGGAAAGTTAACAAAAGGTGGAGGGATCGTAGCCACGCGACGTATCGCGCAGGTCACAGCCGTGGCGGCAGGCCGCACAGAAAGCTTCCATGTCAGATGTTCGCGCCAGAACCGATCAATCGCCCATCTCGCCCATCACGCCCTGCCAGGCAGTGCGACATGCGGCTTTTGTTGCCCTCTGTGCGCCCCGACGCCCGTCGCGGCGGCGAAACCCGATGGTGACGAGGATCACGCCGGGTGGCACCTCCTCCGCCCTGCGTCCCGGACGGCGCCGGGACCCGGCACGCCGTGCCCGCGGAGGCCGTGCCCGCGGAGGCCGGAGGCCGTCCCCACCGTGCACACCCGGGCGCCGGAGCGGCTGCCGCACGGCGGGTCGCGCAGGGAGACGGAGCGGACGCCCGGTGCGGCCGCAGCGGAAGTGCCGGGAACGGGCGAGAATGGCCTGCAGCACGGCATGTCCAGGAGAATCCGGACGGAGAATCATGAAAGCAGAAGGACTCGCCCGGCAGGAAGGAACGGCCACCGTACTGGGCGGCCCCACGGTGGTCATCGACATCGGCGGCCTGCGCTTCCTCTCCGACCCCACGTTCGACCCGCCCGGGCCGCACGGCTTCCTCACCAAGTCGGAGGGGCCGGCCTTCCCGCAGGAGGCGCTGGGCCCGGTGGACGTCGTGCTGGTCAGCCACGACGCGCACGCGGACAACCTCGACGACCAGGGCCGCCGGTTTGCGATGTCCTCCGGCCTGGTGCTGACGGGGCCCCTCACGGCCGGCCGGCTCGGGGCTCCCGCCCGCGGGATCGCCCCGTGGAGCCACCACCGCGTGCCGCGCGCCGACGGCGGGGGCGACCTGACCGTCACAGCGGTCCCGGCCGTCCACGGCCCCGAGGACGGAGCCCGCGACGCGGACGGCAACATCAACTGCGAGGTCATCGGTTTCGTCCTCTCCGGAGAGGGACTGCCCACCGTCTACGTGAGCGGCGACAACGCCTCGATCCGCACGGTGGCGGAGATCTCCCGCCGCGTCCCGGACATCGGTGCGGCCGTCCTCCACGCGGGGGCGGCCCGGGTGCCGGCCAAGTTCGACGGCCGCCCGCTCTCCCTCGACAGCCGCCGGGCCGCAGCCGCCGCCGCGGTCCTGAACGCGGCCGTGGTCGTCCCGGCCCACTACGACGGGTGGTCCCACTTCTCCGAGGGACTGGCGGACATCGAGCTCGCCTTCCACGAGGCCGGCCTGTCGTCCGTCCTGCAGACCGCACCCCACGGCACCCCGGTGCCCCTGGTCCCCGGGAGCGCACGGTAGGGCCGGCCCGACCGGCCCGATGACGGCCCGGGCGGCGCTCAGGCGGCTCGGGCGGCCGGGCCGGCGGGAACGGCCTCCGGCGAACCGGAACGGCCCGCCGGGGAGCCCGGCGGACCGTCACGGGGGATCGGGGCTGTTCAGGCCGACAGCTCCGCGGCGGGCCTCCGGCGCCGGAAGAGAAGGCCCGCGACGACGAGTCCCACGGCGAAGAACACCGCGGCACAGAGGAAGACCGCCCGGTACCCCTCGACGGTTGCGGCGGACCGGACACCCGGGATGCCGCCGTGGTGACGGGCGAGGTAGCCCGCGGCACGGGAGGCGAAAACGGTGTTGAGCAGTGCGGGCCCGAGGGAGCCGCCCGTCTGCTGCATGGTGTTCACCAGGGCGCCGGCCACTCCTGCGTCCTGGGGGGCGACGCCGGTGGTGGCCTGCCCCATGGCGGTGGCGAAGACGGCGCCCATGCCGAGCCCCATGACGATCAGCGCCGGCAGGACGTGCACGGAGTAGCCGGTGTGGGCGCCGATGGTCGTCAGCCACAGGGCTCCGCCCGCGCTGAGGATCATGCCGCTGCTCATCACGAGCCTCGGCCCGAAGCGCGGGACCAGGACACCGGCGCCGCTCGCCGCTGTGAGCATCATCGACAGGTTCATCGGCAGGAAGGCGAGTCCGGTCCTGACCGGGGAGAAGTGCTGCACCTGCTGCAGGTAGTAGGTCAGGAACAGGAGCAGGCCGAAGAGCCCGGCGCCCAGGACGAGCAGTGCCGCGAAGGCCGCGCCCCGGTTGCGGTCGAGAAGGATGCGCGGGGGCATCAGGGGGTGCGTGGTCCTCGTCTGCCACAGGGCGAAGAGGGCCAGCAGGACGACGCTGCCGACGAGGAAACCCCAGGTGTCCGGCGAGGACCAGGAATGGGTCCCGGCGGCGGCGAAGCCGTAGACGAGGCAGAACAGGCCGGCGCTGGCCAGCAGCGTTCCGGGAATGTCGAGGTGGGTGCGGCTCCGCGGGGTGCGGCGCAGCAGGACCAGCCCGCCGGCGAAGGCGACGGCGGCGAAGAGGACGTTGACGTAGAGCGTCCATCGCCAGTCGACGTTCTCGGTCAGGAAACCGCCCAGCAGGAGTCCGACGGACGCTCCGGATCCGGCGACGGCGCTGAAGATGCCGATGGCCTTGCCGCGTTCCGCCGGGTCGGTGAAGGTCGTGGTGAGCAGGGAGAGCGCGGCGGGGGCGAGCAGGGCGCTGAAGACGCCCTGCACGAGACGGGCGATGATCAGCGTCCCGAAACCGTGCGCCGATCCGCCGAGGACGGAGGCGAGGGCGAAACCGGCCAGCCCGACGAGGAAGGCGTTCTTGCGGCCGAACAGGTCGGCCACCCGGCCGCCGAGCAGCAGCAGCGAGCCGAAGGCGAGCGCGTAGGCGGTGACCACCCACTGCCGGTCCGCGTCGGAGAAGTGCAGGTCCAGCTGCGCGGTGGGCAGGGCGATGTTCACGACGGTCGCGTCGAGCACCACCATGAGCTGCGCCACACCTATGACGGCGAGGATCAGCCAGCGGTGCGGCATGCGGTGGTCCGCCCGGGCTGGAGCACTCTTCGCGGGGGAACTCGTGGCAGGGGGATTCATGGGTGCGGTGCTTCCTGGTTCTTGCGGGGAAAAGGCACGACGCCGCCCCGGGCCGGCGGAGGCGGGCCGGGGGTGCGGCGGTGAGCGCGGACGGCCGGCGTGCTGCCGCCGGTTCCGGGGGCGAGACCGGCCCGGGACCGCAGCCGGTCCCGCTGCGCGGGGCCCGGCGGGGCACACCCGGCCTCGGGGCCCGGAGGCAGGTGCAGGCGGCGCCGGGCGAGGGAGTGCGCGATCCGCGGCGGGTACGGGATCCCGCCGGCACGGTGCACCTCGTCGGGGGTTCTCGCACGTCCCCGGGACGCCGGCGGGCGGAGCGGCAGGGCCGGGAGGCCGCCCCTGCGGGCGGTCGGCACCGCTGTGACGGCACCGCACGAGGCGGCACCGGGGACACGGGCGGCCCGTCGGCACGGGCAGTCCGCCCACCGCTCGGGCGGTCCCGTCGCGCGGTCCGCGGTACGGGTCCCGCCAGGCGTCCCCCGACCAGGTCGGGGACGCACGGGTGCGGGGCGCCCCGCCGCAGGTGGCAGGACGCCCGGCCGGGCGTGCCGCCGGGCGGCCCCGGGCCCGCCGTCGGATGCGGGTGGCAGCGGGAGGGGTCCGAACCCGGTGCGGCCCGCGTCCGCCGTCACGGCGACGGGCCGCACCGGTCCGGACGAGCGCCGGGACGACGGACGCGGGCCGACCGCCGCTGAGCCGTCGGCCGGTGCACAGGATCCGCGGGACGACGCCCTGCCCGGGCGAGGGCCGGGCGGGTGGCGCATCCGGGTTCCGCACTCCGGCCCCCGGAGGACCGCGCGGGGCTGCGAGGCCCACCGGTTCGGCCTCGCAGCCGGTACGGCTCCCGGGCGGCCGCCGGCGGCCGCGGAACGGTCAACCGGTCGGCCGCTGGCGGCCGCCGTGGCGGAGGCCTCCGCGGTCGGCGCATCCGCCGTACGGGGCCGCCCGGCCGGCGAGGAAGGTCAGGCGCGGTCCCCGCGGAGGACCAGCAGGTCCTGCGCGGCCTGCTGGCGCATCATGGGCATGAGCTCCTGGACCGGGGCCGGAAGCGCCGAGAGCATCAGCCCGACCTCCTCGGGCGTGCCCACCTGGTCGAGGAACCCGACCATGAGGTGCCCGGCCACCGTCGGGCTGGTGGCGATGACCTTCTGGGAGAAGTCGTTCCACTGCGCGGGGCTGATGTGCTCACGCAGGGCGGGGAGGAGGATCGGCTCCTCGTGGGACAGGTGGCTGTGGATGATGTCGCGCACCACGGCGGCCGCGTCCTCCAGCTCGGCCCGGACCTCTGCGGCGGAGCCGGCCGTCGCGGCGCCGTCGGCGGTCCCGCCGTCCAGCGCGACGGCGGAGAGGCGGTCGAGGGCTCCGTCCAGCTGCTCGTGCTCACCGGTGAGCTCGTTCATCGAGTCCGCCACGGCGGGCACGGCAGCGATGATCTGCGGCCACAGGTCGTGGTCCTCGGTCTCGTGGTGGTGGTGCAGGTTCGCCACGAGGAAGTCGCGCAGCTGCGCGAGGGCGTTCAGCGGCACCGAGGGGTCAGCGGCAGCCTCTGCCAGCAGGGTGGTCGCTGCGCGGTGGACGCCGTGGGCGAGCCGGGTCTCGAGGACCGACATGGGCTCGGGAGAAGTGTGTGCCTTCATGAAGGGGACAATATTCATCAGAAACAACTATTGTCAATATGGATACTTATCGTGATGAGAGGGGATTCCTGCGTGACCACCCGGAAATGCCGCCCACCCCGCCGCACCGGGTCGGCAGACGCCCGTGAGGCCGCCCCCGGAGGCGCGCACGCGCCGGCTGTCGCGCCGAGGCGGCGGGTGGTCGTCCTCCAGGCCGTCGAGCACACCCGGAGCGATCCCGGCAATCCGTTCGAGAACGTCACCCGCGCGCTCAAGCGGGATCAGCAGCGCCCCGACGCACTGGAGTCGGGCATCGCCGGTGCCCTGGTACGCCTGTCGGCACTGGGGATCCCAGGCCCGAACGGTCTGCCACCCGTCTTCACAGCCGGTGGAGTCGATCGCCCCATGAGTGCGGCACACCGGCTTCACCAGCCGGGCGACGGCGTCACGGCCAGCAGCCGCACGGCGGACGCGGCGATGGAGATCGCCCGCGACAAGGACGGCTCGACGGTCGTGTTCCCTGCGCTGCCCGCGTAGGCGCAGGTGCGCTCGCACTCCTTTTCCGCACCCGCAGCCCGACGGCGGCCTCGCCCAGCGGCTGTGCCGGGTCGGCGACCTGGGCCTCCAGCTGCTGTTCGCAGCTGCCGGGACCGGATCTCCCGGCCGTCAGCCCGGCCCGGCCGGACTCCGGGAACCGGCGCTTCCCGTTGCCCGCGGACCGCTCGGAGACCCTCGCCCGGCGGGCGGCCTCCGCGACGGCCATCTCGCCGGCCGGGACCGACAGCACGAGCCGGGCCTTCTCCTCCGGCGGCACCGCCGGCGGCCTCACCGTGATCGACCGGACTCCTTCGCCGACGGCCGGACCCGCAGGAAACCGGTCCGGCCGCAAAGCCTGACGCGCGACACGGCCATCGGCTCGCCTCCCTCGCCGTCGGGCGCGCACCCTGGGATGTGCGGGGACCAACGGAGCGGGTCGGAGCGCACGACAAGGACCGCCCGGACGGGAACGCCGCCCATCCGGCCGACGGCTGGAGGCCGACATGCCGGCAGCACACCGACGCGCCCGGCACGTGCTGCCTGCGCGGCCGGGTGAGTGGCGTGGTTGACACCGGCGGACTGCCCGGTCCACTGGCCGGGCTGCAGCCGCTGCTGGACCACTACGGCTACGCGGCGCTCGCGCTGCTGGTCGCGCTCGACAACATGCTGGTGCCGGTTCCGGGGCAGACGCTGCTGATCGTCGCGGCGGTCTACGCCGGAACCGGTCGCATGAACATCTTCGCGGTGACCGCCGTCGGGTGCATCGCAGCGATCGCCGGGGCCGAAATCGCGTACGTGCTCGGCAGGCGCGAGGGAACGCGGTTGATCACCCGGTTCGGACGCTGTGTGCGGCTCACCCACGAGCGTTACGCCAAGGCCGAGGACTTCTACCGGCGCGGCGGAGCCAAGGTCGTCGTGGTCGCGCGGTTCATCGACGTGCTGCGCCAGACCAACGGCCTCCTGGCCGGTTCGAACGAGATGCCGCACCGCCGATTCACGCTGTGGAACGCCGTCGGCGCCGCAGCATGGGTCGCGGCGTGGACGGCGCTCGGCTACACCGCCGGCACGGACATCGGCCCGCTCTACCGCCAGGCGCTCCGATACCAGCTCGTCCTGCTTGCCGCTGCCCTGCTGGCGATCGTCTGCCTTGTGCTGCGCACCTGGTGGCGCGCACGCAGGCGGGCGCGAAAGGAATCGTGATGTCCCCGGCTTCCGGGCCGCGCGGCACGGGCGAGCAGGCGAGGCACTTCCTTCCTCGGCCGGCTCATCGGCCCCGGCGCGTCAACGGGCGGAGCCGGAGGTGACCTCGGGGGCCGGGCCATCCCGCCTGACCCTCGCGCTGACCGCGGCGACCCCCGACACCGCGTCCGGAGCGCGCCGATCCGCCGTGCACGCGAGCGCGGGATCAGCCTGGCAGCGGACGGTGCCGCCCTGCGCGCCGTCGCCCGCAGCGAAGGAGTCCCCGCCTTCGGCGACCTGCTACTGCTGGAAGCCCTCGTCCAGGACGGGCGCCTGCCCGTCGACGCGGTCCGGCAGGCACGCCGCCGCTCGATGCCGCTCCCCGCGGCCTCCTCAGCGCCTGCCTCCAGGCGGTCGTCCCCCGGCCGCTCCGCCCCCTCGCGCGTTCGGGACGCTCCGTGGCATCGCTCTCCGTCCTGGCGAGGGTGCCCAGGCCCAGCGCGACCGGCGTGCCGAACCCGCTCGGAGAGCACGGCGTCAGCACCCCGTCCCGGGGACTTCCCAGGGACTTTCCGTGCACAACCGCGCAGCACCTGAAAACCCGGAAAGGGCCTCCGACGCAGGCCGGAGGCCCTTCCCAGGGCAAAGTCGCAGGTGGCGGCGGACGAGTCGGCCTGTACGCCGGGTTCACTGGCCCGCTGACGGGAAGAGCGGTCCTGACCTGCGTCTTTGCAGGTCAGGGCCGCTGTCTCGGCGAGAGGGACGTGCGCGGCATCCGCCGCTTCTGCGCATCGTTTCGCACTCTCGCGTGGGGCAGATGTGGGCCACCGAGGGCCGGCAGGTACGGCCGCCGCAGCCCCGGTGCGGCCGCGGCTGCGGCGACTCGGAGTGACCGGTCGCGGCTCCGTCCGGTACGTCCCACCGGACGGAGCCGCGCAACCGGGAAGGTCCTCTTTGGCGCTGCCAACAACGCTGGGTACGGTCATCGCTCCGCGCCTACCCGACTTGGAGGTCGCCCCTTTGCGTTCCGCCCCTGCCGCCTCCCCCGCCACCACACGCCGCCCGCTCGCCACCCCGGAAGAGCTGGCCGCCCACCTGGGCGTACCGATAGCCACCCTGTACGCATGGAGCTACCGCCGCCAGGGCCCCACCGCCCTCAAGATCGGCCGCCACCTCCGCTACCGCTGGCAGGACGTCGACGCCTGGCTGGAAAGTCAGTCGGCCGACCGGCGGCCACGCCGGTGAACGGTACCGGCGTGGCCATGCCGTTCTGCCCGGGTCGATTCATCGTCCCGGACGCCGCACCTCCGCCAGGACGCCCTCCAACAGCCCCTTGACCTCGCTTCCGCCCAGGAGCAGTTGCCGGTCCAGCAGCCGATTACCGGTCTCGCACGAGGTCTCACTCACCAGCGCGCAGCCGTGGCAGGCCGAGAGGTTCAGGTGGGAGGCCCCCTGTCGGTCGCTCTCGATGCAGACGGGGTCGTTGGAGCAGAAGTCGGCGTCGTCGAGGGCGGCCACCAGGAGCGGGATCAGCTTGTCGGGTTCACCGAGCCTGACCAGTCCCCCGAGGGTGCCCTGGGCGTCCCCCGCCGCAGTGTAGATCAGGATGCCCGCGGTCCTGTCCTCGCGGTCCGGGTTGGCGTAGATCCGTTCCTGCAACGCGGCGGACGCGTAGCCGCTCCCGAAGGCCAGCCGGCGGACGAGCAGGTGCGCCAACGTGTGGAGCGCGATGTACCTGGGTTCCGGCACGTCGAGGCGGCCCGCCCAGGGGGAGTCGCCGCGACGCTTCTTGAGGATGGCGGCGCGCGCCTGGACGTCCGGCCGCGCCTCCCATTCGGCGACGCGCCCCTCGTCGAAGCGCAGGAAGACGCCCTCGCCGAACAACTCGACCGCGGGGTAGGTGGGGCGGCGCCACTGGTCCGGACCGAGATCCGCGTTGATCATAGCGGCTTCGGCCTTGTGGCGGCGGAATCCGCGGAGGGCCCGGACCTCGCGGACCCGTCTGACCTGCCCGATGCCGGCGATCACGTCGAGTAGGGCTCGCGGCCCCTTGAAGCCGTCGAGGCTCCGCCCGTCGACGACGAAATCGCCCCCCTCACGGTCACGCCCGGCGTCGAGCTTCTTCAGGAAGGCGGCCCACTCGCCGTCCTTGAGGTCGAGCAGCATCTCGTCCGCGCGGACCTCCGCTCCCCCCGCGACGGCCAGGACGGTCTCCGGCGTGACGCCGAGTTCATCGGCGATCCACCCGGCCACCAGCTGTGCCTGGGGACCGCCGTTGTCCGTGACGATCTTCTCGAAGTAGACGTGGCCGCGGATCGCGTCCACCGCCTCGACGGACCGGGGGCGTTCCTCCGGGATGTCGAGGGCCGAGATCCTCTCGGTGATGTAGTTGCCCGTGGCGCCGCGCTGCACGGCGGACAGGGGGTGCTCGCAGGGCTCCTTGACCGCGCCCTCGGGCTCCCAGGGCTGCCGTCCGGCGCAGCGGAGGCCGTCCCGTTGAAGGACTCCCTTGGAGACGAGTTCGGCGAGGCTGCGCGAGTTCCCGCAGCCATGACAGGTGACCACGAGCGAGGCGAGACCTTCACCGCGCTTCGCCGTCTTCCTGAACCTGAGCGACTTGTAGTCGCGACAGTGGCGTACCGCCTCGTTCAGAGACGCCTGCCTCCCGCGGTGAGTCCACTTGAACCAGTTGACGTCCTGGATGTGACTGCCCTTCTCGCAGACGGCGACGTATCGCATGGGAACCAGCAAACCACCGCATTCACAGGTGTTGGTCCACTTCCCCTTGCTCTTCCCGGTCAGCTTCGAGAGCCTGTCGCAACGCTCACAGAACCTCCAGGCGGGGAAGCGCCAGTAGGGCAGTGCGGGAGTGTCCTTGGCGCTGCGCCCGGCGTGTGCGGGCGGCTGACGCAGCACGCCAGCACCGAGGCGGGCCATCAGACGGTCGCAGCTGATCTCGTGCGCGGTCCTCCTGTCCCACCAGGAGGTGTCCGGCGCCATGAGGGACTCCCCGCGGACGTCGACGATCGCACCGACGCCGAAGGGTGAGATCGTCTCGGAGAGCCGGAGCTCATGCCTGATCCTCTCCACGGTCCACCTCCTCGTGGGGCTCCTGGACCTCGACGGTCACGTTGGGCTCGACGGACCTCATCGAGTCCCCGACGGACCACCCTTCCCCCGGCTGACCGAATCTCTTCAACAGAGCCGCCTGCTCCTTCTTTGCGCGCTCGTAGTAGAACGGCTCGCCGGACTCACGCGCCTGCACCGCCCGACGGTCCCAGTCGCGTAGGAGACTCCATACGGCGTCGGCCGTCTCCTCGGCCTCGCCCCGGTCGGCGCGCGTCACGCGGTCGAGGAACCGTTCGACCAGTCGCTCGACGGCGTCGGCGATCCTCTCGTCCCCGAGGTCGAACCGACCCGCCGCGTCGTTCTCCGCGAGCGGACGGAACGAGTGCCTGGCGAGGGCGACGAGCGCCCCGGCGAGGGACCGGTCGCGTGAGGCCAACGACCACGGCGTCACACTGGTGGGCTCCACACTGCGGTAGAGCGCCTCGTGGTAGCCGCGGAAGGTCTCGAAGTGCGACCGGTCGCGGGCCCTGCTCGACCTGAAGAGCGTGACGACGACGCCCTTGGTGTCGCCGCGGCCGACTCGGCTGGTCGCCTGGATGTACTCGGCGGTGGTCTTGGGCTGCCCCACCATGAGCATCAGGGCGAGCCTCGGGATGTCGATGCCGACCGAGAGCATGTTGGAGGAGAGCACGACGTCGACGGCGTCCGGCGACTGGTCAATCCCGATCCTGAGGGCGCGGAGATCGTTCGGCAGTTCCTCGGCCTCGCGCCGGCTCGTCAGTTCCAGGACTTTGCCAGCCCTGACCGGACGCAGCGGAAGGCCGAGGCGATCGGCGCGTGGTTCTAGGCGACCGTTGACGTCGTCGACGACCAGCGTCCCGGTGCGGCCGAGTTCGCGCAGGCTGTTGTGGTAGACGACCAATGTCCAGTAGGCGTCGCGGGACGCGGCGGAGGGGACGGAGGCGGTGAGCACCTCCGGCGTCTCCACCATCGGGGTGACCGCCGAGATGACGGCCGAGGGCTGGGAGACGGACTGGGGCATGAGGCCCACGTAGAGGCGGCCCTCACCGCTCTCCACGGGGCGCGAGAAGAAGGTACGGTCGTCGTCAAGACCCGAGGGCGGGTACAGGGCGACGTCACGCCCGTACAGCCCTTGAACCTGTTCGTCGGAGGCGCGGATGGTGGCCGTCGACGCAACGATCTTGGGGGTCTCCCCGAATCGACCCGAGAGCATCTGGATCACCGCGTCGAAGACCGCCACGGTGGTCCCGAGCGGCCCGGAGAGCAGGTGGAGCTCGTCCTGGATGATCATGGACGGCTGCCTGTAGGACGTCTCGATCCCGAGCAGCCGGCCAGCTCGAGGCTTGAACTGCAGACGTGCGAACTTGTCCACGGTGGCCAGCAGGATGGTGGGCGGTTCGTCGTAGAGGACCTCGTCGACGACCGCCAACGGGAGTCCGCCCGCGAACGCGCAGGCCTCGTCCACGCAGTGGATCACGACGTCGTTCCCGACCATCCGCATGCCGTAGTCCCGCGGCCTGTTGCTCTTGAGCCGCGGGATCGACGGGGTGAGGCACCACGGACAGCTCTCGACTTGGAACTGGTTCGCCTCCTCGGGACGCGCCGCCTTCATCAGGCGCTCGAGTGCCTTCTTGGCCTCTCCGCGAGTCCCGGGGGTGACCTCGTTGCCGACCCAGAGACCGATGGAGAAGGGCGCCATGCCCTTCACGCGCTCGTCGGTGGCCCGCATCAGCTCCATCGCGCAGATCAGCGAGGCGGCGCGCTGGAACTGCTGCGAGGTGAGGAGGCGCAGGGTGTACCGGGTGATCACCGCGGTCCCCCCGCCCTCCAATCCGTGGGCGATGCGGCGGCGGAAGATCTCGACGGCCGCGAGACCGAGGTACGCCTCGGTCTTGCCGCCACCCGTCGGGAACCAGATCAGATCGACGGTGTCCCGGTGCCGGTGCGCCGGATCGACGGTGGACGCCAGGGAGACGAGCAGGAAACCGAGCTGGAAGGGACGCCACTCGGGCTCGGACACCCCCTCGTCGTTTCCACGGTGGTTGATCGACGACTGGCGCAGCTGGAGTCGCATCGCCGCCATGCCGAGTGCGAAAGCGGTCCGTAGGTCGTTCCGGCCGGGCGTGCGGAGGAGGGCCACCCCTTCACGCATCCTGTCAGCGGCCTCCCGGGAACGCGCGACGATCCGCGTCGCGACGACCCTGTCGTCGCCGAAGGTCTCGGCGCGTTCGGTCTGCACGGAGACCCAGTCGGCGAAGGCGTCGACGAAGGCGTCCAACGACCGGAGCACCGCCTCGGGATCCTCGTCGATCCGCTGGAGGTGTGACAAACTCAGCGCCTCCGCCTCGGCAGTCCCCTTCTCGAACCCGGTGGTCTCGACGGCCGGCACGACGAAGGCCGGCACCGGGTCCAGGAAGACCCTCACACAACGGCCGCCGACGAGCTCCCAGTCCGCGGCCATACCGTGTCCGACCGCGTAGACCCTCCTGTTGCGGTACCGCAGACGCAACTCCGCGGTCTCCGGGTCGGTGTCGAAGGATCGCGTGGTGTCGTACTCCAGGATCTCCGCGTCCGCGCAGGGCGCGACGGACAACCCGACCTGGAACAGCATCAGCGGGATGTCGAGGCGGTCGTCCCCCGTGGACTCGCCGAGGACCCGGACGTGCACCGTGACCAGCGAATCGCCCTTGAAATCACGCCAGCGGGACCCGATCTCGACGGGTACGCCGCTGATCACTAGGGCGACGGGGCCCTGCCCCCGCCGGAGTGCCAGGCCCTCCTCGACGAAGGGGGTGCGGCGCCAACGGGGAGGCCCGTCGTCCGCCACGGGCGCGTAGGTGCCGCAGGACAGACCGACCACGACGGAGTCGCCGTCGGTGACGAAGGAGATCGCCACCGACGAGGGCTGCCAGTCCTCGGCCAGGGGGACGCCGGCGCCGTCCTCCTCGACGTCCTTCTGCGGGACGTCGGGGTCAACCTCGCCCCCGGGCTCCCCGTCCCCGCCGGAGGCGGGACCGGTGGCCGCGGCCGGGAACAGCATGCCGACGGCGTACTGCCGGTGCGGCAGGTTGGTCGTGACTTCGTCCTCGGCCTCCGGCCCCGTGTAGGAGGTGCGGAGGTGTTCCAGCGTCCTCCTCTGTGCCGTCGTGAGGTTCATGCGCCGGCCTGCTTCCGGAGGAGGTCCTGGAGTCGTCTCTTGTCCTGCCTGGACGCGACCACGTGAAGAGTCACCCGTGCCCTCGTGACGGCCACGTAGAAGGCGGCCAGCCCGCGGCCGTCGTACTCCTCGGGGAGACCGCAGACGACGACGTGCTCGGCCTCGAGGCCCTTGGCGAAGCGCGGGCTCGTCACGAGAAACCCCGCATCGCCCGTCCGCGGGCCGGCGTCCGAGGAGACGTCGATGATCCAGACGTCGCCGCGGCGGGCGCCGTCGGCAACGAGGTCCCGCGCCACCGCCTCGGCGGCCTTTACGTCCGCCTTCCCGTCGGGCCACCGCCACTCGACCCGGTCGCCGTGGACGATGCCGGGATCGCCAACGTCGGCGCCGAGGTACTCCTGGACGACGTGGACGATCGCCCTGGTGTTGCGGACATTCCGGTCGAGGTCGTACTCGAGCGCCTCCTCCCGAACCAGCTCGCAGACATCCGGGTCGAACTCGCCGTCCACGTGGGCCTGGTTGTTGGGATCGAGGAACATCCTCCACCTGCCGCGTGCGCGCCCTCCGCGGATCACGGCGTCCAACGCGTCCATGCCCTCGGCGTTCATGAGGTCCTGGGCCTCGTCGACGAAGACCACGTCGTACTGCTCGCCGCCCGACAGCTCGGCGAACGGGAGGAGGTCGATGTCCCTCCCCTCGATCCGCCTGGTGAAGAAGTCGACCAGCGAGGGCGAGCGGAAGGTGATGAGGACCGACCGTCCCTCTCCGGCCTCCTGCTTCGCACCCTCCACGAGTACCAGGGACTTCCCCGTGCCGGCGCCGCCGAAGACGAGCATCCGCGGGTTGCGCGAGAGCGCGGCGAGCACCCTGGCCTGACCGTCGGTGGCGCGGTTCTGCTCCTCAATGACGGCACCGCGCTGGGCGTCGATGACCGGCATCCGTGTGAACTCGCCGAACAGGCGGGCACGGAGGTTCTCGGAGCGCGCGACCCTGACCCCGAAGGGGGCCGTCCGGGCCTCGCCGGCGACCTTCTCGAAGGCCTCCGTCATCGCCTCGGCGGTCATCCGTTCCCGAGCCCACCAATGGCTGCCCTTCCACTCGACGGCGGGCGGCGGGGCCTCGATGTCGGGCGTGACGGCGACGGCCTCGGTCGCGTACCAGCCGACGCCCTCCTCCTGGAGAATGTCCCGCAGCGCGAACATCGCGGACTGTGCCTGGTCCATCGGAGACTCTCTCAGCTTCTTCCAGTCGCCGCGGCGGTCGATGCTGTACCAGACGCCGTCGTACTTCCTGACTCCTCCACCCTTGACCTCGAGGAGGATCACGACGCCGTCCCACAGGACGACGAAGTCCACCTCCCCCTGCTGTTTGACCTTGTGGCTTCGCAGCTTGACGGAGTGGAAGGCCACGGCGTCACGGGGCCCGTCGATCGCATGGAGCAGACGCGCCACCCGCCGTTCGGCGTCGCTGGTGGTCGTCTTCTCGATGGTGGTGAGGTCAGGGATGAGGATCATGCTTCCTGCTCCAGCCAGAGGTCTTCGTAGGCGCGGTATCCCAGGAAGTCGTTGACCGCACCGAAGTTGTCGGCGACGTCGACGATGAGGCACTCCTCCTTGCCGCCGTTCTTGGGACCGCGAAGCCCACGACCGGCCATCTGGATGTACGCACTGGGGCTGAACGTCGGCCTCGCGATGTACAGGGCGCGGACTCCGGGGGCGTCGAAGCCCTGGACCAGCAGATCGCAGTTGGCCAGGACCCGGATCTCGCCGCGCTTGAACCTCTCGATCACGTCGCGGCGGGTCCGCTGCCCGGTCTGACCGCTGACCGCCTCGGCCGTCACACCGCGATAACGCAACGTCGCGGCCAGGACCTGGGCGGACAGGATGCTGGGGGTGAACACGAGGACGGGCCACTCGGGATTCTGCCGCATGATGTGGTCCACCAGGATCCTCATGCGGGCCTGGTCCTGACCGATCCGGTCCATCACGCCCTGTTCCAGTCTGCGCTTGGACTGGACCTGCAGGATCTCTCCATCGTTCAGGACGACGTCGACACCGGGCAGCACCTCGTGCCGGACCCGGGCGAGGACCTCGATCCTGGACAGCTCCTCGTAGGCGTTGTCGTCGAAAGCCTTGATCTTGCGGTTGCCGAAGCGTGCGGCGAGCTCCCTGGTGGGCTCGCCCTCGTCGATCCTCCCCTTGAAGGGGGTGGCGGAGAGGCCCACGAGCGGTCGCTTCCAGGTACGACCGTCGACACCGAGCCACCTGAGGATCTTCGTGTACCGCTTCGAACCGCCGGCGCGGTGCGCCTCGTCGACGAAGACGGCGGAAGCACGACTCAACCATTCGTACGCGTCGGTGCCGGCCACGACGTCCAACTTGGCGTCGGTGGCGACGACCACGCTGAACTCGGTGTCGGGCTCGTGGACGACGTTGTTGTCCCAGAGCCGGCCGATCGTCAGCGGACTTTCGTCCTCGAGCCCGCGCCAGACCTTGACGAAGGTCTGCACCGCCTGCTCGCAGAGCTCGGCCGACTGCGCGATCCAGAGGATCGGCCCCTTCATGGAACCGTCGATGAAGAGACGCAGCACGGTCTCGATGGCGACCCGGGTCTTCCCGGCACCCGTCGGGAGTTCGACCATGCCCTTGAGCGCGTTCCCGTTCGCCTCCTTCAGCAGAAGGACGTCTCGGAGCTGTCGGCTGATGCGCTTCTGGAAATCATGCAGGGGATCGAACCTGGCGGTGCCGGGAACGACGAACTCGTTCTCCTGAGAGCGGTCGCGTCGTCCGGCGTATTCGGCGCCGAAGCCCATCTTCCGCAGCCAGGCGATCGTGGTCGCCCCGCCCGCCCACGTGGTGGGGACATCGGTGTAGCCCTCGTTGTCGAACTGCCCTTTGAGGTGTTGGACCGAGTCGTAGCGGTAGACGGTGAGGAAGAGTTCCGCGACGGACGTGGAGCCGTCGACCAGGCCTTGCGCCTCCAGAGCCTCCCAGAGCCCCTTCGGCAGGTTGTCCTTGAGCGTGTCGTCTCCGAAGAAGACGGCGAGACGCTCCGCGTCGTCGACCGCCGCGCGGGCGGCCTGTCGCTGTTGCTCGAGACGCTGGTCGACGCCTTTCTGAAGGACGTCGCGGAGATCGGAGTTCGACAGCCGCAGGGCCAGCGCTTCGTTGAGGTTCTCGAGGACGCGTCGCTCGTCGAGCTCCGCACGGACCAGGAACGTCCTACCGTCCAGGTGCCAGTCGAGCGACTGGTCCTCGACACCGTCATCGGTGGTCGTCCGCTTCGCAAGGTACACGGCCTTCGCGACGATCACGTCACCCACCTTGTCCGCCGCGTACGTCGAGCGGAGCCCGGTGTACAGATCGATGGCGGGCTCGCCGTCCTGCCGGCCGTCGATCAGCAGGGAGAAGGAGAAACTCTCTTCGAAACGGCGGCACCCGACGACCTCGACGAGCAGGTCGGCCTGACCCCGGTCTGCGAGCAGATAGGGCTTCTGCTTGTCGTGCAGGAACTTGCGCTCCTCGTCGCTGGTCGCCACGTAGACGGTGTTCGGGCTCCTGCTCTCGAACCCGTTCCCCACTCTCGCCGGGATCGACGTCGGACGTCCGTCGGGGAACGCCCGGCTCGCGGCGCCAAGGACGAAGGCCGTCACCGTGGCGTCTCTGACGCGCGGGGGGAAGACCTCCGCTCCGAGCGCCTCCCGGAGTAGTTGCGGAGGGACCTGCTCCAATTCCTTCGGCAGTTGCAGATAGTCCTCGACGGGACGAGGTCCGCGGAAGAGGGGAAGGAGGTCCTCGAACCCGACGAGAGATGCGGACACGACACGCGCCGGAACCCGGTGACCTCGAGTCGAGTTCAACCATCCCGCTCGCTGCACGGCCCACCGGACGGGGGAGACGACGCGATAGGTCCGCCCCGTGTCGATGTCCTCGCAGGTCCAGTACCCCTCCTTGTCGGAGGCGACCAGATCGATGGTCCACGTCTGACGGAGTGCGTCGGAGGCGCCGCCCTCCTCCAGCATGCGGAGCACCGAGAACGGACCGGGCCCTTGGTACCTGTCGAACTCGATCCGCTCGACGGGACGCTCCCCGGGGCCGAGGCGTCGGTTGATCTCCTCCAGCACGTGACGCCGGTAGTCCTCGAAGTCGACCTCATCCTCGATCGGGTAGGCGGAGACCGGAGCGCTCACGACGCCCGCCGCATGAGCGACCTGCGGAGCACATCGCTTCCGATCGAGCCTGCGCTCAGGGGCTCCATCGGCGAGGCCGTCCACGTCCAGCACACGACCGGGTCGGGACCAGCCACCGTCCATGGTGGGCACCTTGACGCGGCCCCTCGTGTCGTGGGCGACGACCTTCTGGGCGGCGATGGTGGGCACGTCCAGGACGGCGTCCCAGAATTTCGAGAACTCCTCGTCCCCGGCGTCGATCGACAGCTTGGAGAGACGGGCCTCGAGAACGGCGACCGGGTCGAGCTCCCGCAGGCGGACCCTTTCGGAGAGCAGTTTCGCCACACCACGAAAGGCCAGGAAGGACGGGTCGACGAAAACGGCGCCCTCGATGTCGATGTCGTCCTGACCGGTGAGGAACACCTCGTTGCGGTCCTCCAGGGACCTCATCCCACCGGTCGTGGGTACGACCTTCGCGGACCTGATCCCCTCGACCTTGGGGTTTTCCAGGACGAAGCGGAGAGCCTCGGCGGCGGACTCCAGGTCGTCGCCCTCGGCCCATTCACGCAGCCAGGTCCGGATTCCACGCTTCGGCATCCTCTCCAGGGCCTTGGCCTCGTCTCGGGCCCGCTGGTCCGCGAAGTCGGGAGACGCGCTGTAGACGCAGAGCTGACGCAGACGCGCGGTTCGCTGGCCGGTGACATAGCAACGCCAGTGCGGGACGTCGCCGGCGGTATGGGGAGACCTGCTCCACTTCTCGTGCTCGCGCGCCGACACGTCGGCAACGGTGAAGTCGAGGGGCCGGAGATCCGAGGGCATGCGCATGACGCCGTCCGCGTCGGGGACGAGGGCCGCCTTGGAGGCGATCTCGGGAACGTGGTTACAGAGAATCCTGTCGCCATACGAGAGGACTTCACGCCCGCGGGCCGGCATGTAGTCCAGATGAGCGGCCGGATCGTCGGTGGAGGAAACCCTGGGCAGGATGTCGACGAACATCCGGGAGAGGGTCGCGAGGATCTCACGATTGTAGATCTTGTCCAACAGTGTGGTCCGACTTTCGTCCACGCTCCAGGGGGCGTTGAAGAGGGCGGACGCGGACGTCCTGTCCTGAAGGGGAAAGTACGACCAGAACTCGCCGGTCTTCAACTGCGCGAAGCGGGTGGGCACGGCGACGGTCACCTTGACCCGGTCGCGCGAAACCGCCTCTCCCACCTCGGCTCGGGCCTCACGACTGCTTTCATGCATCCGGTTCTCGACGTACCACTCCTCGTGGTCACCTTCGGGGTTCTCGATGCGGAACCTACCGTCACCCAGATCGCGCGACACGTGGCTGGTGACGAAGTCCTCCTCCCCGCCGATCACACGGAGCCGGATCTCGCGCACGGCGCCGACGAAGAGGAGGAACTCGGAACGGAAGCCCCGGATCTCATCCTGGAGACTGTCCAGCCTGGATGCGGACGGCAGCCGGACGACCGTGACGGCCCATTCCGCGAGCTCGGCCAGGACCGGGTCCTGCTCGAACTCGGCCCGGGCGTCGAGGAGGGTCGCCGTGCGCAAGACCGGGAACCTCTTGGCGGTCGATCCGACCGATGCCATCGCGGCGTTCGCCTCGGGGGAGTTGAAGCCGAACGAGACCGACCGGCTGAAGACCTGGGGGGTCCCGGTGATAGCGAGCACCGACTTGAAACCGAGTCCGAACCGCCCGATCTCGTCCCCTCTCTTGCCGCTGAGGTGCGCATGGGCGATGGCGGTGAGGCCGTTCCGCGAGAACGGTCGACCGGCGTTGGCGCAGTACAGGACCTGACGTCCCAGGTCGAGGACGATCTCGACGCGGCCACCCCCCTCGCCGCCGCCGTCGGCTCCCGACATCGCGTCGGCCGCGTTCTGGACGAGCTCCAGGAGGGTACGGTTGGAGTATCCGCCGACGCGGATGGACTCCTCGTGGTTGGCGTGTTCGACGACCAGGTTCGGATTCGCGCGGTACGCCTCGATCGCACGCTCGAAGAGACCGTCGACCTCGTTCGCGAGTCCCTCGTCGGGGAGCCATCTGGTGTCCATCGTCGTCACGGCCACATCCCCCCGGTCACCGACACCGCGCCACACCCCTGCCAGCCCTGCACCTACGTGGCTCCCGAACGTCGATCGCAGATTACCGACGAGACTTGAACTGATGCACCGTCGATCTTCTACGGACTGTGGGCCCGACCGCCGATGCGATCGACCGTTTGTCGACGGATCGTTACGTTTTGCGCGATCCAGACAAACTGCGGGCTCCGACCCGAATCCGATTCGGAAGATCAAGCGTAGGACCCGTGCGCCTACGACGCAATAGCCGAAGATTCCGTGAACACGCAGGTCGAAGCCGCGAGGTCGGGGAGGAGCCCGACAAGAGAGGCGTGGCCCGCGACGCCCCCTGAGGAGGAGAGGACTCGACCAAGAGACGGCAGGGCGCGAGAACCGCTCAGGTGCCTACTCGGGGAGACGACGAGACGAGCACACGAAAGCTCGGACAGATGGTAAGCGAACGGCCATGCCGGCAGGACATCTCACGCCCGCCCGGTCATGGCGCCGAGGGACTCCCCTACGAGCACCTCGAGTTCCACCGCCAGGTCGTCGGCGGACAGCGAGTCGAAGGAGATGAACGCCTGTAGGCGCAGGATCCGTTTCAGCAGGTCGCGCAGCAGGTCGCGTTCGCTCACCTCGTCCCGGGGCACGTCGACCTTCTCCCACACCCGGAGCAGTCCACGCACCAGGTGACGGCTCCCGCCGATGGAGGTGCGGCGTGCGTAGATCTGGTCGAAGGCCGCCTCGCCGAGGACGGAGAGGGCCGCGTACAGGTCCTGCGGGCCGGCCTCGTCGTCGTGGACGAGGTGGGCCCGCCACCAGAGGCGCCCGAATACGTGCCGGGTGACGTCGCCGCCCAGTACGCGGTCGCGGTGCAGGTCCGGGTAGCGCCACGCGGCGACGTCGGGCATGGCCACCAGGGAGAGGAAGGCCCAGAGATCGCCGGTGACCGCCTCGGCCGGGATGATCCCGGAGTCCCGGTGGAGGATCTCGGCGGCCGTCACGTCGAACGTGGCGGCCTGCTTACGACCGGGCGGGGCCGGGAAGCCGTTCGCCTCCGCGGCCCGGACGATCGCGGCCCGGAGGGCCGACAGCCGCTCCGAGGGCAGCCGGACGCCGCCGGTCGCGGCGTAGAACACGCCCGGGTGGGAGGAGTCGACCCGGTCCCGGAGCTCCTCCGCCGACCGACCGAGGTACGCCTCCCGCAGGTCGGCGGCGGCCTTGGGGAGGAGACGCGGGAAGAGGTGGGCCATCACGGCTCCTTGGCGAAGAGACCGACGGCGCTCTGGATGCGGGCCGAGAACATCGAGGATTCGCCCCGGTGCATGTTCCTGAGCGAGGCCAGGGGCGTGTCGGGGAGGTGGTTTCGCACGACGCCCAGGAGCAGGTGCCCCAGGGTGTCGGGATCGAACTCCGAGTCGTCGTGGACGTCGTCGTTGTCCACCGCGTGTTCGATCAGCAGGCGTACGACGTCGTGGCGAAGCGCCGAGTGGATCAACCGTTCCGCCTGTCCGGCCTTGTCGGCCTTGCGCACTGCCTCCATGACGAGGGGACTGCGGCTGTTGACGAGCAGGAGGAGGGCCCCCATCGTCGCGGACTCCGGGTTCGATCCGACGTCGAGGTACCAGGGGGCGTCCTCGGGATAGCCCGCCTCCTTGAAGTCCAGGACCGCCATGGGGAACTGGGAGGCGTCGCCCTGCAGGTGGACCCGGTCGCCCCACTGCCACAGGATGGAGCCTGCCCTGCGGGGGCCTGTGGGATCCGGGTTGTCCAGGGAACGGGCGAGGACGAGTCGGGTGTCGACGGAGAGCACGCCGCCGGCGTCACGTCCGGGGACCGTGAAGTCGAGGTGCACCGAGCGGGTCCCGGCCCCCTCCAGCGGCTGCCTGACCGCGAGTACGCGCAGTCCGGAGCCCGACGAGCTCCAGACGACGGTCAGGGCGAGTTCGGCCTCCGGCGGCAGGGCGCCGGTACGGCGGACCTCGTCCAGATCGACCTCGACCGTGCACTCGAGTTCCAGGTCCCGCTGGTAGTCCCAGTCGGGAACCGAGGGTGGGAGGGGAACGCCCCGGCCGTCCTCCGTCCCGAGGATCCAGCCCTCGGTCGTGACGGTGTCGGCTCGGGGCCTGCGGTACGGGTAGGCGCGACGGTTCATCCGATGTCCTCCCGCTCGGCGACGACGACGATCTCGGTGACGGTGTCCGGGGCCGGTGCGACGACGCAGGACCAGGTGCGCCCATCGCCTCCCTGCACGCTGAGTTCGGGCGCGCGCGACAGGTCTCCGGCGTCCGAACGCCACCCGAGCACCGTCGGGACGGACGCGCCCCACGGGGGTTCGTTCTCGCGTCCCGTGCCGTCGCTCAGGGCCACGGCGAGACGACCGCGGACCGTCTGCGTCCCCGGGTCGAGCAACTGGAAGCGTTGGACGAGGACCGCCCTGCCGTCGAGGGTGTCGTGAAGGGGCTCATCGAGGTAGCGCAGTCGAGAGCCCCGTCCGCCCCGAGCCCGGTCACCACTCTGGACCGTGCCTCCGGTGACCGGACCGCCGCCCTTCTCGCCCCCGAGGCCGCCCGTCGATCCGAGTGCACCCCCCGTTGCCGTCGCGAAGACCGCCGAACCGCCCTGGCCGGGGGTGCCCGCCATGAGGCCGGCCATGAGCCGACTCATGCCCGCGAGGGAGACGCCGTCACCGACCCTGTCGGCCGGTGAGGCGGGGGTGGACGCCTCCTTCATCCGGTCGACGATCTGCTTCAGGGCATGTCTCGCCAGCAGCCGATCCTCCCCCTGGAGCCGATCGACCATCCAGTCGTCATGGCTGGCCGGCTCGGTCGCGGCGAAGATCCTGTCCATGCCGGGGTCGGCCCGGAAGACCGCGGCATAGCCGAAGTGTTCCTCGGGGAAGGGCGGCCCTTCGAGGTAGCGGACGACGAGGTCGACGGGCCGCATCAGACAGGTGTGGTGCAGGCGCTCGCCGATGCCGCCCTCCCGGGCCACCTCGGGTGGTGACCCGGACGGCGCGAGGAACTTGTGCAGACCGATGCGCCCGAGGGTCCGTCGCTTCGTCTTGTGCTCGACCAGGCGGTCCATCCTCTGGTACGCCCACAAGAAGGGGCGAAGATGGGGGACGTCGGACGGCCCGGGAATCGGGACCTCTGCCCCCTCGTGGGAGACCGAGAAGCGCATCGGCGCGTCCCCGCCCTCCGGAAGCATCTTGGGCCACAAGTTCCACACCAGGGCGTCGACTATCCAGCGCACGGCCTCGGCGTCGCTCCGGCCGCCGAAGTCGGGGTCGACCACCACGACGCTCGTCCCGGTGGCATCGGCCGGGAAGGGCTTGAGTCCGAGCCTGCGGGCGGCCGCCTCGGCCTCCTCCCCCGTCAGCGGTTCGACGTAGCCGTCCCGGACGCGCCCCCAGTAGTGTCGACCGGTGAACGAGCGCGGCCCGTCCACGGTGTCGGTGTCGTAACTGTCGTGCACGGCCCAACCGATGAGCCGCGTCTCCGGACGGTCGTCGACCCGGCAGCGGGTGTGGACGAGGACGGTGTGGGCGGCGGAGACAAGGTGGAAGACGATCTTGCCATAGCCGTAGGTGCCACCGCGGTTGGCCAGGTCCTGGGAACTGCCGGTTTTGCGGACGAAGGAGACGAAGTCGGCGGGCCCGTCGGCGACGACGTCGGCCCGGGTGGGACCGCCGAGCCCCTTGGTCCCGGCGTCCGTCACGGTCAGGACGCGCAGGACGGGGCGGGCCAGCGAGGAGCGGAGGCGCAGGTGCCGGTCGGTAGGGGCGTTCTCCAGCAGGAGCTCGCGCCAGGCGGGGGCCTCGGTGGGGCCCAGGGTGCGCAGCGCGATCCGGTAGTCGACCGGGCCGGCATCCCCCGTGCGGGCGTCCCAGCTGTTTTGGGCGGACTCGCGCACGAGCAGCGTCAGAGGGTCGAGCTCGGTGGCGTCGAGGTGCCGGAGGATCCCCTCCCCCGCGCCGCCCCCGCCGGGCCCGTACGACTCGGACAGCCATCGCGGCGGCGGGGTCGTCACGACTCCCCCAGGGCCGCGAGGAGGTCGGCGACGGCGGACGTCTCAAAGGGCTTCGAGCGGACGGCCGCCAGGTCGACCGTGTAGCCGACCTCGAGGACGCCCTCCGGGACGGATCCGTCGCGAATCGAGGAGACGATGAGGCGGGGGAACGCATCGTCGACGTGGTACCAGCGGCTCTCGACGGGCACGAACCGCGGTTCACCGGTGTGGTCGCCGGAGGGGCGGTAGCCGACGGCGGCGAGCTTGGAGAGCAGGACGACCTCGTCGTCGCACAGGTCGGCGGCCCGGGCGACGAGCTCGCCGACCGTGGTCCCGTCCGGGCGGGTCTCGAAGCGCTGCCAGGCGAGGAGGAGCGTCCCGCCGTCCGGCCCGTCGAGCTGGTCCAGGCCGTGGACGCGGACGGTGCGGCGCTCGGAGTGGTCGACGGTGCTCTTCACCTCGACGGCCAGCCGGCCGTCGGTGAAGTCGTGACGGTGGCCGTCGGGCCCGGTCCAATGGTGCACGGCCCCGGCGTCCTCCTGCAGGAGCTCCAGAAGGACGGTCAGCTCGCCGAAGAGGCCGACGGACTGTTCGAGCGTCAGTCCGCTGTGGTCGCCGGTGAACAGCCGCCGCCATCTCGCCACGACGGCGCGGGCAGTGTGGTAGGGGCGTGTGCCGTCGGCCTCCAGGGCGACCAGGACGTCCCGGCAGAGGCCGGTGAAGACGTCGCCGAGTTCGCGCCTGGTGCACACGACGTCGGCGAAGCGTCCGTACCCCTCGTCGTCCTCCAGGGGGCGTTCGGATATTCGCAGTGCAGTGCTGACCGCTGCCGTGGACACGCGCTGGCGCGGGCCGAGGGGGATCAGCAGGTGGCGCAGCCCGTCGTGGTCGATGGCGGCCAGGGGCGGCCCCTGCACGGTGTGCACGGGCAGGGCGGAGGTCCGTACGGCGTTCCGGTCGGACACCGGCGCGGCGGCCAGCCGGGACCAGTGCCCATCCAGGACCGCGCGGAGGTCGGCGGCGTTCACCGGGCGCCCTCCTCCAGCAGCAGCTCCAGCTCCTCGCTGTCCGGTTCCTCCTCGTCCAGGACGACGCCGGAGAGGTCGGCGCTGTACCACTCGACCTCGCTGTCCCGGCCGCGGGGCAGCGGGAAGACCAGGCCGACGCCGATGACTTGGTCGACCGCGTCGAGGGGCTCGCGGAGGGCGCGCCGGGTGGGCGACTGCCGGTCGATCGGATAGAGGGCGAGCAGCCCCGTCTCCGGACACTGGACCCGGCGGGCCTCCTTGAGGGCCGCCTCGCTGATCTCCCCGATCGAGCTCAGGTCGAGGTCGACGCCGGCGTCCCTACGGCTCATGAGGGTCTTGATGTTGGCCGCGTCGGGGCTGCCGGGGAGCTTGGCGCGCAGGACCCGGTCGACCGCTACACCGGGGGCGAACTCATAGCGCGCGTCCGGGGAACCGCCGAGCGGGTTGCCGACGACCGCCACGTTCCAGCGCTTCAGGGCGCCACCGCCATGGGCCTTGACCCGCCGTTCCACGTACTCGCTCAGAAGGGCGGCGTCGCACTCCATCGACTTCTCGTGGAAGCGGTATTCGCCGAGGAAGTCGAGGATCATGTCGTACGGCACGTCGCGGAGCACGTGCCGGCCTTCGTGGGAACGGTCCTCGTGGCGGGCGCCGGCCACCCGGAGGGCGCGGTCGACGAGCCGCCCCGCGGCGACCCGGTTCGTCCGCAGCCACTCGGCGTCCTGGGTGTGGAAGTAACTGGTCTGGACCCGCTGGCCGCCGTAGGAGGCGCTGGCCTTGACCGCGTCGCGCATCTTGGCGGCGGCGGTGATCCGCAGGGCGGGGTGGTTGCGGAGCCTGACGGCGAACGACATGGGCGTCTTGTCCTCGACCATGTAGAGGTCGATGTCCCGCCGCATCTCGGACTCGACGGTGGCGATGTGGCGGAACCAGTCGCGCAGTTCAGCGGTCATCCAGATGCGGGGCAGGTCGGCGTAGCCGTCCCGGAAGCCGAACCAACGGCCCATCTGCAGCAGGGTGTCATAGGTGGAGGCACCGCGCACGAAGTAGCTGACGGCGAGACCCTCGAGGGTGAGCCCGCGGGACAGGGTGTTGCCGCCCACCGCGATGGCCACGACCGGGCCGGTCTCGTAGTCGAGCCGCTCGACGCTCTTGGAGTTGTCCAGGACGATCCGGCAGTCGTCGACGACGCCGACCAGCTCCCCGAGGAGCAGGTCGAAGGGGACCTTCTCCTCACCGAAGTCGGGCTCCGATCCGGGCACGCGCGCCGTCTCGGTCTCCCACAGCTGGTCCAACTCGTCGAGCAGGTCTTCGTCGTCGGTCGCGATCAGCTCCGCGACCTGGGAGCGGAAACGCTCCAGCGGCTCCCGGAAACTCTGGTGGACGATGGTGCTGACGCTGGTGTGCACCAGCATCGTGGAGTGCGGGACACCGGTCCCCCGGACCCGGCGCGCGGCGGTGACCAGCCAGAAGTAGAGGACGGCGGTCCGCAGGGTCCCGTCGACTTCCGGCGTGAAGTCCTCGATCTCCTCGCGTCCCGGCCGGACCAGCGGGACCTCCTCGTCCGGGACGATGCGGATCATGTCGTAACCGTCGGGGACGTCCTGGGGGTCCTCGCCGTCGAGCGGCTCGCGGCCGAAAAGGACCTCGGTCCCGAAGTGCCCGCGCGGTTTCGGGAGGTTGACGACGAAGTCCTTCGGATAGAGGTCGGCCGCCGTGGGATCGACGAGCAGGTTCGCGAACGGGGTCGCGGTGTAGCCGACGTAGCCGCCCCGGGGGAAGAGTTCGATGATCTCGCGGATCAACGGGTTCGTCTTCTTCGAGGCGATGCCTGCCTGGTCTGCCTCGTCGTCGATGATGAGGGTCGGGCAGTTCTTCAGGTAGTCGGGGGCCTTCGCGAGCCAGTCCTTGAGTTTGGCGAGGCGGGGGACGTTCTTCTTCACCACGCAGAGCACGTGTTGCTGGCTCCTGTTGGTGAAGAAGGCCGCGGGGTTGCCGGCCGGGGGCTCGAAGTCCCCGTCCGGACCGGTGAGCGGGTGCCACTGGTCTATCACCGGCTCGACCAGCTGGCGCTCGAGACGCAACTGGGTCTGCCGCCGGAGGCCGTTGTGGATGCCGGCGAGGACGATGAAGAACTTGTAGCCGGCATCGGCGGCCTTGGCGATGAGGGCGGTGAAGTTCGTCGTCTTGCCGGACTGGACGTAGCCGACGACGAGTCCACGGGTGGAGAACTCCTTCTCCTTGGGGTGGTCGAGCATCGAGACGACCTTGGTGGACGCGGCATCGAGCGACGCGAGCCCCTCGTCGTCCCAGGAGGGCTGCCTCTTCAGCAGGTCGTACAGAACGGGCCAGCAGCGATCGCCCTGCTGCGGCCCCAGGTACCAGGTCACCCGATTGTCGCGGACGACGGAACCGGGCTGGCGCTTCTCCCTGATTTCGACGGCCTCGCGCTGGTAACGATGGGCGATGCGACCGGCGAGTTCCTCGCTCATCCCGAAGAGCCTGATCATCGCAAGGGCCTGTTCGGGCGTCTTGATCTTGATCAGCTGCCGGAACTGCTCGTACTGCGCGTCGAACTCGTCCACGGGCCCCCTGTCCACCCCAACCCCGGCCCGGATCCGGGATGCGCCCCGGTCGGACACATGACGGGAAGACCGTACATCAGCGACGCGATGGTCAGGGCCCGTACGGCCTTCACGGGAGAAGACCGGAGACGATGGAGTCCGTCTCCCGCCGACGGCGGAAACACTATTCCAGCATATGTTCGAGACGTGAAGGTCGCATGTTCGATCCGTATAGGTGGGCGCCGTACGGGTTCAGACGGCCACCAGGACGCGCTCGTCGACGCGGCGCGGCTCTTGAACCGGTACGGCGGAGAGGGGGGCGACCTGGGCGACGAGGAGCGGCGCGAGGTGCTCGGCGATGGCGCGGGCGAGACCCACGGGGACGGCGTTGCCGATCTGCCTGGCGATCTGGCTGCGGGTACCGCACCACTCGAAGTCCACGGGAAAGCTCTGGAGCAGCGCGGCTTCCAGGTGGGTGATGGGGCGGTGGAGCCAGGGGTGGAGGTAGCGTCCCTTCTCGGGCTTGAAGAACTCCGTGCGGATGGTGACGGAGGGCCTGTCCTTGTACAGCCGGCCCATGACGTCGGCGGAGCCGGTCTTGTGCTTCTTCCAGCACGGCGAGAGCAGGTCATAGGGGATGTCGAACCGGTTTCCACCCTCGGGGATGTTCCTGTACCGCTCCATGGACTCCTCCTTGATGCCGTTACGACGCAGGTGGAGTTCGTCCATACGGAACGGGCCCTGGATCGCCCCCCCGTCGAACTCGGAATTCCTCTTGGGGAGCTCGGGATCGAGCTTTTTGAGGACGAGGTGGGAGATGGCCTGCCAGACGGTTCTGGGCTTGTCCACGGTGGGGGTGGGGATCAGGAGGGCCTGGAGTTCGACCTCGGAGACCTCACCGAGTCGCCTGTCCGTGCCCGGGACGACGAGGTCCTTGCGCGCGCCGACGAGGATGGTCCTCTTCCGTCGCTGCGGCACGCCGTGGTCGTCCGCGGCAATCAGGGAGTGCCGGATGAGGTAGTCCTCCAGCATTCCGCCCGGACGGGTCTCGTCGACGAGCAACCGGAATTCCGGGGATTGCCTGAATGCGTCCACGTTCTCCATGACGAAGAGCTTCGGTCCGACCTCCCGGACGACCGTCAGGTAGTGACGCCACAACTTGTTGCGCGAATCACCCGGGTCCTGGTTTCCCAGCCGCGAAAAGCCCTGGCAGGGCGGGCCCCCGAGGACGAGGTCGGCCTGGGGGAGACCGCCGTCGCGCTTCACCCAGCGTGCGATGTCGCCATTGTAGACGTGAGGACCGAAGTTGGCCGCGTACGTGGCGGCGGCCGCGCGGTCCATCTCGACCGCGGCGACGGGACGGTAGAGCGATCGCCCCCCGTGACGGGCGTCGACGAAGCCCTTGGTCAGCCCGCCACACCCTGCGAAGAGGTCGATCATGCGGAACTCGGCAGGGCCCGGGATGGTGTCACCGGTCGCTTTGAAGGCGCTGATCGTCGAGGGGGTGTCGGTCATGCGGGAACTTTAGCCGGCCCGCCGATCCGATACAACACAGACCACAAAAGCACAGTACCGTGCCAGCCCTGTATCGCGCCGGCCCCGGTTCCGGCCGTCCGGAGGGGGTACGGTGCCTTCCCGCCACCGGGCCCGACGGCCGTATGGTCGGCGTGGAAGATCATCGTCGACGGACCGGACGGGATGGGCAATGGCGACCGGAAGCGGGGCCGGGGCGACGGGGAGGGGTCCGTCCGACCGTTCGTGGCGTCCTCGCCCCGGGATGGACAGGGCGCAGCGCGCCAGGGAGCAGGACCGCGCCGCCGGCGGCGCCGAGTACCGCTCGGTGGACGTCGGCGAGGGGCTGCTGCGTCCCGCGAGCGTGGTGTTGAAGGGGTCCGCCCGGACCGGACGGATCGCGGCCGTCCTCCGCTGGTCCGTCGGGGGACGGTCGACCACCCGCCCCCTCGGGTACGTCGACGGCCCCACCCGATCCGAGAACCTGCGCGCGGGGTGGCGCCTGGCGACGCAGGCCGGACTGCTCGCGGAGGTACGCGTGCCCGAGGGCTCGTGGGCGTCGTCCACGGGGGCGCGGAAGTCGATGCGCGCGAATAAGGGTAGAGACACCGAGCCCGAACTGCGGCTCCGCTCGCTGCTGCACCGGGCCGGACTGCGGTACCGAGTCGGGATCAGACCGGTCCCCTCCTTGCGCCGTACGGCCGACGTGGTCTTCACCAGGGCGAAGGTGGCGGTGTTCGTGGACGGCTGCTTCTGGCACGGCTGCCCGGAGCACCGGACCGTCCCCAGGACGAACCGGGAGTTCTGGAGCGCGAAGATCGAGAGCAACCGGGCCCGGGACGCCGAGACGGTCGATCTGCTGCAGCAGGCGGGCTGGCACGTGCTCCGCATCTGGGAGCACATGCCAGCCGAAGAGGCGGCCCGTCTCGTGATCGAGACGGTCACCAGGGCCCGAGCCGGCGGCGGCGTCGAGCGGTAGGAGTCGAATCACCAACGATCGTCTCCGACCGTCCGCACCGGGGCGACCCGGGGTTCTGTGACACACTGCGCGCGTGACCCGCACTCCGGTAGAACTGACCATCGACGAAGACGGACACCTCACCGTCCCGATGGGCCTCCTCGCGGAGGCCGGTCTCGACCCTGGCAGTCGGATACTCGCCTATAGCAACGGGGACGGCCGCCTCGTCCTCCGACGCGAGGAGGACGCCCTCCGCGACCTGCTGGAACGGGGCACGCTGTAGCGGAGCCTCGGACCGGCTCCGGACTCAGTTCAACGCCTATGCTACGACCGACGGCCCACCGTATGAGGGCGTCAGGGCCGACCATCCGGACGGACCTCGCCTTGCGAGTCCGCCCCGAGACGCCCGGCGCACGCACAAGATCTGCCGATGCACTCGCCGCTCGCACCTACTCAGGGGACGAAGCCCACCCGCAGGCGCTGGTCGCGGGTAGGGAGGTGGAGGTTGCCGATGTCGTCGTGGTGGTGGACGGTGTCGAGGGCGAGCAGCGGTCGCAGGGCGGGGTCAGGGTCGTGCCGGGCGCCAGCGAGGTAGACCGGGGCGATGTGGACCTCACGTCCGAGATGCCGCGGGCGTGGATCGTGTCCGCCCAGGTGTCCGGGTTCCGGCCGAACCACGGCGGCGGTCCCCAGGGCCCGGCGACCGCGTCCCAGAAGTCGTCAAGGGATCCGATCGGCCGCCTCCCAGATCGACGACAAGTTCCTTACCTTCTTGGCGGGCTCGTCCTGGTCCTTCGCACGGTCGGGAGACACAGGGGTCCGGGTGTGGCTCAAAAAGCCCCTGCCGAGGGTTGTGGCTCTCAGTAAGCATGGGAGGCTGGCGACTCCCGGTCTACGCTGCCGGACCGGTCGGCTCCGCCAGGGCCTGAGCGGTATCGGTGAGGCGCCGGTGGGCGGTGTGCCAGTAGCGGTCGGACAGCTCGCTGCCGACGAAGCGGCGACCCTCCTGGAGGGCGGCGACGCCGGTGGTGCCGGAGCCGGCGAAGGGGTCGAGGACGGTGCCGCCCGGCGGGCACAGCCGTACCAGCTGCCGCATGACCTCGACGGGCTTCTGGGTGATGTGCAGGCGGTCCTTGCGCGGCTGGGAGGCGGTGTACAGGCCGGGCAGGTAGACGGGGTTGCGCTCGGCGTCGACGGGTCCCTTGGTGGCCCACAGGACGAACTCGCAGTCCTGCTTGAGGCCGCCCTTGCACGGGCGGGCGGCGGGCTTGTGCCAGGGGGCGACGCCGCGCCAGGTCCAGCCGGCGGCCTGGAGGGCGTCGCTGGTGACCGGGAGCTGGCGCCAGTCGGTGAACACGAGCGCGGTGCCGGATTCGACGGTGGCCCGGTGGGCCTCGGTGAGCAGCAGGGTGAGCCAGTAGCCGTAGGAGCGCTGGTCGCGCTTGTCGCCGGGGAAGTCCGCCAGGGTGTGGGCCGGGTCGCCGGAGGTGTACTTGGCGCGGGCGGTGCGGGCGGTGCGCTCGACGCTGGTGCGGCCGCCGGAGTTGTAGGGCGGGTCGGTGACCAGGGCGTCGACGGAGGCGTCGGGCAGGGTGCGCAGGAAGGTCAGGGCGTCGCCGTGGTGGAGGGTGAAGGTCATGGCGCGTCTCTCCCGGAGTGGGCGGTGGCGGGGTCGGTGCGCCGGACGGTAGGCGGGGCGCGGTGACGGCGCGCAATCCGCGGCCGCTATAGCAACGGCGCTGCCCGTGGGCCGTCCGGGGCGTTTTTGGCGTTGTCACGCCGGGTGCCTAGGGTCGGCGCCATGCCCTGCGGGCGGGAGTTCCGGTCCTGCGGGCGGTTGCCGTTCGGCACCTCTCCCCTCCTTGCGTGCGCGCTTCCGTGCGCTCGTTGCGGGGAGAGCCGTGCCCTGGTCAGGGATCCGAGCCGTGGGAGGAGGGAGCAGACCGTGGTGGCGGCGCTGAGATTACGCGGGCGGCGGGAGGCCGCCGTCGCGGCGAGGCGGCGCGGCCGGGAGCGGGAACTCCCGGCCGCCGCCGGCCCCATCGCTCCCGGAGTGTGGTGGGCCCGCCGTGCAGGACGTGGAGCAGGTGAAGCAACGGCGCGGTGCGGTGCGGCCTTTCGACGGGAGAGCACGCGACTGCGCTCCCCTACCGTGTGAGGAGACCTCGATGCAGCATGCCCGTGGACGGACCGGCCCGGTGCCGACCGTGCTCCCCGGGGCGGGTGACGTCCGTGCCGGCCGGGACAGATGAGGAGGGGCGCCGCGCTGGCGGCGGTGACGGTACTGTTGCCGGCGGCGCTGGTGGGGACGGCGGTGCTGGGGATCGCCGGCGCAGCGACGGCCGGGTGCACCGCCGGGGGCACGGGCGCGACGGGCGCGGCCGTGAGCGCGGACACCGCCGCAGTGGCCTCGGCGGTGCGCACCGTGCTGGGGAACGGGCCCGCAGAGCGGGTGCACGTCCCGGGGCTGTCTGACCCTGCGCAGCAGGTTCCCAACGCCCGCACGGTGCAGGCGACCGGCGTGGCGATGCACGTCCCGGCCCGCGGCCAGGTGGTGGCGCTGGCCACCGCGCTGCAGGAGAGCGGTCTTCGCAACCTGCCGTACGGGGACCGGGACTCGCTCGGCCTCTTCCAGCAGCGGCCCTCGCAGGGCTGGGGGACGGCCGGGCAGATCCTGGACCCGGTGCACGCCTCGGCCCGCTTCTACGCGGCGCTGCTGAAGGTGCCGGGCTGGCAGCGGCTGACGGTGGCCCGGGCCGCGCAGGCGGTGCAGCGCTCCGCCTTCCCCGGCACGTACGCGAGGTGGGAGCCGCTGGCCGGCGCCCTGCAGCAGGTGATCGCCCCCACCCTCGCCCCCGTCGGCTCCGAGGGCGGCTCCAGCAGCGGCCCCGTACAGGTGGCAGACCTGGGGCCGCTCGGCTGCGCGGACGGGACGAACGCCGCGGGCCCCGAAGGGGTGCCGCCGGGGTCGCTGCCGGACGGCTACACCGTCCCGGCCGACGCCCCGCCGCAGGTGCAGGCTGCGATCCGGTGGGCGCTGGGCCGCCTCGGCACCCCGTACCAGTGGGGCGGCAGCTGCACCGCACCCCGCGGCGCCGACCCGATGGGCCGCTGCGACTGCTCCTCGCTGGTGCAGCAGGCCTACCGGGCGGGCGGCGTCCCGCTGTCGCGCACCACGTACACGCAGGTCGGCGAAGGCCGGGCGGTGTCCGTGGACGCCCTGCGGCCGGGCGACCTGCTGTTCACCGAGGGCACGGCCGCCGCACCCGGCCACGTGGGGATGTTCATCGGTGCGGGCCTGGTGGTGCACGCCCCGCACACCGGCGACGTGGTGCGCATCGCCACCCTCGCCTCCTGGCGGCCGCGCGTCCTCGCGGCCCGTCGCGTCACCGGTCCCTGACTCCCCTCCCCCTCAAGTCCCCGCCGCGGCCCGACCGGTCCGCTGTGCCCCCCAGCCCCTCCCTCCTGATGCAAAGGAACCCCTTCGTGCCCCTGCTCGACCATGCCCTCGGCCGCGCCCTGATCCTCGCCTACGACCCCGGGGTGGCACCGAAGTCCGGCGGTCTGCCGGGCCTGGACGTCGTGAGGAACACCATGGGCTCGCTCAACCTGTTCGGCATCATCGCCGTGGTCGGCGCGCTGTGCGCCTCGGCCGTGGTGTGGGCCTGGGGCCACCACTCCGGGTCGCACGCGGCGGAGGCCAAGGGCAAGCAGGGCGCGGTGGTGTCGGCCGGCTGCGCCGTCCTGCTGGGCGCGGCCAACGGCATCGTGTCGTTCTTCTCCACGCTCGGCACCCAGGTCCACTGATGGACGGCACACCTGCCGGCGACGCCCTCAGCCGGCGCCGCCGGGCCGGCATCGGGCTGGTGCTGCTGCTCGTGCTGACCGGACTGGCGGCCCTGTCGGCCTGGACGGTCCGCGACGACAGCCGGGCCCCACAGCGCGCCGCAGAAGGCCGCCCGGCTGGTCACGGACGTGCTGGCCCCGGCGAACCTGGTGATCGCCCTGCTGCTGGTGATCGGCTGGCACAGCACCGGCGGCATCGTCGGCGTCGGATGGGGCCTGCTCGCCGCGCTGTTCTGCGGCGTCGTCCCGCTGGGCATCATCCTGCGCGGGGTGCGCCGCGGCCGGCTCACCGACAAGCACATCCGCGTCCGGCGCCAGCGCCTGGTGCCGATGGGCCTGAGCCTGCTGTCGGTGGCCGCCGGCATCGTCCTGCTGTACGCGCTGCATGCGCCCGCCGAGGTCTCCGCCCTGGTGGTGGCCATGCTCGTCGGACTGGTCACCTCGCTGGCGGTGACGACGGGGTGGCAGATCTCCATCCACAACGCGGTGGCCGGCGGCACCGTGATGATCCTGCTGCTCGCCTACGGTCCCGCCGCGCTGCCCGCCGCCCTCGCCGCGGTCGGCATCGGCTGGTCGCGGCTGGTCCTCAGGGCCCACACCCTGCCCCAGGTCCTCGCCGGCACCGCCCTGGGCGGCGTCTCCGCCCTGGTCTTCGCCCTGCTGCGCTGAGCCCCGGCCGGTTCGGTGCCCGTGGCGTCCGCCCGGACTGGCGTGGCCGCTCCGGGGCATGATCGGGCCATGGAGATGCAGACGTGGGCGAGGTCGGTGGCCCGGGCGGAACTCGCCGACACTCTGCCGCGCCGGTGGGCCCATTCGTGCGGTGTGGCGCGCCGGGCGGCCGAGCTGGCCCCGGTGCTCGGCAGCTCGGCCGACCTGTTGGCGGCGGCCGCCCTCCTGCACGACGTGGGATACGCCCCCCGACTGGCCACGACGGGCTTCCACCCGCTCGACGGGGCGCGCTTCCTGCGCGACGCCCACCGGGCCGACGAGCAGCTGGTGCGGCTGGTGGCCCACCACTCCTGCGCCCTGCTGGAGGCCGAGGAACGCGGACTGCGCGAGGTGCTGGAGGCGGAGTTCCCGCTGCCGCAGGAAGGGCTGCTGCTGGACGCGCTGGTGTGGTGCGACATGACCACCACCCCGGGCGGGGACTCGACGGACGCCGGCGACCGGGTGGAGGAGATCATCGGCCGCTACGGGGCGGACAGCTTGGTGGGGCGGTTCATCCGGCGCGCCGCGCCGCAGCTGTTCGCGGCGGTGGCGCGCACGGAGTCGGTGCGGGCCGCTCAGCCCAGATAGGGATAGGAGCCGGCAAGGTAGTCGGCGATCTGACGGCGCATGCTCGGGTGGATGTCGTAGCCGTCCAGGTCCGCGGGGTGCACGAAGCACACGCCGTCGGCCTCGTCGTTGACCGTCGGCTCGCCGCCGACCGGCCGGCCCAGGTAGGTGTTCTCGTACTGCTGGCGGATCTCCCCGTCGCTGTAGGCCACGATGTGGCACGGGTCGCTGTACACGCCGAGGAAGCCGGTGATCTCCGCCAGGATGCCCGTCTCCTCCCGGCATTCGCGCACCGCGCACTGGGCCGCGGTCTCGCCGATGTCCTGTGCCCCGCCGGGCAGCGCCCACTGGCCGGTGTCACGTCGGCGCTGCAGCAGGATCGCGCCGGCCTCGTCGACGACCAGCAGGTTGCTGGCGGGGATCAGGGTGTTGGCCTTCGGCGCGTCCGGGTCGTGGTAGTACTCGGTCCTGCCCATCGGCGGCGCTCCCTACTGGTGCTGGTCGGACGTCCAGGGCCGGGCTCCGGCCCACACGGCTTCGAAGCTCTGAGCGTAGGTGGCGAACCAGCCGGCGTCAGCGGTTCGCCGGAGGTGCAGCAGGGGGTTGGCACTGGCGGGCTGACCGTAGACGTGCGGGTTGACGAGCAGGTTGTCGTCGTAGCGGAAGAGCGAGTTGTACAGCGTGGTGTCGTGCAGCCGGACCTCGCAGCCGGCGACGGGCAGCAGTGGCCGGTAGTAGGTGAGGGAGGCGCGGATCTTCGCCGCGAGGGTGTCGCCGATGCCCTCCTCCCGGCCGCGCAGGGCAGCCGCCCCGCCGCCCGGATCTCCGAAGCACAGGCGGATCTGCACACCGGCGGCCGCGCGTTCGGCGAGCATCCGGGCGACGTGCGGATTGGACTGGGCGAAGAAGGTGCCCGAGAAGACGAGGACGTCGATCTGCCGCCGGGCCTCCCGCAGGAGGGCCAGCCAGGTGTCGCGGGGCACACTCGCACGGTCCTGGTGGATCCCGACCAGTTCGCCGTCCGGCCCGGCGGCGGACGGAGCGGACCGGGCGCGGGGCGGGGGCGGCCAGAGCGAGCCCTCCTCGACGCCGAGGTACTGGGCGACCCGGAATCTGTGCCGCGGATGGGGCACCCTCCCGCCGAGCCAGCGGCCGACGGTCTTCGGATCGACCCCGCAGGCCTCGGCCAGCGACTCCGGGAGGACACCGCACCGGGTGAGTACGGAGTGAAGCCGCTCGTTCACGGAGGCCATACAAGCCGACTTCCCGGCGGACCTGCAAGGGTGCGGCCGGGCCTCCGGTGCCGGCCGCGACGGAGCGGTGCCTACGCTGGCGTCATGCGCCTCATCGTCCTGTGGGACATCGACCACACACTCGTCGAGAACGCAGGGGTGAGCAAGGAGATCTACGCCGCGGCGTTCACCGCCCTGACCGGGCTCGCGCCGACGGCCCCCGCCTCGACGGAGGGCCGGACGGACCGCGCGATCATGCGGGACATGTTCCGGCGGCAGTCCGTGCCGGAGCCGGACTGGCCGGAGGTCGAGGCAGCCCTGGCCGCAGCCGGGCGGGAGCGGTTCGGCGAACTGCAGCGGCGCGGAAAGGCCCTTCCGGGGGCGCGCGGCACTCGAGGCGGTCTCGGGGCGGAACGGCTGGGTCTCGACGGTGCTGACCGGGAACATCGCTGCGAACGCCCTGGTGAAGTTGTCGGCGTTCGGCCTCGACACGCTGCTCGACCTGCCGGCGGGTGCGTACGGCGCGGATGCGGAGGACCGCCCCGACCTTGTGGCCGTCGCCCGCCGGCGCGTCCACCGGACGCACGACCTGCCGGAGGACACTCCCCTGGTGCTGGTCGGCGACACCCCGCGGGACGTCGAGGCCGCCCTGACGACGGGTTCCGGGATCCTCGCGGTGGCAACCGGCGTCCACGGCCCCGAGGAGCTGCGGGCGGCCGGTGCACCTGTGGTTCTTCCCGACCTGGCGGCGACAGGCGAAGTCCTGCGCCTCCTGGGGACGTTCGCGGCGGGCTGAGAACGTCCCGGGACGTCCCGCAGCCGTCCCCGTACGCGGTGACGGCGTCCTCGCCCGCCCCGGCACCATCAGGGCTCGAACACGATGACCGGCCTGGCCGGCCCTCGCCCGCAGACGCTCGCGGGCGGGTGTCCGGGCAGCCGGCATCGCGGCGGGGAGCGGATGCGCTGCCGGATGGCTGCGTCCTCGGACGGCACCCCGCAGAACCGGTCCGGAGTACGCCGAACGGAGGGCCCATGACCGAGTCTGCCGCCGACCCTCGGCTCCCGGCGCCGCCGCCGGGCCACCGCTATCTCGACTTCCTGGGCGGGACGGCCCGGCTGGTCCGGGAGGACACCTGCCGGGGGTGCTTCATGAACACGGCCGAGCACACGCTTCCCGACATCCTCGCTCCCGTGTACGACGACGGCGTCGTCACGGTCCGGCAGGACGCGGAGTGGGCCGTCCCCGGGTTCCTGGTCGTCGGCGTCCGTCCGCACATCGGGGCGCTCGACGGGATGGAGCTGCCTCTGGTGGAGCGGGTCGGCCGGGTCCTGCACTTCGTCCGGTTCGCCATGCGGGTACGGCTGGGCCTCGACGCGGTGCAGATGTACCAGGAGGAGAAGCTCGAACGGCCGCACTTCCACGTGTGGATGCTGCCGCTGTGGCCCGAGGCCATGGCCGCCCACGGGATCAACCCCCGGATCTACGAGTCGAACATCGCCCGCTACCTGGCGCTGTTCACCTTTGAGGAGCACGAGGCCGCGATCCGGTGGTGCGCGGACGAGGTACGCAGCCACCTCGCCGGAGTCCCGGAGCTCGGATCCGGCACGCACCGCAGGTGACTCCGTCCGGGGCCGCCGCTGCCGACGGGCCCGTCCCGCTGCGGCTCCGCGCCCGGCACCCCGCGGACCGCCCGACGTCAGGCCACTGCACCGAGAGGAGCCTGCACCGATGCATATCGCCCATGTCGCCCCGCTGTGGGAGAGCGTCCCTCCCCGCGCCTACGGGGCCGTCGAGTCCCTGGTCGCCGAACTCGTCACCGCGCAGGTACGCGACGGGCACCAGGTGACCGTCTTCGCGTCCGACGACTCCAAGGTGGCCGGCACCCTGTACGGCGCGGGGACGGCGGCACTGCACGCCGACCCGCGGATCCGGGAGCCGGAGGTGCACCGGATGCTCCAGCTGCAGCAGGTGCGCGACCATGCCCGCGAGTTCGACGTCGTGCACTCGCACGTCCACTCCGACACGGGCTGCCTGGCCGTACCCGCACTGCGGGGACTGGCCGTGCCGGTGGTGCACACCGTGCACTGCTTCTTCAACGAGGACAACGCGCCTCTCTTCCGCCGCTTCGCCGACGAGCGGTACGTGGCAGTCAGCGACGACCAGCGCTCACGGCTGCCGGGGCTCAACTACCTGGCCACCGTGCACCACGGCATCGACGCGGCTGCGTTCCCCTACCGGGCCACGCCGGCCGGTCCGGACCGCTATCTGGCCTTCCTCGGCAGGATCCGTCCGGAGAAGGGCGTGCACGTGGCCATCGAGGCCGCACGTCTGGCAGGCCTGCCGCTGCGGATCGCCGGCCGGGTCAAGGCAGCCGACCGGCCCTACTTCGAGGAGCAGGTCCTGCCCCTGGTGGACGGCGACCGGGTCGCCTTCCTCGGCGAGCTCGACTTCCCCCGTAAGGCGGCCCTGATGGCCGGGGCCGTCGGGACCCTGACGGCCCCGCTCATCCCCGAGCCCTTCGGCCTGGTCGCGGTCGAGTCGATGGCCTGCGGTACACCGGTGGTCTCCCTGCGCAGCGGGGCGGCGGCCGAACTCGTCCGCGACGGCGTCACCGGCTTCCTCGCCGACGACGCACGGCAGATGGCCGCCGCCGTCCGCCTCCTGCCGGCCCTCGACCGCGCGGCCTGCCGACGGCACGTGGCCGACGGGTTCTCCGTCCGCCGAATGGCCGACGGTTACGAGGAGGCCTACCGGGCTGCCGTCCGCCCGTGATCCCGGCGGCACGGCACCGCCCGTCCCCTCTCCCTGCGAACACGATGAGGCGTCATGCGCAGTGTGATCCTCAGCGCGGGCAAGAGCTGCTTCACGGTCTGCCCGGGCTGCTACAACCATTTCGGACGTACCGTCGTCGACACCCCGCGGGTGCTCGGCTTCGCGGCCGGCCTGTGCGACCGGTTCGGCCTGGACAAGATCACGGTCGGCGGCGGCGACCCGCTCAGCCGGCCCGACATCATCCCGCTGCTCACCGGCCTGCACGGCCTGGGTCTGCGGATCCACCTGGACACGGTCGGCACCGCCTTCCTCGGCAGCGCTCGCATCCGCTTCATGGGCAGCGGGGTGGCCGAACGGGTGCCGCCCGGCGAGGTCGCGGCCGTCGCCGACCTGGTCGGCATCCCGCTCGACGGCAGCACCGACGCCGTCCAGCAGCGGTTCCGCAGGCACGTGACCGTCTCCTCCCAGCTGGCGGTGCTGTCGCTGCTGGACGGGGTGGGCGCCCGAGTGTGCGTCAACACGGTGGTGCACGCGGGCAACCTGGCCGACGTCGTCGGCATCGCCCGCCTGCTGGAAGGACATCCCTGCATCAAGGAGTGGCAGCTGTTCCAGTTCATGCCGATCGGGCCGCTCGGCCACCGCAACCGCGAGCGCTACCGCATCGGCGGGGACGACTTCCGCCGCGCCGCCGACCTCGCGCTCGCACGTGCCCCCGAGGAGGTCACGGTCACAGCGAAGAGCGCCGGCGGACGCAAGCATCGCTACCTGCTCATCGACTCGGCCGGGCTGGTGTGGGCGCCGGAGCAGTCCCGGACGCCCTCCTGGCAGAACGAGGACGCCAACGACCGGCGCGACGTCGTCGGCGTCCTCACCGACCCCGACATCCTCGACCGGGTGGCCCGGCTGGAGGACGTGGGGCAGCGGGTACCGGCATGACCCGCGCCGACCTGCTCGTCGTGGCGGCCCACCCCGACGACGAGACGCTGTACTGCGGCGGGCTGCTCCACCGGACCGCCCTGCGGGGCGGCACCACGGTCATCGTCACCCTGACCCGGGGCGGCTCGGGGCGGACACTGGGAATCTGCTCCCGGCAGGACCTGCCCGCGGTGCGCGAGCTGGAGCTGCGACGTGCGGCAGCAGTCCTGGGTGTGGACCGCGTCGAAGTCCACGACCTGCACGACGGCGGTCTGGCGGGGGCCGCGGCCGAAGGCACCGCCGCGGTGCTGGACGCACTGCGCCGCTGGAGGCCTCGCCGGGTGGCGGGCTTCCCGCCGAACGGGATGAACGGGCACCCGGACCACTGCGCCGCACACCGGATCACCAGTGCCGCACTGGCGGCGTACGGCTCCGGGGTGCAGGTCCTGTGGACGACCGGCACCGCCCCGTACCGGGAACCGTCCCGCCCCGGCTTCCTCGCGCCGGAGGAGGTCGAGGCGGCCCGGCTGCCGGCGACGTGGCAGTTGCGGCTCGGGGACAGCCTGGAGGCGAAGCTGCGCGCCATGGGTCAGTACGAGACCCAGGCGCGCAGCGTGGCGAAGATCCTGCGGCAGTACCCGCAGACGGTGTTCGGCGAGGCGTTCCACCGGGCGATCGGCTGACCGGGCCGCCGCGGTGCGGCGGCGGACCGGCCGGCCGGGGCGGTGGCTACACCGCGACGGTCAGCAGCTTCCGGACGTGCTCGACGGCCTCGGCCACCGGAACCTTCGAGGTCTCGCCGGTGGCGCGGACGGTGACCTCGACGACGCCCTCGGCCAGACCGCGGGCACCGACCGTCAGGCGGTAGGGGATGCCGACGAGCTCGACGTCGCGGAACTTCACGCCGGGCCGCTCGTCGCGGTCGTCGAGCACCACGTCCACGCGCTCGGCGCGCAGCCGCGCGTACAGGTCCTCGGCGGCCGCGGCCACCTGCTCGTCCTTGCCGCCGAGGACGACCACGGCCACCTCGAAGGGGGCGACGGCGGCCGGCCAGACGATGCCCTTGTCGTCGTGGTGGGTCTCCACGACGGCGGCCAGGGCCCGCTCCACACCGATGCCGTAGCTGCCCATGACCGGGACCACCCGCTCGCCGTCGGGCCCGAGCACGGACACGTCCAGGGTCTCGGTGTACTTGCGGCCGAGCTTGAAGATGTGGCCCACCTCGATCGTGACCAGCACCTCCAGCGGCGAGCCGCACTGCGGGCAGGGCTCGCCGGCCGTGACCTCGCGCAGGTCGGCCCACTGCCGGACGGCGACGTCCCGCTCCAGGGACACCCCGCGCAGGTGGACCCCGTCGGTGTTCGCACCGGTGGTCATGCCGGTACGGCCGCGCAGCGCCTCGTCCGCGAGGACGGGGAGGGCGGTGACGCCGACGGCGCCGAGGCTGCCCGGGGCGGCGCCGAGGGCGTCCCGGATCTCCTCGGGGGTGGCCGGGCGCACGGCGGTGGCGGCGAGGGCGTCGACCAGCTTCTGCTCGACGAGGGCGTGGTCGCCGCGCAGCAGGACGAGGGTGAGCCGGTCGTCGACCACGTACACCAGGGTCTTGACCTGCCGCTCGGCCGGGACCCCGTGGAGGCGCGCCAGCTCCTCGATGGTGCGCGCGTCGGGGGTGTCGAACGGCTCGGGGGCGTCCGGGCCGGGGCCGTCCGCGACCGCGGGCAGGGCGGAGGTCGCCTTCTCGGTGTTGGCGGCGTAGCCGCAGCCCGGGCAGTGGACCACGAGGTCCTCCCCCGCCGGCGAGGGGCACATGAACTCCACCGACGCGCTGCCGCCCATGGAGCCGCTGGAGGCCTGCACGGCGACGGCGGGCAGGCCGAGCCGGGCGAAGATCCGCTCGTAGGCCGCCTGGTGGAGGTCGAAGGAGCGGTCCAGGCCGGCCTGGTCGGCGTCGAAGCTGTAGGAGTCCTTCATGGTGAACTCGCGCACCCGCAGCAGGCCGCTCTTGGGTCGGGCCTCGTCGCGGAACTTGGTCTGGAACTGGTACCACATCTGCGGCAGGTCGCGGTAGGAGCGCAGCTCCTGCGACAGCACGGTGAAGATCTCCTCGTGCGTCATGCCGAGGGCCAGGTCGGCGCCCTTGCGGTCCTTGAGCCGGAACATCTCCTCGCCCATCACCTCCCAACGGCCGCTGCGCTGCCAGACCTCCGCCGGGTGCAGGGCGGGCAGGACGAACTCCTGGGCGCCGATCGCGGCCATCTCCTCCCGGACGATGTCCATGATCTTGGCGCGGACGCGCACCGCCAGCGGCAGCAGGGAGTAGTGGCCGGCCATCAGCTGGCGGACGAACCCTCCCCTGAGCAGCAGGCGGTGGCTGACCGCGTCCGCGTCGGCGGGGTCCTCCCGGAGGGTGGGCACGTACAGCTGGGACCAGCGCATGGACCGGCAACCGTCCTCTCGGTGAAGCTGCGGGGTGTCGTGGCGGGGCTCACGCCGGCATCACGACGGGAGTCGCATTCTAATGGCGCGGGACCGCCCGACTCGCCCCGTTTTCGGGCCGCTCACGGGGGACGCACGAACGCCTGAGAGCCCTCGCGGCGCGATGCCCGGGACACGAACGGAGACGCGGATGCCCACGGCTGCACAAGGGCCGGACGGCAGCGACCGCTCGGTGGAGGCCGTCCGCCGCTACTACGACACCTTCGCCGAACAGGAGGACGACCGGCTGGCCAAGGACGTCGCCGGACGGGTCTCGTTCGAGATCCACCGCCGCTTCCTCACGCCCTACGTACGGCCCGGCCTGCGGGTGCTCGAGATCGGCGCCGGACCCGGCCGCTTCACCGCGGTCCTGGCGGCCTCGGGCACCCGCGTGGTGGTGACCGACCTGTCCCCCGTCCAACTACGCCTGAACGAGGCCCGTGTGACCGCGGCCGGCGCAGAGCACGCCGTCGAGGCCCGGCACACCCTGGACGTCCGCGACACGGACCGCTTCCCCGACGCATCCTTCGACCTGGTGCTCGCCTACGGGGGCCCCCTCTCCTATGCCTTCGATCGGGAGGCCCGGGCGCTGGCCGGACTGCTGAGGATCACCAGGCCCGGCGGGGCCGTGGTCGCCTCCGTCATGTCCCTGTGGGGGAGCCTGCGGGCACGGCTTCCCGGCGCCGCGCAGTTGGCCGTCCGCCACGGCACCGGCGTCACCGACGCCGTGGTCGGGACCGGCGACCTGCGCCACGTGCCCGGCATGGTGCACGTCTGCCGGATGTTCACCTGGGAGCAGGTCACCGACCTCGTCGCCGGGTGCGGGGGCGAGCTGCTCGCCGGGTCGGCGAGCAACTGGGCCAGTCTCGAGGATCCCGCCGTCCTGGCCGGCCTCGAACGCTCACCCCGCCTGTGGGAGCGCTTCCTGGCCTATGAGACGGCCGCCTGCTCGGCACTGGGTGCCCGCGACGGCGGGACCCACATCCTCTTCGCCGCCCGTCCCGGGGCGCACTCCTGACGGTCCCCTTCACCTGGGAAACAAGGGCGGGCAGGGCCGCCCCGCCCGGTGGCGCATCTGTCGACGGGCGGCGCACCGGGAGGTGCGTGAGCGCATTCACTGCGGGGCGCGGAGGAGAGCCCGCTGCGGTGACGCGAACCTGCCGTCGGCAGCACACCCACACTGCCGACCGCTCCTGCGCCTGCGTGCGCAGGCAGCAGTCGACGGCGGCACCCGCCAAAGGTTCTTCTCCTCCAGGAATCAATTTAGTGCCCTATTGTTGTCATCATGACGCAAGAAGAGTGGGGTGTGCAGCTCACAGCGCTGATCGCGGAGCAGGTACGCCGACTGCGGCGCGAGCGCGGGATGAGCGCGCAGGACCTGTCGGACGCCTGTGCGGCTCTGGGGTTCGCGATCCCGCGGGCGGTGTTCTCGAACCTGGAGACCGGGCGGCGGGCGTCACTGGAGGTCGCTGAACTGCTGGTCGTCGCGAAAGCACTGGACGTACCTCCCCTGGCGCTGCTGTTCCCGCTGTCGGAGCACGCAACGGTGGAGGCCCTGCCAGGGCAGGTCCTGCCGACCTGGGACGCCCTCGCCTGGTTCACCGGCACCGAGCACCTGGACACCCCGGCGCCGGCCGGTTCGGCACGAGCCGTGCTGGACGCCTTCCGGGAGCACGCCGAGACCGTGCAGGTCGCCCTCGCCTCCCACCGGCTTGCCGGCGAACGCCGCCGCCGGGCCGCAGCCGCAGCCGACCCGCGGCGCGGCACGGCCCATACCGCCGCGGCCGAGCAATTCGCACAACTGGCCGCCGAAGACCTGCGTCAGCTGCACACCCTGCGCGAGGAGATGCAGGCGCAGGGCCTGCCGCTCCCCGCCCTGCCGCATCCTCTGGACTCCGCAGACCTGAGTCGCGGCACTGACAAGGGCTGACGGGCCGAGCAGCACCCCCGGCGGGCCGACAGGACCGCCCCGCACGAAAGGACACCCATGGCCGATATCGACGACGTCTGGTGGCGGGAGGTCACCGACCCCGCCACCGGCACCACCAAACGGGTCAAGGCGGTCCGCCACGGCCAGCCGAAACGCTGGAGGGCCCGCTGGCGCGACGGGACAGGCGCTCAGCGCCAGCGCAGTTTCGAGCGGAAAGCCGACGCCGAACACCACCTGCGACAGGTCCTGGCCGAGCTCACGACGGCCCCTCGCGCCGAGGTCGACCCGCGGGCCGGCGCGGTCTCCCTGCGGGAGTACGTCGAGGTGGACTGGCTGCCGTCACAGGTCCACCTGCGGCCGAACTCGGTCGCGATGTACCGCTCGCACCTGAGGAACCACATCCTCCCGGCGTTCGGCCGACGCGAGCTGGCCTCCCTGCGCCGCCCGGACATGAAGCGGTTCGTCGCGGCCACCTCGGGCCGGCTGGCCCCGGCCACCACCGTCACCGTCTTCGCCATCCTGCGCAGCGTGCTGCAGGGCGCGGTCGACGACGGCCTGCTGTCGGCCAACCCGTGCTCGCGGGTGGCGCTGCCCCGGGTGGAGCCACGGGTCCTCAGCCCCCTGCGCGCCGCGCAGGTCCTGGCGGTCGTGCGGGAGATGACCCCCTACTACCGGGTGGCGGTGTGGATAGGCGCCGGCTGCGGCCTGCGGCAGGGCGAGGTGCTCGGGCTGACGCTGCCGCGCATCGACCTCGAGCAGCGCCGGATCAAGGTCGAGGAGCAGTTGCAGCAGGGCGTGCTCGTGCCGCTGAAGACCCGGGCCTCACGCCGGACGGTGCCCCTGGACGACGTGGTGGTCCGCTCGATCCGCGAGCACCTGGACGAGCGCCCGCCCCGGGACCACCAGCTGCTGGTGACCAACCGCAGCCACCGGCCGGTGCGCCGCTCGAACTTCATCCGCAGCTGGCGCCTGGCCGTGCAGAAGGCCGGCCTGCCCGAGGGCACCCGCTTCCACGACCTGCGGCACTTCTACGCCTCGACGCTGATCGCCGCCGGGCTGCACCCCAAGACCATCCAGGCCCGCCTCGGGCACTCGACCATCACCGAGACGATGGACACGTACGGTCACCTCTTCCCCGACTCCGAGGAGCACGGCAGGGGCGCACTCGACAGTGCCCTCGGCGCCTGACCGAAGAACCCGTGTGGGCCACATGTGGGCCAAGACCCGCCACGCCTCCGTAGACCCGCAGGTCAGGAGCGTGGCGGCGGACGAGTCGGCCTGTACGCCGGGTTCTGTCTCCCGGGGGCCTTGCGGCGCCCGGGGAGGCGGCCATCCATCTAGGGCTGCCGTTGCCGGCAGCCTCGTGCGGTCTACCCGCGGACTCGGGCGGGCAGCCCTCGATCATCCGCGCAGGGCGCCCGAGGGCACCCCATCTTGACCTTGCTCCGGGTGGGGTTTACCGAGCCGTCCGGATCACTCCGGCCGCTGGTGGTCTCTTACACCACCGTTTCACCCTTACCGGGGGCCGAGGCCCCCGGCGGTCTGCTTTCTGTGGCACTGTCCCGCGGGTCACCCCGGGTGGGCGTTACCCACCACCCTGCCCTGTGGAGCCCGGACGTTCCTCGGCGGGTCCGTGGACCCGTCGCGACCGCCCGGCCGGCTCGTCCGCCGTACGGCCATGCTATCCGACCCGGAGGGGGGCGGCCCGCCCGGGCGGGACGGCCGCGCGGCGGCGGGAGGGGCGGCGCGCCGCCGGGCGGTGCGCCGCCCCCGCGGCTCACAACCCGCGGCTCACACCCCGTCGGGCAGGCCGCTGCTGTCGAAGGAGCCGCTGTCGGATCCGGGGTCCTCGCCGTCGGACATGAACGCGGCCATCCCGTCCAGGTCCTCCGCGGTGAGCGGGGTCGCGTGCGGCGGCGCCTGCACCGGGGGCGCGGTGCGGGAGAAGGTCAGGCGGAGGGGCAGGTGGTCGCTCCACGACGCCTTCGGCTCCAGCCGGGCGAGGTCCACGCTGACGGAGGCGAGCGCGCCGTCCCTGATGAGGAGGTCGGCGGAGACCGGGCGGTCGGGGATCCCCTCCGCGGCGTCGGCGGGCAGGCCGTCGCCCAGGCCGGGGAGTCCGGGGGTTCCGGGGATTCCGGGGATTCCGGGCAGCCCGGAGGAGCCCGGAGCACCGGGGACCAGCGGCCGCACGGCCTTCTGCAGGTCGCGCACCAGGGTGCGGGCCGGGGCCGAGACGACGACGCGGTCGGCGCCGCCCTCCGTGCCCTTGTCCTCGAAGGAGACGTCGTCGGCGAGGACCGCGCCGACGGCGTCCAGCAGCCTCCGCTGCGCGGCGGGGTCCGGAGAGGGGCCCGTGGAGGGGGCGCCGCCCGCCTGCCTGCGGGCCGCGTCGGTGCCCCGTCGCAGGAGCGCCGGGTCGAGGGAGATCCACTCCCCGTGCAGGGCCTTGCGGAACGTGCCGAGCTCCGGGGGGATGTCGGACTCCATGGCGTCCATGTCCCCCGGATCGGCGCCGACCAGGGCGGCGAAGGCGTCGAGGTCGACGCGCCCGTACATCCGGCCGTCGACCTGGCGGACCTCCACGAGCACCCCTCCGTCCCTGCGGCGCAGGGTGCAGGAGAGGTCCACCGAGCGGTCGCCGGACAGTCCGGCCGTGCCGGGCGCCACGACGCCGGACCTCAGCGCGGGGACGTCCTTGAGCGGGCGGTCGGCGGAGACCGAGAAGGCGAGGCGCAGATCGGCGAAGGACTCCGCGTCGCGCTGCCCCATGGAGTCCCCGGACAGCCCCGCGAAGGCGCGGAGCTGGGCGGGGGTGGCCTGCAGGGAGAGCTCGCCGGCGAGGGTGCGGCCGTCGGTCAGCCGCTCCGCGGCGGAGTGCACCTTCTCGGCGGCGGACAGCTGCCGGACGGTGCCGCAGCCGGCGGTACCGGCGGCGAGGAGCGCCGCGCACCCGGCAGCGGTGAGGGTCGTGCGGGCGGCCTTGCGTATGGCGGTGATGACGGTTCTTCCCTCTGTGGGCGCAGGGGCGGGCGGACCCCGGCGGCGGGCGTGACGGCGCAAGGAAACCACAGCGCCTGCACCGCGGCACCGGGATTTCCCACGGCCGTCAACGTAGCCGGGGGCTGTGACAGACGGACCGTTCCGGCAGGGGCGGGACTCCACGGCGAGGGGTCCGCGGCCGGGGGTCGCGATCGCGCTTCCAGCCGGGACCACTCGGGTGACGGTCCGTCAGGAGCGGCCGCGGAGGGCGGCGGTGATGCGGTCGAGGGCGGCGGCGTCGTCCGGGGGGAGCGCGAGCAGCGCCTCCGGGGGCTCGCCGAGGATGCGGTCGGCCTCGGCGGCGGCGGCGCGGCCGGCCTCCGTGACACTGACGATCTTGGCGCGGCGGTCCTCGGGGTGCGGGGTGCGCTCCACCAGGCCGCGGCGGGCGAGGTCGTCGACGACGACGGTGGTGTACGGGGCGTCGGTGGCCAGGTCGGCGGCGAGGGCGCGCAGGGTGGCGGGGGCGGCGGCGAGGCGGCGCAGGGCCTTGATGCGGACGAAGCTCATGCCGAGGGCGTCGACGACCTCGCGGCGGCGGTCGTTCTCCTCCAGGACGAGGGCGCGGAGGTTGTGCCAGGTGCGGGCGGCAAGGGCGCGGCGGGCGGCCGAGGGGGCCCCGGCCCCGGCCCCGGTGGGAGCGGACGCGGCGTCCCCGGACTCGGTGCCCCCGGCTCCGGTGCCCCCGGCTCCGGTGTCCGCAGCCTCGGTGTCCCCGGCCCCGGCGTCCGCGGCTCCGGCGGCCGCGGAGGGGCGGGCCCGCGGCGGGTCCGGGGCGGCGGGCGCGGAGGCGGGTTCGTCGGACGTGGTCACGTGCGGGCCGGCGCCTTCCGGTGGTCGGGGTCGAGGCGGGCCGCCACCTCCGCGGCGGTCCGTCCCGCCCAGCGGGTGGAGGTGATGATACCGAGCACGAGCACCGCGGCCCCGCAGCCTGCGGTGATCCACCAGCCGACGTGGCTGGCGGCCGGGAAGCCCTGCGCGAAGGGCCCGGAGACGGCGGAGACGGCGGCCGTGCCGATGACGGCGACGCCGAGCGACTGGCCGACCTGGCGGCTGGTGGAGGCGACGGCCGCGGCGACGCCCGCCCGCTCCCGGGGCATGCCGGAGACGGCGGCGTTGGTGATGGGCGCGTTGACCATGCCGAAGCCGAGGCCGAAGAGCGCGTAGGCGGTGAGGAGCAGCGCGGCGGAGGAGTCGGCGGTGAGCGTGGTGAGCAGCAGGGTGCTGGCGGTCATGGCGACGCCTGCCGTCAGGAGCGGCAGGCGCGGGCCGGAGCGGCCGACGATGCGGCCGGAGAGCGGGGCGCAGAGGAGGGTGAGGACGGCCATGGGCAGCGTCCACAGGCCGGCGCGGACGGGGTCGTACCCGCGGACCTCCTGCAGGTAGAGGGTGTTGAGGAAGAGGAAGCCGCCGAGGGCCGCGAAGGCGCAGACGGCGGTGGCGGTGGCGCCCGCGAAGGGGACGCTGCGGAAGAAGCGCAGGTCGACGAGGGGTTCGGCGCGGCGGCGCTCCCAGGACAGGAAGGCGGCGAGGGCGCCGGCGGCCGCGCAGGCGGGGGCGAGGACGGCGGGCGAGGTCCAGCCGCGGCCGGGGCCCTCGATGATCGTCCAGGTGAGGGAGCCGAGGAGGACGGCGACCAGCAGCTGGCCCACCGGGTCCGGGCGGCGGGGGTGCGGGGCGCGGGACTCGGGGACGTACGCGGCGGTGAGGGCGAGCGCGGCCAGGCCGACGGGGATGTTGACCCAGAAGATCGAGCGCCAGCCGGCGGACTCCACGAGCAGGCCGCCGGCGACCGGCCCGAGGGCCATGCTGACGCCGACCACCCCGCCCCAGACGCCGATGGCCTGGGCGCGTTCGCGGGGGTCGGTGAAGGTGTTGGTGATGATCGACATGGCGACCGGGTTGAGCATGGAGCCGCCGACGGCCTGGAGGGCGCGGAAGGCGATCAGCCAGCCGAGCCCGGGGGCGAGGCTGCACAGCAGCGAGCCGAGGACGAAGAGGGCCAGGCCGGTCTGGAAGGTGCGGCGGCGGCCGACGCGGTCGGCGGTGGAGCCGGAGAGCATCAGCAGCGCGGCGAGGACGAGGGTGTAGGCGTCGATGACCCACTGCAGGCCGGAGGAGGGGGCGTGCAGGTCGGTGCGGACGGACGGCAGCGCGATGTTCACGACCGTGACGTCGAGGCCGACGATGAAGAGGCTGAGGCAGCAGATCGCGAGGACGAGCACGCGGCGCCGGCGGGTGGGCACGGGGGCGGGTGCGGCCTCCGGCGCGGGGCCGGGGGCGGACGCGGCGCGAGGGGCGCTTCCCGGGGCTGCTGCGGCGCGGGGGTCGGGCACGGACACGGGCGGGCCACCTCGAAGGTTGGGTTCGTACAACCGTTGTGACCGTACAACTTCCCGTGGGCGGGCACCAGGGGCGGCGGCCGTGCCCTGCGGCCGTGCCCTGCGGTCGGGCGCCCCGGCCGGCGTCTCCGGCAGGAGGCTCCGGCAGGGGTGTCCGGCAGGGGTGTCCGGCAGGGGTGTCCGGCAGGCGCGTGCGGTCGGGCGCGTGCGGTCGGGGGTGTGCGGGCCGGGGACGCCGGGTCGGGGGCGTCCGGCGGGGTCTTCCGGACGGCGCGGTGCGCGACGTAGGTTGTCGGGATCTTGCACCGCCCGCACGGTCCGGCGCCCCCCGCACCGTCCCGCACCCCCGGAGCACGACGTGACAGACACCGCCTCCCGCCACGACGCCGTCATCGTCGGCGGCGGCCACAACGGCCTGGTCGCCGCCGCCTACCTGGCGCGGGCCGGCCGCCGGGTCCTGGTGCTGGAGAAGCTCGGGCAGGCGGGCGGCGCGGCCGTCTCCACCCGGGCGTTCGCCGGCGTCGACGCCCGGCTGTCGCGCTACTCGTACCTGGTGAGCCTGCTGCCCCGGAAGGTCGTCGCCGACCTCGGCCTGCGGGTGGAGCTGAGGCGGCGCCGCATCTCCTCGTACACCCCCGCCGTGCGCGGCGGCACGCCCACCGGCCTGCTGGTCGACGCGGCGGACGGCGCGCGCACCCGGGAGTCCTTCCGGGCGCTGACCGGCTCGGACCGGGAGTGGGAGGCGTGGCAGCGCTTCTACGGGACGACCGCCCGGGTCGCCGAGCGGGTCTTCCCCACCCTCACCGGCCCGCTGCCCTCCCGCGAGGAGCTGCGGCGGACGGTCGGTGACGGCGCGGCGTGGGAGGCGCTGTTCGAGCGGCCGCTCGGCGAGGCGGTGGAGGAGGCGTTCGCCGACGACCTGGTGCGCGGCGTGGTGCTGACCGACGCCCTGATCGGCACGTTCACCCACGCCCACGACCCCTCGCTGCTGCAGAACCGCTGCTTCCTCTACCACGTGATCGGCAACGGCACCGGCGACTGGGACGTGCCGGTCGGCGGCATGGGCGCCGTCACGGGTGCGCTGGAGGAGGCCGCGCGGGCGGCCGGCGCCGAGATCCGCACCGGCTGCGAGGTCACCGCGATCGGCGGCGGCGACGGCCGCGGGGACGCGGAGGTCTCCTACCGCGGCCCGGACGGCGAGGGGGTGGCCGCGGCCCGGCACGTGCTGGTGAACGCGGCGCCCGCCGTCCTGGACCGGCTGCTCGGCGAGGAGCCGTCCGGGCCCGCCCCCGAGGGCGCCCAGTTGAAGGTCAACATGGTGCTGCGGCGCCTCCCCCGTCTGCGCGACTCCTCCGTGGACCCGCGCGACGCCTTCGCCGGCACCTTCCACATCGCCGAGTCGTACGGGCAGCTGGAGGCCGCCTACCGCGAGGCGGCGGCGGGCCGGGTGCCGCAGGCGCCGCCGTCGGAGATCTACTGCCACTCGCTCTCCGACCCGTCCATCCTGGGCCCGGAGACGGCCGGGCAGGGCGCCCACACCCTCACCCTCTTCGGCCTCCACCTGCCCGCCCGGCTCTTCGGCGACCCGGGGGCGAAGCAGCAGGCCCTGGACGCGACCCTGGCGCAGCTGGACGCGGTCCTCGACGAGCCGCTCGCCGACTGCCTGGCGGTCGACGCCGACGGCCGTCCGTGCCTGGAGGCCAAGACGCCGCTCGACCTGGAGCGCGAGGTGGGGCTGCCCGGCGGCCACATCTTCCACCGCGACCTGGCCTTCCCGTACGCGGCCGACGGCGGCCGCGACGGCTCCCCGGCCGCCCGCTGGGGGGTGGCCACCACCCGCCGCAACGTGCTGCTCTGCGGCGCCGGGGCGGTGCGCGGCGGCGGCGTGAGCGGCATCCCCGGGCACAACGCGGCGATGGCCGTGCTGGAGGACGGACCGGCGGCGTAGGGCGCGGCCCGGCTCCCGGGCGGCACGGGGTGCGGCCGCCCGGGCCGGTGGGGGGCGGCGGGCGCGGGTCCGGGCAGAGCCGTCCGGGTGCGTAGGGTTGGGGGCGGGCGGCCCGCAGCGGGCCGCCCGTCCGTCCGGCCCGTGCCGTCCGTCCGGCCCGTGCCGTCCGCGCGGGCCGTGCCCGTCCGCACCACCGCCCCGCCCGCACCACCGAGGAGTCCCGCCGTGCTCGTCCTGCTGCCGCCGTCCGAGGGCAAGGCCGCGTCGGGGGAGGGCGCCCCGCTCGACCCGGCCGGGCTGTCGCTGCCCGCGCTGGCGCCCGCCCGCGCGCGGGTGCTCGACGCCCTGGTGGCGCTCTGCGCGGACGGCGGCGAGGACGCCGCGATGGAGGTCCTGGGCCTGGGCGGGACCCTGCGCGGGGAGGTGGCGCGCAACGCCGCCCTGCGGACCGCGCCCGCCCTGCCCGCCGGGGAGCTGTACACCGGCGTGCTGTACGACGCGCTGGACCTGGGCACGCTGGCCGGGCCGGCGCGGGCGGCGGCGGAGCGGTCGCTGCTGGTCTTCTCCGGCCTGTGGGGGGCGCTGCGGATCACCGACCGGGTGCCCCCGTACCGCTGCCCGATGGGCGTGAAGCTGCCGCCGCTGGGCGCGCTCGGCCCGTACTGGCGCCGCGAGGCGGCGCAGGCGCTGACGGAGGCCGCCGCGGACGCCGGCCCGGTGCTGGACCTGCGCTCGGCGGCGTACGCGGCCGCGTGGCGGCCCGCCGGCGAGGTGGCCGCCCGGACGGCGACCGTGCGGGTGCTGCACGAGCGCGAGGCCGACGGGGTGGTGAAGCGGTCGGTGGTGAGCCACTTCAACAAGGCGACCAAGGGCCGCCTGGTGCGCGACCTGCTCCAGGCGGGGGCCGAGCCGCGGGACACCGGCGGGCTGGTCACGGCGCTGCGCGACCTCAAGTACACCGTGGAGGAGCAGCCGGCCGCGGCCGGGCGGCCGCGGCAGCTGGACGTCGTCGTCCGCGAGCTCTGAGGACCGCCCGCGGGCCGTGCCCGCCCGCCCGGCCCCGCGCCCGCCCGTCGCGGGAGGGCGCGGGCCGGCGGCTCAGCACCGCAGGTGGCCGGTGTCGTTGAGCAGCCGCAGCGAGGCGTTGCCGTCGGCGTAGTACTGGACGGCGGAGAGCGACGCGGCGGAGAGCTCCATCCGGAACAGCGCCTCGGGCGGGGCGCCGAGGGCGAGCCGCACCAGGGTCTTGACCGGGGTCACGTGGGTGACCAGCAGCACGGTGCGGCCCGGGTGGCGGGCGAGGAGCTTGTCGCGGGAGAGGGCGACCCGGCGGGCGGTGGCGGCGAAGCTCTCGCCGCCGGGGGGCGCGGCCTTCGGGGAGGCCAGCCAGGCGTCGAGCTCGGCGGGGTACCGCTCCTGCACCTCGGCGAAGGTCAGGCCCTCCCAGGCGCCGAAGTCGGTCTCCCGCAGGCCCTCGTCGATGCGGACGTCGAGGCCGAGGCGGGCGGCGGCGGCCTCGGCGGTCTGCCGGGCGCGCTTGAGCGGCGAGGAGACGACGGCCTGCACGGTGCCGCGGGCGGCGAGCGCCTCGGCGGTCCGCTCGGCCTGCCACAGCCCCCGGTCGGAGAGCTCGGGGTCGCTGCCGCCGCTGCCGGAGAACCGCTTCTCCGGGGTGAGGTGGGTCTCGCCGTGGCGCAGCAGCACGAAGGTGGTGGCGGTCCCGACGTCGCCGGACCAGCCGGCGGGGCGGGCCGGGGCCTGCTCCTCCGCGGCGGGCTCCGCAGCGGGGGCGGCGGGGGCGGCGGTCCGGGCGGGCGCGAGGGGCCGGGGCTCCCACTGCCGCCCCGCCTTGCCCGCGTCCATCGCCTCGTTGGCGAGCCGGTCGGCGTCCTTGTTGCGCTCGCGCGGGATCCACGCGTACGCGACCCGCCCGGCCGGGAAGACGGAGCGGGCCTCGGCCGCGAGCGGCCGCATGTCCGGGTGCTTGATCTTCCAGCGGCCGGACATCTGCTCGACGACCAGCTTGGAGTCCATGCGCACGTCCACGCGGGCGTCAGGGTCGATGGCGTGCGCCGCCCGCAGGCCCGCGATCAGGCCCCGGTACTCGGCGACGTTGTTGGTGGCGCGGCCGATGTACTCGGCGGCCTCGGCCAGGAGGTGGCCGGTGTCGCCGTCGCGGACGACGGCGCCGTACCCGGCGGGCCCCGGGTTGCCCCGGGAGCCGCCGTCGGCCTCCACGACGAGCCTGCGGTCGGACACGGCGTCAGATCCCCGAGCCGGAGGTGCGGACGAGGATGCGGCCGCAGTTCTCGCAGCGCACCACGGCGTCGGCGGGCTCGGCCTTCACCGCGTTGAGGTCGGCGGTGGAGAACTCGACGTGGCAGCCCTCGCAGCGCCGCTGGTGCAGGCGGGCCGCGCCGACGCCGCCCTGCTGCTCGCGCAGGCGGGTGTAGAGCTTCATCAGGTCGGCGGGGATGACGGCGGCGACGGCCTCGCGGTCGCGGGCGACCTTCGCGGCGTCGGCGTCGATCTCGGCGAAGGCGGCGTCGCGGCGGGCGACGGCCTCCTCCAGCACGACGGTGGCGTGCTCCAGGCGCGCGGTCAGCTCGGTGACGCGGGTCTGGGCGGACTCCATCCGCTCCATGACGTCGAGGACGACGTCCTCCAGGTCGGACTGGCGCCGGGCGAGGGAGCCGATCTCGTGCTGGAGGTTCTCCAGGTCCTTGGGCGAGGTGACGGCGCCGGAGTCCAGCCGCTGCTGGTTGCGGGCGGCGCGGGCGCGGACCTGCTCCACGTCCTGCTCGGCCTTGGTCTGCTCGCGGGTGGTGTCGCCGAGCTGGGTCTCGGCGGCGACGACCAGGTCGCGCAGCGCGGTGTGGTCGGCGGTGGCCTTCTCGATCTCGGCGTGCTCGGGCAGGCTCCTGCGCCGGTGCGCCAGCTGGTCGAGGCGGGAGTCGAGGGCCTGCAGGTCCAGCAGGCGGATCTGGTCGGCGGGCGCGGCGTTCAGCGGAGGCTCCTGGGATGCGTGGGGGCGGACGGTCAGTCGGTGGGGTTCGGCATGGGCGCGTGGGCCGTCCACGGGTCGGTGACCAGGGTGGAGACCTTGATCTCCAGGGCCCAGGCGCGCCGCTCGGCCTCGGCGGCGAGGTCGCGCTCGGCCAGCCGCAGCCAGGGCCACTCGGTGGCCCAGTGCGCGGCGTCGACCAGGGCGACCGGCGCGGTCTCGGACGCCTCGGACGCCGGGTGGTGGCGCAGGTCGGCGGTGACGTAGGCGTCGGCGCCGGCGGCGCGCACCGCCTCGAAGAGGCTGTCGCCGGAACCGCCGCACACCGCGACGCGGGCGATCCGGCGGTCCGGGTCGCCGGCGATGCGGATCCCGGCGGCGGTGGCGGGCAGGGCCGCCGCCACGCGCACGGCGAAGGCGGAGAGCGGCTCGGGCTCGGGCAGCTCGCCGACGCGGCCGGTGCCGCGGCGGCCCGCCGGGTCGGTCGGGTCCGCCACCAGCGGGCCGGTGACGCGCAGCCCGACGGCCTCGGCGAGGGCGTCGGAGACGCCGGGGTCGGCGTGGTCGGCGTTGGTGTGGGCCACGTGCAGCGCCACGCCGTTGCGGATCAGGGTGTGCACGACGCGGCCCTTGGGGGTGGTCGCGGCGACGCTGCTCGTCCCCCGCAGGTAGAGGGGGTGGTGGGTGACCACCAGGCCGGCGCCCCAGGCCACGGCCTCGTCGACGACGGCCTGGACGGGGTCCACGGCCAGCAGGACGCGCGAGACCTCGGCGTGCGGATCGCCGCAGACCAGGCCCACCGCGTCCCACGGCTCCGCCCACTGCGGCGGGTAGAGCTCCTCGAGCACGCTGATGACGTCGGACAGTCTGGGCACGGGTCGAGACTACCGCGCACCGCGCCCGGCGCCCGCCCCCGCCGGTCGGCGGGGTGGGCCGCCGGGCGGCGGCCGGCCCGGCTGGTCACCGGTCGGCCGGGTGCGCCAGACTGCGCGCGTGACATCGACCGATCCGCTCCTCCAGCCGACGCTGCAGCGGCAGCCGCCCGGCACCGGCCGCCCGTGGCGGCTCTCCTCCCAGGGGTACGTGGCCTTCTTCGGCGGCACCCTGGCCGGCACCGCCGTCGCGGTGGCGAACGCCGTCCGGCTCGGCCTGCCGCGCGGCAGGGTGGCGGGCGTCGCGGCGGCCGGTGCGGCCGCCCTGGCGGCGACGGCCGCGCTGCTCGTGGCGGGGGGCTCCCGGATCGGCGCGACCGAGCTGCCGGTGCTGCGGGTGCTGGCGGTGGCGGCGTACCTGGTGCAGGCGCACCTGCAGCGCGAGCGGGACCGGGTCTTCGTCCTCCGGGGCGGGGAGCACGCGCCGCTGCTCCGGACCGGGCTCGCGGCGGTCCTCGTCCTCGGCGCCCTGGAGACCGCGGGCACGGCGGCCCTGGCCGGGGCGGTGTCCGGAGCGGTGGCGGGATGAGCGCCGGGGCCCTGGACCTGGCGGGGCACTGGCTGGAGCGCGGCCGGCCCGACCGGGCGCTGGACGAGCTGTCCCGGGTCACGGGCGAGGAGGCGGTCTCGGCGCGGGCGTTCCGGATCCGCGCCCTGGCCCACCACCTGGCGGACGAGGACGCGGCCGCCGTCGACATCGCCCGCAGCGGGCTGGCCTCCCACGGCCCGGACACCGGCCTGCTGGGCGTCCTCGCGCAGGCCCTCGCCGACCTCGGCCGCACCGCCGAGGCCGAGCGGGCCTGCCTGGAGGGCCTGGCGCTGGACCCGGAGGACGTCTGGCTGCTCTGCACCTATGCCCGCATGTGCGGCTTCGCCGGACAGCACGACAAGGCCCGGCTGCTCCTGGAGCGGGCCGCGGCCGCCGAGCCCGGCGCCCGGCCGGTCGCGCACACCCGGGCGGTGCTGGCGATCGCCCGCGGCGACCACGACGAGGCCCGGCGGATCGCCGCCGGGCTGCTGGCCGCCGACCCCGACGACGCGGGCGCCCACGCCCTGCGGGGCCTGGCGGCCTCGCACCGCGGCGACACCGGTGCCGCCTACGCGGGCTTCCGGGCCGCCGCCGCGAACAACCCGCAGAACCGGCACGCCGTGGCGGCGGCCCGCGAGCTGCGGGCGGCCGACCACTGGCTGCTGCGGCCGCTGCGGCCGTTCCGGCGCTTCAGCACCTTCCAGATCTGGATCACGGTGGTCGTGGTCCACGCCGCCCTGCGGCTCGTCGGCCTGGGGGCGGCGGCCACCCCGGCGGCCCTCGCCTGGCTGGCGTTCTGCGCGTACTCCTGGATAGCGCCCCCGGTGGTGCGGGGGCTGATGAAGAGAGGGGTCCTGTGAGCGAGGACCGGATCGAGTCGCTGCGGCGGGCCGTGGAGGCCGGCCCCGACGACGCCATGCTGCGGCTGATCCTCGCCGAGGCGCTGCTCGCGGACGGCCGCGGCGGGGAGTCGCTGGCCCACTTCGAGGTGCTGCTCCAGACGGGGGCGCTGCCCCCCGAGTCGCTGCTCCAGGTCGGCGCGGCCGCCCTGGAGGCCGACCGGCTGGACCTGGCGCGGGCCTGCCTGGAGGCGGCCCGCCAGGCCGGCGTCGTGGAGGGGGTGGCGGCGCTGCAGCGGCAGGTCGAGGACCGGGTGGCGGAGCGCAGCGGCGCCGACCGGCTGCGGGTGCGCGCCGACGGGGCGGACGGCGCCGCCGGCGGCCCGTACGACGACGCCGGGCCGGAGTCGACGACCTTCGCCGACGTCGGCGGCATGGCGGAGGTCAAGAAGCTCGTCCACCGCATGGTGGTGCTCCCCCGCTCCCGGCCGGAGCTGTTCGAGCGGTACGGCCGGCGGGCGGGCGGCGGCGTCCTGCTGTACGGGCCGCCCGGGTGCGGCAAGACGCTGCTGGCGCGGGCCACGGCGGGCGAGTGCGGACTGCCGTTCCTCAACGTCCGCATCGAGGACGTGATCGACCCCTACCAGGGCGTCTCGGAGCGCAACCTGCACCAGGCCTTCGAGACGGCCCGGGCCGTCGGCCCGTGCGTGCTCTTCCTGGACGAGCTGGACGGGCTGGCGTACGCGCGGCACAAGCACCGCGGGTCCGAGGCGCGGCGGCTGGTGGACGTGCTGCTCCAGGAGCTGGACGCGATCGGCTCCGACAACACCGGCCTGACCGTGATGGCCGCCACCAACGCCCCCTGGGACGTGGACGAGGCGATGCTGCGGCCGGGCCGCTTCGACCGGGTGGTCTTCGTGCCGCCGCCGGACGAGGCCGCCCGCGCGGACATCCTGCGGGTGCACGCGGCCGCGGTCCCGGGGCGGGACGGGGTGGACGCGGCGGCGGTCGCGGCCCGCACCGCGCTGTACTCCGGGGCCGACCTGCGGGCCGTGGTGGAGCACGCCGTGGACGAGCTGATCGAGGAGGCGCTGGCGACGGGCGGCGAGCCCCCGCTCGGCACGACGGGGCTGCTGGCGGCGGCGGGCCGGGTGCGGCCCTCGACGCTGGACTGGCTGCAGCGGGCGAAGGCGTACGTGGAGTTCGCCAACCAGGGCGAGCGGTACGAGGACGTGGCGGCGTACCTGCGGACGCGCGAGGTGCGGCGGAGGCTCGCCCGCGGGGAGTGACGCGGGCGGGCCCGCGGGGCCCGGACGGGGTGCGGACCGGAGGGCGGGCGGGGCGGCCGCCGTCCGGTCCTGCGGCACGCGCCTGCACGCGCGGGCGCGGGCCGGGCGGCCGTCGGACACGGGGCGGACCGGGCCGCGGCCGTGCGGCACGCGCGGGCGCGGGGCGCGGGGCGCGGGGCGCGTGACGATGGGGGCTGCGGACCGGCCGCGGGAGCGGAATACGCCGCGGACCACCCGTACGGGTGAAGGGCCGGTGATCGCGTTGAGGGCCGCCGGGAAGCGCCCGTACCTTCGGTGCTGCGACGGGGCGGGAATGGGCCGGATGGGTCAGGGGGACCGGAAGAACGTCCATTCCCGCCCCGGTTTCCGAAGCCGGCCGGCATGCGGTCGCCACGGGTCCGAGGCAGGGATGTGCAGGCATGGGGAAGGGCACACCGCGGCACGTGACCGGGGGCCGCAGGCCGGCGGAGGACGCACGGGCGGCCGCGGCCGCGCCCGGGGGTGCCGGTGGTGGATGGGGGTCCACCGCCGGCGCCCTCCGGAGCGCGGTCCGGCCGCCGACCCCCGGGCCGTGGCCGGCCGCGCCCGCCCGGCGCGCGCCGTGCCCGGGGGCACGGCGCCCCGCCGCCTCGTCGGAGCCGGCCGGGTACGCCCGGGACGGCGCCGGCCCTCCACCCTGCGGTGCACCGCACCGCGCTCCCTCCTCCCCCGCCGACGGACACGAGGGGCCCCTGCGCCCGACCGGCGCACGTGACCGGACACGGCCCGGCACGCGCCGCTGCGGACGCCCGCGGCCGGTCCGGCCGCGGACGGCGCCGCCGCCCGTCCGGAGGCCGCCCGGGCGCCCGACCGCCGCACCGGCCGCGGGCGCCGGGCCGGTCGGCCGCGCCCGGCCCTTCCGCGGCGCGCCTTCCTCCGGGCCGGAGGCCGCACGGACGGCCTCCGCATGACCCTCACCACGCGCACCGCCGCACCGGCCCTGCGCCGCGTCTCCTTCACCTTCGCCGCCGACGGCTCCCACGCGGCCTGCCTGGCCGCCGCCGACGGCGGCGGGTGGTACGCCGAGAGCTGGCGGCTGGACCGGCCCGGGGCCGCACCAGCGCCCGTGCCGCTGCCGCCCGCCGGACGCCGCTCGGAGAGCCTGCAGGCCCAGCTGGTGGCACTGGCCGACGGCCGGGTGCTGGTCTGCCGCCACGACGGGGAGCTGCACCGGTCGACGGTCCTCTCCCCCGGGGGCGAGCAGCCCGTCGGGACGCTGCGCGCCGCCGCCCTGCGGCTGCTGCCGGTGCCCGTGCCGCCCGGCGCCGGGCCCGGCGCCCCGGTCGCGGTGGCCCTGGCGGGCGACGCCCGGCACGTCACCACCGTCTGGCTGGTCACCGGGGACGGCTCGGCACCCCGCCGCGCCGCCGAGCTGGCGGGGCTCTTCGGCGGCGGGGTGTGGCTCGACCGGCAGGGCCGACTGCTGGCCCTGGACCGGGTCGCGGGCGGGACCGTGCGCAGCGTCGCGCTGGACCTCGCCGACGGCACCGTGTCGCCGCTGCTGGAGATCGCCGAGGGCAGCAGCGACCGCCTGGTCCTCTTCGACCCGGACACCCGGCTCGCCGTCGTGCGCAGCGACGCCCCGGGCACCGACCGCCTCGGCTGGGGCGTGCTCGGCACGGAGGAGCCGCTGCGCTTCCCCGAGTGCCTGCACGTGCCGGGCGCGCTGGTGCGGCCGGTGGCCGTGGAGGCCGCGGCCTCCCCCGGGCCGGCGGCGGAGCGGCGCGTCGCCGTGCAGCTCGACCGGGGCGCGGGCTCGGCACTGGCGCTGTGGCGGCCGTCCGGCGGGGGGCTGGAGCCGCTGCCCGCACCGGCGGGCCGGTTCGGGGCGGTGGCCCACTGGTCGCGGGCGGGGCTGCGCATCCCGTACTCGGCCCCGGACCACCCGGCGGCGCTGGCGACCCTCGACGTGGACGCGGCGCGGCGCCCGGCGGCCGCGCCCCTACCGCCCCGCGCACCGCAGGGCGCACCGCCGCCCGGCACCCCGGCCCCGGGCACGCCGTCCCCGGGCACGCCGTCCCCGGACATGCCGTCCCCGGACACGCCGCCCGGGCCGCCCGGCTGGCGCCTCGACGGCAGCGCCGGGCCCGGCGGCGGCCGCTGGCACCCCGCCGCCGCCGTGGAGCTGTGCGGGGCGGCCGGTCCGATGGAGGCCGTCGTCTACGGCGGGGCCGGCTGGTCCACCGCGCGCCACCTGGTCGTGGCGCTGCACGGCGGACCGGCCGACGCCTGGCGGCTGGAGTTCGACCCGACGCTGCAACGGCTGGCGGCCGAGGGGCTGGCCGTGGTCGCGCCCAACCAGCGGGGCAGCACCGGGTACGGGCCCGAGCACGCCCTGTGCCTGCACGGCGCCTGGGGCGGCCCGGACCTGGAGGACGTCCTGGCGCTGCTCGCGGACCTGGCGCCCCGCCGGGCGGCCCTCGGACTGGAGCCGCCCGCCCTGTTCGGGATCAGCTACGGCGCGTTCCTGGCCCTGCTGGCCGCCGCCCACGCCCCCGACGGCCACGTGTCGCGCTGCGCGGCCGTGGCGCCGTTCCTCTCCGGGGCGCGGCTGCTCGCCGAGGCGGCCGCCCCGGTGCGGGCGCTCACCGCCCGGCTCGGCGGCGGCGCGACGGTGGACGACGCACGCGGGCCCCGCGACGTCCTGGAGGTCTGCCACCGCATCACCGCGCCGCTGCTGGTGGTGCACGGCGACCGCGACGAGGTGGTGCCGGTGGCGCACTCCCGCGCGCTGCGGGAGCGGCTGCTGCGGGCGGGGCGCGCGGAGGGGGCCGACTTCCGGTGTGTGGAGTCGGCGGGGGCGGGGCACGAGCTCCTGGCGGAGGAGGGCGCGCCCGTCGTGCGGGAGCTGCTGGCGGGCTTCCTCCGCACGGGCCGCCCCTCCTGACCTGCGGGCGCGGCGGCCGGGAGCGCCGGGTGACGGCCGGTCGGACGACGGTCCGTCACCCGTCCCGTGGGCGTGCCCCCCGGGGTGCGCCGCAGCGGTCCGCCGACGGGGCGGGACCGAGCGTGCACCGGCCGTGACCGCCTGGGTAGGGTGATCCACCCGAGCGGCCGCCCCGGCGGCCCGGCCCCGGTCCGCGACCGGGTCCCGCGGTGCACCCGCACGGCGTGCACCGCCGTGCGGCACCGTCCAGTCCTGACCCCTCCCACGGAGAACGCATCTGATGTCCGAAGCCTTCACCGACACCACAGAGAAGCGCGCCGCCGAGGCGGTGGCTGCGGGCGCCGGGGCCGGCCGGCACCGCGGGCCCGTCGCGCGCAACGACGACGCCGTCCTGGAGCCGGAGGCCGGGCACGGCCGCCACCGCCGTGCGGGGAGCGCCCTGTCGGGGCCGCAGGCCCCGGGGTGGTCCTTCCCCGGGATGTCCGGCGGGATGTAGCCGACCGCTTCCGCACCGCGGGGCCCGGACCGGGGGCGGCGCCGACCGGTCCGGGCCCCGCCGCGCCGCCCCGCCGCCCCGCGGCGGGGCGGAGCGGCGGGGCGGGGCCAGCGGCCGGGACGGAGGCGGGACGATGCCCGGACGGGGGGCACCCGGGTGGTCCGCCGGAGGGGCCGGCCGGGGCCGCGGCCCGGGACACGCCCCCGGAACGGGCGAACCCCGGGGGCGGGCGACTCCCGGGGGCGGGCGACTCCCGGGGGCGGGCGACTCCCGGGGGCGGGCGACTCCCGGGGGCGGGCGAAATGGACGTCACCATCTCCATTTGTGAAGGAATTTGACGACATCCGCCCTGCTCCCTAGGATGCCGCCCGTTGCTCAGGGGGGAGCGGCGGACCCCTCCCCCCGGACGTCCAGGGAGGCGGACTTGCGCGGCAGCAGGCGCATGACGGGCACGGCGTTGTCGGCGGCCCTCCTCGTGCTGGCACCGGCCCCCGCCTCCCACGCCGCCGACGGCGGCGGAACCGGCGGCGGTGTGCTCGCCGACCACGACGGCAGGACGATCGACCTGGCGGACGGCTGGGACGGCGCGAGCGTCTGCAACGAGTTCCCGGACAGGTCGGTCGGCTGCTTCGACACGACGGCCGAGGCCGACGCGGCGGTGGCCGCCCACGACGCCGCACACCCGCAGCCCCGGACGCTCCGCTCCGGCGCCGGGCGGGCCGCCGCGGAGGCCGCCGGCGACGGCTACGGCGTCGGGCCCGTCACCACCGCCCCCGCCGACCCCGTCCCGCCCGGCTACGCCCGCTCCACGGAGTCCTGCCCGGCCTCCTACGTCTGCCTCTGGCAGGACGCCGGCTACCGGGGCAGGATGCTGCGCTGGTCCGCCCCGGGGACGAAGCGGCTGCAGGAGTGGGACTTCCGCGACAAGGCCAGCTCGGCCTGCGACCTCAAGGCGGTGGGACGCGGCGGGCTCTACGACTGGCGCCCGCTCATGCCGGATCCGGAACTGCTCCTGCCCGCCGACGCATGCGTGAAGGACTTCACGAAGGTCGGCTACCGGACCGGCGGCAGCTGGAACGACAGGGCGGACGCCCTCGTCGTCTGACGACCGCACCCGCCGCCCCGCCGCCCCGGCGGAGGCGGCCCGTCCCCCGGAAGGGGCCCCCTTGGAGCGACCGGAGCGACCCCTCGCCGCCGCGGCCCTGGCCGCAGCCGCCGTCCTCGGCGCCTCCTCCTGCTCGACGGAGACCGTGGCCGTGCCGAGCGAGGTGCACACCGTCAGCGCCTTCCCCTCGGGGGTGCCCACCGTCCCGGCGGAGGACAGGAGGGCCTTCCTGTCCCGCACCGACCGGGAGGGGACGGCGGAGCAGAGGGAGGCGGTCCGGCACGTGACGGCGCTGTCCGGGCAGTGGGACGGCAGCACCGGCAACGCCTACGTCTCCACGGACCTGGCTCCCGGGGAGAGCCGGGAGGCGGAGCGCATCGCCGGAGCGTTCGCCGCCTGGGCGCACACCGGCGGGCAGGTGGGACAGGTGAGCGTCTTCGACCGGAACGGCAGGATCCTCGGCGGCGTCGGGCGGTTCTGAGCCCCGCCCGGGGCGGCCCCGCCGGGCGGCGGCCCCGCACGGCCCGTCCGCGCCCCGGATCCGCACGCCGTTCCGCACCCCGTTCCGCACCACTGAGAGGAGATCCGGTGACCATCCCCTTCCGGCAGCGGTCCGGGGAGCCCGAGGAGCCGGTGCCCGGGGAGGCCGGCCGCCTCCTGCCGCGTCCGGCGGATCCGGACCCCCGCGCCGAGCGGCGCCACCGCCCCGGGGGAGACCCGGCCCGCGCGGCCCCGCCCTCCCCCGGCCGGTCCGGCCGGCGGCGGCGCCCGGCCCTGCTCGCGGCGGCGGCCGCGGCCGTCGCCGCCGGCGCCCTGGCGGTCACCGTCGGCGTCGGCGGCCTGCCGACGGGGACGGCCCCGGCGGGCTCTCCCGGAACCCGGGAGCGCGGGCACGCGCGGCACGCGGCCTCGCCGGGCGCGGTGCGGCTCCTGGAGCGCGCCGCCCTGGCCGCCGCGGAGGGGCCCGGCTCCCCGGTCCCCGGCGACCGGTACGGCTACGTCCGCGTCACCGGCTGGACGACGTCGCTGGACGGCGACACCGGGCGGACCGGGCGGGTGGCGGCGGACCGCGAGGAGTGGACGTCGGTCGACGGCAGCGGGCGCACCCTGCAGCGCGACGGCGGCGGCACGCGGTGGCTGGACGCCCCCGGCGACGGCACGCTGAGCAGTCCGACCTACCGGCTCCTGGAGCGGCTCCCCGCCGACCCCGGCGCCCTGCTGCGGAGGATCTACGCCGAGACCGTCCCCGGCCACGGCCCCGGCACCGGCTCCACCACCGGCCCGGACCAGGAGGCGTTCACCACCATCGGCGACCTGCTGCGCGGCACGGCGGTGCCGCCCGGGACCGGTGCCGCCCTGTACCGCGCCGCGGCCCGCATCCCCGGCGTGGCGGTCGTGCCCGACGCCGTGGACGCGGCCGGACGGCACGGCACGGCCGTCGTGCGCGACCACGGGGGCGAACGCACCGAGTGGATCTTCGACCGGGGCAGCCTGCGGCTCCTCGGGGAGCGCGAGGTCCTGCTCCGGGACGGCCCGTGGGGCAGCGCGGGCACCGCCGTGACCTCGACCGCCGTCCTCGGCCAGGGCATCGCCGACCGGCCGGGGGAGCTCCCCCGCCGGGACGGGTGAGCCGGCGCCGCGGACCGGCCGTCCCGCCCGGCGCCGCGGGGCCGGGCGGGACGGCTCAGCCGAAGGAGACCAGGGTGCGCAGGCCCTCGCCCGCGCGCATCAGGGCGAGCGCGTCGCCGACGTCCTCCAGCGCCACCCGGTGGGTGGCCATGCCCTCCAGGTCGATCCGCCCGGCGCGCCACAGGTCCAGCACGCGGTCGGCGGTGCGCCGCACGTCGCCGCCCCCGTACATCGAGGGCAGGATCCGCTTCTCGTCGAAGAAGAGCTCGCCGAGGGAGAACGACACCCGGTCGTCGCGGGCGCCCGCCCCGACGACCACCACGGCGCCGCCGCGGCGGGCCGCGTCGTAGGCGGCGCGGACGGTGGCGGAGCGGCCGACGGCCTCGAAGACGTAGTCGAAGCCGCCCTCGGTGAGCCGCCGCCCGGCGGCCCTGAGCTCCTCGGGGGCGACGGCGTCGGTGGCGCCGAAGGCCAGGGCGCGCTCCCGGCGGGAGGCGACCGGGTCGACGGCCACGATCCGGGCGGCGCCGCAGACGCGGGCGCCCTGCACGGCGGCGACGCCGACGCCGCCGCAGCCGATCACGGCCACGGAGGAGCCCGGGGCCACGGCGGCGGTGTTGACGGCGGCGCCCACCCCGGTGGTGACCCCGCAGCCGACCAGGGCCGCCACCTCGTAGGGCACGTCGGAGGGCACCTTGAGGGCGCTTCCGGCGGCGACCACGACCTCCTCGGCGAAGGCGCCGACGCTGTAGAAGCCGTACAGGCCGGTGCCGCCGGCGAAGCGGAAGCCGGGGGTGCGCAGCCGGGAGAGGCTCGCCGTGCACAGGTGGCCCTGGCCGCGGCGGCAGTGCGGGCAGGCGCCGCAGGGCGGCATCCAGCAGAGGACCACGCGGTCGCCCGGCTCCAGGCCGGTGACCCCGGGCCCGGCCTCGACCACGTCGCCGGCGCCCTCGTGGCCGGGGACGAACGGCGCGGGCTGCGGCAGGACGCCGCTCATCGCGGACAGGTCGGAGTGGCACAGGCCCGCGGCGCGCAGCCGGACGCGGACGGTGCCCGGTCCGAGCGGCACCGTCTCGACGTCGTCGCGGACCTCCAGGTGCTCCTGGCCGGTCTCGTGGAGGATCGCTGCGCGCACGGCACGGCTCCCGTCGGTTCGTCCCGCCGGTCCGGGGCCGGTCCGGTCCGGGGCGGTGCGGGGACTGCGGACCGGGGGCGGGCCCGGGGTGCACGGGCCGGGTGCGGCCCCGGGAGGGGGGGAGCCCCGGCGCGGCCGTCCGCACCTGCGGCCGCGCCGGGGCCGTCCGCTGCGGCCCTGGGCCGCCGTCCACGGGGCGGGCCGGAGGGTGCTCCGGCCGCGGGACCATGTATAACGCATGCGGCAGGCCTCCGGAACCCCCGGCGGGCGGTCCTCTACCCGCCGGTAACCACCGGTCGGCGCAGCCCGGGGCCGGTCCGGCGGCGGGCCCGCGCCGTCGAGTAGGGTCCACCGGACGCGCGGCGCGCACCGCCCGCGCCCACCACACGGCACGGACGGCGGACGGCACGGACGGCGCACCGCACGGACGGCACCGGCACCGGCACCGGCACCGGCACACGGCGGACCGGCCCGGCCGCGGAGGCGGCGGGGCCCGTCCGGGGAACAGGGAGCAGCACATGGCGCACGGCATCGGCGGGACCACCGGCACCGCGGCACGCCCGGGGCCGGAGGTCCTGGCGGCGTTCGAGGCGGCGACCGGATTCATGCCCGTGGACGAGGGCCTGGCCCTGTACGCGGCCGCCGCGGACGCCGCCGCGCGCACCGGGCTGCCGGTGCTGGAGATCGGCACCTACTGCGGCCGCTCGGCGATCCTGCTCGCCGCGGCCGCCCGCGCCGCCGGCACCGTGGCGCTGACGGTCGACCACCACCGGGGCTCGGAGGAGCAGCAGCCGGGCTGGGAGTACCACGACGCGACGCTGGTGGACCCGGAGGTCGGCCGGATGGACACCCTGCCGCGCTTCCGCCGGACCCTGCACGCCGCCGGGCTGGAGGACCACGTCGTGGCCCTGGTCGGGCGGTCGCCGCAGGTGGCGGCCGTGTGGGGGTCGCCGGTGGGGCTGGTGTTCATCGACGGCGGCCACACCGACGAGCACGCCACGGCGGACTACGAGGGCTGGGTGCCGCACCTGGCCGACGGCGGCCTGCTGGTGGTGCACGACGTCTTCCCCGACCCGGCCGACGGCGGGCAGGCGCCCTACCGGGTGTACCTGCGGGCGCTGGCCGAGGGGTTCGAGGAGGTCTCGGTGACCGGTTCGCTGCGGGTGCTGCGCCGCGCGGCGTGACCACCGGCCCGGCCGGGAGGGGCGTGCGCGCGGACCCCGGGTCCCGCGCCCGGTACGGTGGCCCCTGCGGCGGCACGGGCGTGCGGCCGGAGAGCTCCACGGGCCGCGGCGCGGCGGGCCCGCGGCGACCGTGCGGGGAGACGGGATGGCGAACGACGACGAGGGCGCACCGGCGGTCTGGGACCCGACGGCGCGCGACGGGGCCGGCGGCTGGGTGAGACGCGGCGACGGCAGCACCCAGCGGCTGCGGGGCACCGGTGCGCCCGGGTCCGGCCGGGGCGGCGCCCCCGCCGCCCCGGGCGGGGACGGGGGAGCGGCCGGCGGCGGGCCCGGGGGCGACGGTCCCGGGGGCGGCGGTCCCGGCGGGCCTCCTCCGGGCGGCCGCCCGTACCTGCCGACGTCGATGGACACCCCCGCGGCGGCCCCCGCGCCGCCGCCCCCGCCCTCCCCGCGCCAGGTCCCGCAGCCCGCGCAGCCCCAGGACCCGCAGGGCCGGGACCCGCAGGGCCCGGCCGGTCCGGGAGCGTCCGCCGGCTTCGGCCCTCCCCCGCCGGGCTACGGCGCCCCGCAGCCCTCCCCCGCGTACGGCCCCCCGCAGTCCTCCCCCGCGTACGGCCACCCCGGGCCGCAGCAGGGGTACGGCGCGCCCGGGCCGCAGCAGGGGTACGGCGCGCCCGGGCCGCAGCAGGGCCACGGCCACCCCCCGGCGCCCCCGGCGTACGGGTACCCCCAGCCGTACGGCGCGCCGCAGCAGCCCGGGCCGGTCCCCGGCATGCCCCCGGGCGCGCCGGAGGACGGCGGCGCGGGCCACGGCCGCCGGACCGCGCTGCTCGCGGCCGTCGTGGTGCTGGCCGCGGCGGCCCTGGGCGGGGGCCTGGTGTGGGCCCTGGGCGGCTCCGGCGGCTCCCGCGCGACCGCCTCCTCCTCCGTCCCGGCGTCCCCCGTCGGCAGCGGCACCCCGGCCCCGCCGCCGCCGGGCGGTCCGTCGCAGCCCTCCGCACCGGCGTCGGACGCGCCGTCCTCCTCCGCCGCCCCGGCGGACCCGGCCGCGGCGCGGGCCCAGGCGGCGGCCCTGGACCGGCTGCTGTCCCGCAACGCCGGGGCCCGCAGGCAGGTCGGCAACGCCGTCGCCACCGTGGAGAGCTGCGCCGACCCGGCGGCGATGCGGAGCGCCGCCGCCGTCTTCGACCAGGCGGCCGGCCAGCGCGAGCAGCTGCTCGCCGAGCTGGGCCGGCTGGACCTGGGCGCGCTGCAGGGCGGCCGGTCCGCCGCCGCGCTGCTGCGCTCGGCCTGGCAGCAGTCCGCCGACGCCGACCGGGCCTACCGCCGGTGGGCCGACCGGGTGATCGCGGACGGCTGCGCGGCGGGCGGCGCGCCCCGCACCGCGGACCGGCAGCAGGCCGACGCCTGGAGCGCCCGGGCGACCCGCAGCAAGCAGTCCTTCGTCCTCTCCTGGAACCCGATCGCCCACCGGTACGGCCTCGCGTCGCGGACCGGGGATGGGATCTGACCCGACCGTGCCCTTCCTGCGCCACTCCCCCCGCCCCGACGACGGTCCCGACGACGGGAACGCCTCCGCCGGCGTGCCCGCCCCCGGCGGCGGCCCGCACGACGACCACGACGACCACGACGGGCCCGACGACGGCCTGTTCGGAACCCCCTACGGCGACCGGACCCCGCGCCTGCGGCCCGCGGTGCGGCTGCTGGCCGCCGCCGGGACCGCCGGCGCCCTCGGCCTGGCCGGGTGGCTGGGCTGGCAGGCGGTGCCGGGCGGCGGGGGCCGGCCGGACGCCGCGGCGTCCGGCTCCCTCTCCGTGGACGCCTCCCCCGCCGGCCGGCCGCCCTCCGGCGGTCCGTCGCCCGGCGGGAGCGCGTCCCCCACCGGCCGGCCCCGCCCGTCCGCCTCCGGGCGCGCCGTCCCGCCCGCGGACGCCGGCCGGCCGCTCGCGGGCCGCACGGTGCTGCTGGACCCGGGCCACAACCCGCACAACGGCGCGCACACCGCGGAGATCGCCCGCAGCGTCGACATCGGCAACGGCCGCAAGGAGTGCGACACCACGGGCACGTCGACCGACGACGGCTACCCGGAGGCGTCCTTCACCCTGGACGTGGTGCGGCGGGCGAAGCGCCTCCTGGAGGCCGAGGGGGCGCGGGTGGTGCTCACCCAGGACGGCGACCGCGCCTGGGGCCCCTGCGTCGACGAGCGGGCGGCGGCGGGCAACCGCGCGCACGCGGACGCCGCGGTGTCGGTGCACGGGGACGGCGGACCGGCCCGGGGGCACGGCTTCCACGTGATCCTGCCCTCCCGGGTCGAGGAGGGGAGGGCCGACACCGCGCCGATCACCGGCCCGTCCCGCACGCTGGGGCTGCTGCTGCGGGACCGCTTCGCGGCGGCGACCGGCCAGGCGTACTCCACGTACCTGGGGCGCGACGGCCTCGACGTCCGCGGCGACCTCGGCGGGCTGAACCTCTCCCGGGTGCCGAAGGTGTTCATCGAGTGCGGCAACATGCGCAACGCGGGCGACGCCCGGCGCATGAAGGACCCTCAGTGGCGCGGACGTGCGGCGGAGGGCCTCGCCGACGCCCTCACCGCCTTCCTCACCGGCCCGGGTCGATAGGCTCCTGTCCCGTTCGAACGTCAACTCACGCCGAACACGGCGACACGACCGAGGGGAACCGTCCGTGAATCTGCGCTCTCTCAAACGGGGAGACGCCGCCGTCGCCGTCGGGGCACTGCTGCTGCTCGTCTCGTCCTTCCTCCCGCTGTACTCGGCGGCGAAGAAGAACTGCACGGGTGACACCTGCTCGTACAACACCTGGCACAGCGGCTTCCTCGTCACTCTCGGCTCGGTCGTGCTGGCGGGCCTGGCGGGGGCGGCGCTGGTGCTGCTCGCCCGCTCCCGGGGGGAGGCCGCGCAGGCGAAGCAGGTCGCCGGCCTGCGGCTCGGCCAGTGGGGCACCGCCCTCACCGTCTTCGCCGCCTGGAGCGCGGTGTGGACGCTGTTCGCCAACGGCTCCGGCTACTTCGCGGCGCTGCCGTCGTCGGACGGCGTGGACTTCGGCGACTCCGTGGACCACGCCTTCGGCACCTACCTGATGCTCCTGGCGGCGCTGGTCACCGCGGGTGCCGCGGTCGCGACGCCGCTGGTGCCGGCCCTCCAGGCGAGACTGCTCCCCGACGCCCGGCCCGCGCCCGCCCCGCAGCAGGGCGGCGCGTACCCGGGCGGCTACCCGGGCGGCCCGCAGCAGGGCTACCCGCAGCAGGGCGGCTACCCCGGCGGCCCCCAGCAGGGCGGCGCGTACCCGGGCGGCTACCCGGGCGGCCCGCAGCAGGGCGGTCCCGGCGGCTACCCCGGCGGCCCCCAGCAGGGCGGCCACCCCGGCCACCCGCAGCAGGGCGGCCACCCCGGCGGCCCCGGGCAGGACGGCGGCTACGGCTACCCGGCCGCCCAGCAGCCCGCGGGCGGACAGCCCTGGGGCGGCGCCGCGCAGCAGCCCGGTCCGGGCGGGCAGCAGCCGCAGGAGGGCTCCTTCGGCGGCCCGGCCGGCGCGCACGCCCCCGCACCCGCCCCGGCCCCCGCGCCGGACTTCGCGCCGTTCTGGTTCGCGGTGCCCGCGCCGCGCCCGCTGGCGCCGGAGGACGACCCGGCGGGCCCGCCGGTCGGCGAGCTGACCCCGGGCACCTGGTTCCTGGCCGTGGAGCAGCGCGGCCCGGCCCTGGTGGCCCAGCTGCAGGACGGCCGCCGCGGCCTGCTGACCGACACGTCGGGCATCGAGCGCGGCTGACGCGCCTCCGGTCCAGGACGCCCCGCCCGGAGCACTCCGGGCGGGGCGTTTGGCTCGTGCGGCACGGGCAAGACGCTGTCCATGAGCGGACTGTCACGTATCGTCAGGCTGCTGGCCAACATAGCCGCAGCCGTCCTGGTCGTCTGGATCCTCTTGTTCCTGTTCGACGCCAACCGCGCGAACACGGTCGTCCAGTGGTTCCACGACGCGGCCGACTGGCTGGCCACCTGGTCCCGGAACCTCTTCGCCATCGACAACGCCAAGCTGCGCACCACCGTCAACTACGGCATCGCGGCCGTGGTGTACGCGGCCGTCGGCGTGCTGCTGGCCCGCGTCGTGTCGCGCCGCGGCTGACCCGCGGCGCCCACGGCCCACGGCACGCCCGCGGGGGCGGGCCACCGAGGAACGGCGCACCCCGCGCCCGGCGCACCGCCGGCGCGGCAGCACCCACCGCCACGACGGCACCGCCGTCACGGCAGCACCACCGGCACCGACACCGGCGGCCGCGCCCTCAGGCGCGGCTGCCGTCGCGTGCGTCCCCGGCCTCGCAGCAGTCCGCCACCGCGAGCCCGGCCGGGAGCTGCTCGCCGCCGAAGACGGCGACGGTGGCGTGGTCGCCGCCGAGCGCCGCCACGGCCAGCAGCATCGAGCCGGCGGTCCAGGTGGTGCGCTCCTCCGGCCAGACCGCGTCGTCCTCGAAGACGTAGCCGGTCCAGTAGGAGCCGTCGTCGTGCCGCAGGTGGCGGATCCAGCGCAGGACGTCGACCGCCCGGTCGGACTCGCCGACCGCCCACAGGGCGAGGGCGAGCTCGGCGCTCTCGCCGCCGGTGACCCAGGGCCGGTCGGAGACGCAGCGCACGCCCAGGCCGGGGACGACGAACCGGTCCCAGCCCTCGGCGATGCGCCGCTGGGCCGCGGCGCCGCGCAGCGCGGTGCCGAGGACGGGGTAGTACCAGTCCATCGAGTAGCGGTCCTTGTCGAGGAACCGCTCGGGGTGGTGGGCGACCGCGTGGGCGAGGCGGCCGGCGGCGAGCTCCCAGTCGGGCTGGGGCTCCTCCAGGTGGTCGGCGAGGGCGAGGGCGCAGCGCAGGGCGTGCAGGATGCTGGAGGAGCCGGTGAGCAGGGCCTCGCCGGCGGCGGTGCCGTCCTCGTCCTGGCGCCAGGCGACCGCGCCGCCGGGCAGCTGGAGGCCGACGACGAAGTCGACGGCGCGGCGCACGGCGGGCCAGATCCGGTCGACGAAGGCGTCGTCGCCGGTGGCGAGGTAGTGGTGCCAGACGCCGACGGCGATGTAGGCGCAGAAGTTGGTCTCCCTGGCCCGGTTGTCGGGCACGCCGTCGGTGTAGGAGGCGTACCAGGAGCCGTCGGCGTTCTGGTTGGCGGCGAGCCAGCGGTAGGCGGCCTCGGCGGCGGCGTGCTCGCCGGCGGCGTCGAGGGCCATGGCGGCCTCGGTGTGGTCCCAGGGGTCGAGGTGCCCGCCGGTGAACCACGGTATGGCGCCGTCGGGCCGCTGGTCGGCGAGGATGGTGCGCACGGTGGCGGCGGCCTGGGCGGCGTCGAGGACGCCGGGCAGCACGAGCGCGTCGGGGACGGCCAGGTCCTCGGCGGCGGTCACGCGCCCTCCCCGCTCTCCTGCGCGCCGCTGCCGGCGGCAGCGGCGGCGGCGGCGGGCAGGTGGGGCTTGGTGGCGTAGGCGACGAAGCTCTTGCCGATCAGCGGGTCGAGCGCGGCCTCGGCGAGGCGGGTGGCCAGCGGGCGCTTGACGATGTCCCAGACCAGCAGCTTGTGGTACAGCTTCACCGGCAGCGCCCGGTCGTTGTCCACGCCGAAGGCGCACTTGAGCCACCAGTACGGGGAGTGCAGCCCGTGGGCGTGGTGGGTGCCGTAGGGCTCGAGGCCCGCCTCGCGCATCCGCTCCAGCAGCTCGTCGCCGCGGTAGATGCGGATGTGGCCGCCCTCGACCTCGTGGTAGGCGTCGGAGAGCGCCCAGCAGATCTTCTCGGGCAGCCAGCGGGGCACGGTCACCGCGATGAGGCCGCCGGGCTTCAGGACGCGGACCATCTCGGCGAGGACGCCCTTGTCGTCCGGGATGTGCTCCATCACCTCGGAGACGATGATCCGGTCGAAGGAGTCGTCCTCGAAGGGCAGCGCGAGGGCGTCGCCCTCCAGGGCGGTGGCGCGGGCGCCCGCGGGGGCCTCGCCGGCCTCGTCCATGGCCGCGAACCACCGGCGGACCTCGGCGATCTCCTCGGCGTTGCGGTCCAGCGCGACCACGTCGGCGCCGCGCCGGTAGCACTCGAAGGCGTGCCGGCCGCCGCCGCAGCCCAGGTCGAGCACCCGGTCGCCGGGGGCGAGCGGGAAGCGGGAGAAGTCGACGGTCAGCACTGCGTGGCTCCCATTCGTTGCGGCGCCGGCCGGCACGGTCCCGGTGGCGTGGTGGTGCGTCAGGAAGGGTACGGGGGTGCGGTCGTCAGACGTAACGCCAGCCGGGGCCGGTGCGCGCCCGCTGCCCGGCGCCGGTGGCGACGGCCTCGCGGTACCGGTCGGCGGTGAGGGCGGCGGCGCGCTCCCAGGTGAAGCGGGCCAGGACGCGCTCGCGGCCGGCCGCGCCGATGCGGGCGCGCAGCTCCGGGTCGTCGAGCATCCGGCCGAGGGCGGCGGCGAGGGCGCCGGCGTCGCCGGGCGGCACGGCCAGGCAGGTCTCCCCGTGGGGTCCGGCGACCTCGGGGATGGCGCCGCCGGTGGTGGCGACCAGGGGGGTGCCCGTGGCCATGGCCTCGGCGGCGGGCAGCGAGAAGCCCTCGTACAGGGAGGGGACGCAGGCGACCTCGGCGGAGCGGTAGAGGTCGACCAGCTCGGCGTCGGTGAGGCCGCTGCGGAAGGTGACGTGCCCCTCCAGGCCCAGGCGGCGGACGGCCTCGGCGACCGGCCCGTCGTCGCGGCTGCGGCCGACGACGACCAGGTGCGCCTCACGTTCGGTGCGGACCTTGCCGAGCGCCTCCACGAGGTGGACCAGGCCCTTGAGCGGCACGTCGGCGCTGGAGGTGGTGACGATCCGTCCGGGGACGACCGGCACGGAGGCGTCCGGCGCCCACAGGCGGGTGTCGGCGCCGATGGGGACGACGCCGATGCGGGCGCGGTCGACGCCCAGGTGCCCGGCGATCTCGTCGCGGGAGCTGCCGGAGACGGTGAGCACGTGGTCCAGGCGGCGGGCGACGCGCTTCTGCATGCGGGTGAAGGCGTACCAGCGGCGCACCGACAGGCGGCGCTTGAGGTCCGCGGCGGAGGCCAGCTCCAGCTCGCGGTCGACGGTGACCGGGTGGTGGATGGTGGTGACCAGGGGGAAGCCGTGCCGCTCCAGGCCGAGCAGGCCGTAGCCGAGGGTCTGGTTGTCGTGGACGACGTCGTACCGGCCGCGGCGGGCGGCGAGGAAGCGGCGGGCGCGCAGCGAGAAGGTGAGCGGCTCGGGGAAGCCGCCGGTCCACATGGTGGCGACCTCCAGCAGGTCCACGGCGTCGCGGTACTCGCCGGGCCGGGGCGTGCGGAAGGGGTCGGGCTGGCGGTACAGGTCGAGGCTGGGGATCTCGGTGAAGGAGACCGAGCCGGGGCCGTCGACCTCGTCGAGCACGGGGTAGGGCTGTCCGCCGAGGACCTCGACGCGGTGCCCGAGGCGGGCCAGCTCGCGGGAGAGGTGCCGGACGTAGACGCCCTGGCCGCCGCAGAACGGGTTCCCCTTGTAGGACAGCAGCGCGACGCGCAGCGGCTGCTCGGCCTCCCGGGCGGCCCCCTGGGTCTGAGCGGTCACCCTCGGCTCCTTCTTCCCGCACCGCCCCGGGCGCGGACGCCGCGGGTGGGGTAGAACAGGTTTCAGTATCGAACATCTGGGAGAACTCGAAGATACCGGCCCGCGGGCCTCCCGCCGGAGGCAGGGCTGGTGATTCGCGCCACGCCGGAGCCGACCACGGGGAGCACCCATGACGGCAGGTCCGACCCCGCACGCCGAACCGGCCGCGCACGCCGGACCGGCCGCCCGCACCGGGCCGGCCGGGCACGCCCGCCGGGCCGCGCCGGGCCGCGCCCGCACCGCGGGGGCGGGCGCCTCCCGTCCTGCCGGTGACGGGGGCGCACCGCTCACCGGGCGGCAGGAGGAGCGGCGGCGCCGCATCCTGGAGGCCGCGGCGGCGCTGGCCTGCCGGGGCGGCTTCGACGCGGTGCAGATGCGGGAGGTCGCGGAGGGCTCGGGCGTGGCCCTGGGGACGCTGTACCGCTACTTCCCCTCCAAGACGCACCTGCTGGTCGCCGTCATGGAGGACCGGCTGCAGCTCATGCGCGACCGGCTGCGCCGCCGCCCGCCCGCCGGGGACGACCCGGCGGCCCGGGTCGCCGACGTCCTGATGCGCGCCTTCCACCGGCTGCAGCGCGAGCCGCGGCTCGCCGAGGCGATGGTGCGGGCGCTGACCTCGGCCGACCGGTCGGCCGGCGCCGAGGCCGACCGGGTGGGCCGGCTCACCACCGCCGTCGTCGTGGACGCCATGGGGCTGGACCGGCCGCCCACCGCGGGGGAGCTCGCCGCCGTCCGGGTCGTCGGGCACACCTGGCAGTCGGCCCTGGTCTCGTGGCTCTCCGGCCGGTCCTCCATCGCCGAGGTCCGGGGCGACCTGGAGACCGCCGCCCGGCTGCTGACCCTGGGGTGAGCGCCCCTCCCGGGCGTCCGCGCCGGGCGCGGGCCCCGGCGGCACCGCGGGTTCCGGCCCCGCGCGCCCCGGCCCCGCGGGTCCCTGTCCCGCCCCCGGGGCGGTCCCGTGCGGGCGCCCGTTAGAGTGTCCGCGACACAACTCCATGCGCCTCCCGTCCGGGGGAAGCCGGTGCAAGTCCGGCACTGACCACGCAGCCGTGAGCCCGCCCCCCAGGCGGGCGAGTCGGAATGCCCGGCGGAGGCGAGCGGCTTCCCGGGCCCGCGGCAGCGGACGTCCGGCACCCGTCGAGGTCTACGGACGGCCGGCGCCCGCACGGTGGCGGCCACGACCGCTCACCGAAAGGCAACACCCGCTGATGCTCTCCGCCGCCGCCCGCGCCGGCGCCGCGCTCGCCTGCGCCGCGCTCCTCACCGGCACCGCCGCCGCACCGGCCCTCGCCGACGACTCCGCCTCCCCGGCCGCGTCCGCCGTCTCCCCCTCGCCGGTGGCGGTGCCCCCGGGCCTGTACGGCAAGGACGACCCGACCTACGACGGCGTCTGGCGGCAGTCCCTGGCGCTGCTCGCCCTGCACACCGCCCAGGTGCGGCCCGCCGACGCCGCCGTGCGGTGGCTCACCGGGCAGCAGTGCGGCGACGGCGGCTGGCCGTCCTTCCGCGCCGACACCGCCGACGCGTGCACCGCGGCCACCGAGGACAGCAACGCCACCGCGCTCGCCGTCCAGGCCCTGACCGCCCTCGGCGGCCACGACGCCGCGACCGCCAGGGGCGTCTCCTGGCTGCGCCGCCACCAGAACCCCGACGGCGGCTGGTCGTACAACCCCGGCGGCGCCAGCGACGGGAACTCCACCGGCCTCGCCGTCAACGCCCTCGTCGCCGCCAAGGCCGACCCGGCCCAGGTGCGCAAGCACGACCGCAGCGCCTACGACGGCCTGGCCTCCTTCCAGCTCGGCTGCGACGCCCCCGCGGCGAAGCGGGGCGCGTTCGCGTACCAGCCCGACAAGTCCGGCGCGCTGGAGCCCAACGACCTCGCCTCCGCCCAGGCCCTGCTCGCCGCGGCCGGCGGCGCCCTGCCCGTCGCGCCGGGCGCGCGCCGGGAGAAGCCGGCCGCCGCGCCGGACTGCGCCGCCGGGGCGAAGGGCGCCCTGCCCCGCGAGAGCTCCGCCGAGGCGGACGCGCACTTCCTCGTCGGGCGGCTGGCCGCGGGCAAGCAGCGGCTGATGCAGTCGCTGCCCGGCGCCGCCCCCGCGCCCGACTACAACGCCACCTCCTGGGCCGTGCTGGGCCTGGTCGCGGCCGGGCACCCGGACCAGGCGTCCGACGCCGCCGACTGGCTGGCGGGCAACGGCTACGCCTGGATGCAGGGCAAGCAGGGCGTCAACCCGGCGTCCGCCGCGACGCTGCTGCTGGTGGCGAAGGCGACCGGGCTGGACCCGTACAACTTCGGCGGCAGCAACGTCGTCCAGATGCTGGTGAACTCCGGCCCGGCCCCCGCCTCGCTCCCCTCCGCCGCCGCCTCGGCCGCCTCCGCCGCGCCCGACGGCACCAAGGCGCCCGGCTCCTCCGTGACCGGCGCGGACGAGGACGAGAACGGCGGCTTCTCCCCCGTGTGGCTGATCGGCATGGGCCTGGCCGCCGGCATCGGCGGCGGGGTGTTCCTCAGCCGCCGGGGGAAGCGGGGACCGGCGGCGGGCACGGCCCCGGCCGCCGCCCCCGCGGCCGCCGCCCCCGCCGACGACGCGCGGGACGGCGCGGCCGCCGGCGGCGGCGACGACCGATGACGAGGACCGGGACCGGGACCGGGACGGGGACCCGGGCGCGCGTCCGGCCGGGCGCCGCGGCGCGCCCGGCCGCCCGGGCGCTCGTGCTCGCGGCGGCCGCCGCGCTCCCGCTGCTGGCCGCCGCCCCGGCGCAGGCCACCGGGTACCGCTACTGGTCGTTCTGGGACGGCAGCAGCGGCTCCTGGACGTACCAGCAGCAGGGGCCGGCCACCTACCGGCCGCAGGACGGCGGCGTGGACGGCTGGCGGTTCGCGGTGAGCCCCGACGGCGGCAGCGGCGCCGCCCGGCCGCGCGCGGCCGCCGGCTTCGCGGCGGTCTGCGGCGGCACCGCGGCCCGCGCGGGCCGCAAGCGGGTCGCCGTGGTGCTCGACTTCGGCACCCCCGCCGACGCCCCGGCGGGCGAGCGGCCCCCGGTCCGGCGCACCGCCTGCGCGGTCGTCCCCGAGGACGCGAGCAGCGCCGAGGTGCTGGCCGCGACCGTGCCGCCGCTGCGCTACGACGGCAGCGCCATCCTGTGCGCCATCGCCGGGTACCCCCGGTCCGGCTGCGGCGAGGCCGTCGGCGCGGGCACCGCGGACGCGGCGGGGGCGCCCGCGAAGGGCGGCGGGAGCGGTGACGGCGGCGGTCCGTCCGTCGGGCTGGCCGCGGGCGGGGCGGTGGTCGCGGCGGTCGCGGCCGGCGCCGTCGTCCGGGCCCGCCGCCGGCGCACGCCGTGAACCCGCACCCCGTGGACCCGCAGTCCGTGGACCCGCAAGCAGCGGGCCCGCGCCCCGCGGCCCCGCCCGCCGGCCCGGCGGCCGCGGCGGTCCCCGCCGCACGCACGGCCGGCGGCGGGGAGCGGCGGCGGCCCGGCCGCGACCGTGCCGGCGGCCGCCGCACGGCCCGCCGTCCCGCCGCCGGGCCGCGGCAGCTGCACCCGGGCGCGTGGTGGCTGTGGGCGCTGGGCCTGGGCACCGCCGCCTCCCGCACGACGAACCCGCTGCTGCTGCTCCTCGCCGCGGCCGTCGCCGGGCACGTCGTCGCCGCCCGGCGCGGCGACGCCCCCTGGTCGCGGTCGTACGGGGCGTTCCTGCGGCTGGGCCTGGTGGTGCTCGGCATCCGGCTGGTCTTCGCCGTGCTGCTGGGCTCGCCGGTCCCGGGCACCCGCGTGCTGTTCACCCTCCCCGAGGTGCCGCTGCCCGACTGGGCCCAGGGGGTGCGGCTGGGCGGCCGGGTCACCGCGGAGGCCCTGGCCTTCGCCCTGGAGGACGGCCTGAAGCTGGCCGTGCTGCTGGGCTGCGTCGGCGCGGCGAACGCGCTCGCGAGCCCCGCCCGGCTGCTGCGCTCCCTGCCGGGCGCCCTGTACGAGGCGGGGGTGGCGGTGGTCGTCGCCATGACGTTCGCGCCGAACCTCGTCGCCGACGTGCGGCGGCTGCGGGCCGCCCGGCGGCTGCGGGGGCGTCCCGACCGGGGCGTGCGGGCGCTGCTGAGCGTGGGCCTGCCGGTCCTGGAGGGCGCCCTGGAGCGGTCGGTGGGCCTGGCCGCCGCCATGGACACCCGCGGCTTCGGCCGCACCGCCGACGTGCCGCCCGCCGTGCGCCGCACCACGGCGGCGCTCACCCTCACCGGTCTGACCGGGGTGTGCGTCGCGGTGTACGGGCTGCTGACCGACACCGGCACGGTGTGGGCGCTGCCGCTGCTGGCCGCCGGACTGGCCGCCGCCGCGGGCGGACTGGTGCTCGGCGGGCGGCGGGCGCTGCGCACCCGCCACCGGCCCGACCCGTGGGCGGCCCGGGAGTGGCTGACCGCCGGCTCGGGCGCGGCCGTCGCGGGGCTGACGGTGTGGCTGTCGACCCGCGACCCGGGCGCCTTCCACCCGCCGGCCGTCCCGCTCACCGCGCCCGCGCTGCCGCTGCTGCCGGCCGCCGCCGTGCTGCTGGGCCTGGTCCCGGCGGTCGCCGCGCCGGTCCCGCCGCGGACGGCGGGGCGGGGCCCGCGGGAGGCGGCCGGCGCGCGGGAGGGCGCGGGGGAGCCCACGGGCGCCGGGGCGCGCACCGCCACGGGGGGGCCGGGGCACCCGCGGGAGCGGCGGGCGCGGCAGGAACGGAAGGACGCAGAGGAACGGAAGGAGGCCGACCGGTGATCACCTTCGAGCAGGTCTCCGTGACCTACCCCGACGCCGACGCCCCCGCCCTGGCCGGGGTGGACCTGCACGTGCCCGAGGGCGAGCTGTGCCTGCTGGTCGGCCCGTCGGGGTCGGGCAAGTCCACGCTGCTGGGCGCCGTCTCCGGCCTGGTGCCGCACTTCACCGGCGGCGTGCTGCGCGGCCGCGTCACGGTGGCCGGGCGCGACACCCGCACCCACCGGCCGCGCGACCTCGCCGACGCGGTCGGCACCGTCGGCCAGGACCCGCTGGCCCACTTCGTCACCGACACCGTGGAGGACGAGCTCGCCTACGGCCTGGAGTCCCTGGGCACGCCGCCCGAGGTGATGCGCCGCCGCGTCGAGGAGACCCTCGACCTGATGGGCCTCGCCGAGCTGCGCGACCGGGCGCCCGCCTCCCTCTCCGGCGGCCAGCAGCAGCGGGTGGCGATCGGCTCCGTCCTCGCCGTCGGCCCCCGGCTGCTCGTCCTGGACGAGCCCACCTCCGCGCTCGACCCCGGTGCGGCGGAGGAGGTGCTGGCGGTGCTCCAGCGGCTCGTCCACGACCTGGGCACCACCGTGCTGCTGGCCGAGCACCGCCTGGAGCGGGTGGTGCAGTACGCCGACCGGGTGGTGCTGCTGCCCGGCCCCGGCCTGCCCCCGGTGAGCGGCGACCCGGCCGAGGTCATGGCGGCGTCCCCGGTCTTCCCGCCGGTCGTGGGCCTCGGCCGCGCCGCCGGCTGGTCGCCGCCGCCGCTCTCGGTCCGCGACGCCCGGCGCCGGGCCGCCCCGCTGCGGGCCCGCCTCGCCGCCGCCGCACCGGCCCCGCGCACCCCCGCCGGGCGGCCGCCCGGCGAGGCCGTCGCCGAGGTGCGCTCCCTCGCGGTGCGGCGCGGGGGCACGGCGGCGCTGCGCGGCGTCGACCTGGTCCTGCACCGGGGTTCGGTCACCGCCCTGATGGGGCGCAACGGCGCGGGCAAGTCGACCCTGCTGGGCAGCCTGGTGGGCCTGCACGCGCCCGCGTCCGGCTCGGTGCGGGTCGCCGGACTGGTCCCGCACCGCACCCGGCCGGGGCAGCTGGTCCGGCAGGTCGGGCTGGTCCCGCAGGACCCGCGCGACCTGCTGTACGGGGAGACGGTCGCCGCCGAGTGCGCCGCGGCCGACGCCGACGCGGGGGCGGAGCCCGGCACCTGCCGCGCCCTCGTGGAGCGGCTGCTGCCGGGTCTCGCGGACGGCAGCCACCCGCGCGACCTCTCCGAGGGCCAGCGGCTCTCGCTCGCGCTGGCGGTCGTCCTCACGGCCCGGCCCGCCCTGCTGCTGCTCGACGAGCCGACCCGGGGGCTGGACTACGCGGCCAAGGAGCGGCTGGTGGGGATCGTGCGCGGGCTCGCCGCCGAGGAGCCGCGGTGCGCCGTGCTGCTCGCCACCCACGACGTGGAGCTGGCCGCGGAGCTGGCCGACCGCACGGTCGTGCTGGCCGACGGGGAGGTGGTGGACGACGGGCCGACCGCCTCGGTGGTCACCGCCTCGCCCGCCTTCGCCCCGCAGGTGGCGAAGGTGCTCGCCCCCGAGCCCTGGCTGACGGTCAGTCAGGTAAGGGACGCGCTCACGCCGGTCGGCGCGGCGCCGGGGAGCCCCGCGTGACCCCCGCACCCGGGGCGGCGCCCCGGACCGCCGCGCCCCGGACCGCCGCGCCCGGCACCGGCGCCGGGCACCGCAGCGCCACCCGGCCCGTCCCCCTCGGCCGGCGGTCCGCCGCGGCCCTCGCGCTGACCTCCGCGGCGGGCGTCGCCGCCTTCGGCTGGCCGCTGCTCGCCTCCCCCGGAGCCGACCTCGTCGGCCACTCCGCCGACGCGCCCTGGCTCTTCGCCGCCCTGCTGCCGCTGCTGCTGGCGGTGGCCGTCGCCCAGGTCGCCGAGGGCCGGGCCGACGGCGGCCCCGGCCTGGACGCCAAGGCGGTCGCCCTGCTCGGCGTCCTCGCCGCCGCCGGCGCCGCCCTGCGCCCGCTGGGCGCGGGCACGGCCGGGATCGAGCCGATGTTCTTCCTCATGGTGCTGGCGGGCCGGGTGCTCGGGCCCGGGTTCGGCTTCGTGCTGGGCGCGCTGTCGATGTTCGCGTCCGGCCTGCTCACCGGGGGCGTGGGCCCCTGGCTGCCGTTCCAGATGCTGGCCATGGGGTGGGTGTGCACGGGCGCGGGGCTGCTCCCGGGCGCGGCCGGCCTGCGCGGGCGGCGCGAACGCGTCCTGCTCGCCGCGTACGGGGCCGTCTCCTCCGTCCTGTACGGCACCGTGATGAACCTCCAGGGCTGGCCCTACCTGGGCGGCATGAGCAGCTCCGTCTCCTTCGTCCCCGGCGACCCGCTCACCGCCAACCTGGCGCGCTTCACGGCGTACTGCCTCGCCACCTCCCTCGGCTGGGACCTGCCGCGCGCCGCCGTCACCGTCGTCCTCTGCCTCACCGTCGGCGGACCGGTGCTGCGGGCCCTGCGCCGCGCCTCGCGCCGCGCCGCCTTCGATGCGCCCGTCTCCTTCGAGGACGGCCCGGCCGGGCGGCCCACCGCCGGGGACGGCTCCGCCGAGGGCACCTCCGGACGCTGATCCGGACCGCCGCACGGCGCTGTGGCGGACGGCCCGGGACCCTTGGCGGCACGGGACGTGACGGCTCCTCCGGGACATCGGGCCGTACGGGTGTCGTGCCCGCGGATGGGGGCAGGCGACCCTTCGAGCCGGTCACGCACGGTCGTCACGGAGGCCGCCCGCCGGGGGCCCCGCCCACCCAGCAGGAGGCTTGTCATGAGCACTGGTGCGACCATCGCCCTGATCGTGGTCGCCGTGGTCGTCGTCGCGGCCCTCGCCGCCCTGACCTTGCGGCCCCGGATGCGCAGGCGCCGCCTGGAGCGGCGGTTCGGCCCCGAGTACCACCGGGCGGTCGCCGAGCACGGCACCCCCGAGAAGGCCCAGGAGGACCTGGAGGAACGCCTGCGCCTGCGCCGCGACCTCGACGTCCGTCCCCTGAGCGACGAGGCCCGCGAGCGCTACCGGACCGACTGGGCGGGGCTGCAGGAGGAGTTCGTCGACGCCCCCGGGCAGGCCCTGGTCGACGCCGACGAGCTGATCGGCCGCGTCATGCGCGACCGCGGCTACCCCGCCGACGAGCGCGACGAGGCCCTGGCTGCGCTCTCCGTCGACCACGCCCGCACGCTGCAGAGCTACCGCAGCGCGCACGCCGTCGCCCGGAAGGCCCAGGAGGGCAGCGCCACCACCGAGGAGATGCGCGAGGCCGTGGTCCGCGCCCGCGAGCTCTTCGCCGAGCTCGTCGAGGCCGGGTCCGGCACCCCCCGCCCCACCACCAGCCACTGACGACGAAGGAAGAGGACACCCCCATGGGCGAGCGCAGAAGCACCGAACGCGGCGAGGAACTGCTGCGGCGCGCACAGGGCCGGGACGACGAGGGCCAGCAGGCGGCCAGGACACCGGAGGAGCCGCCCAGCGGCCGGGCCGCGTCCGAGGACTCGGTGTACGGGTACCGGACCGCGGGCACCCCGGAGCGTCCGGCGACGGCGCCCGGCGAACCGCGCCGCGAGGAGGCCGCCGCCCGCGCGGCGCAGCAGGCCGCCGGTCCCGACCCGCGGACCGTCACGCCTCCGGGCACCCCGCCCGGTCCCGTCACCGGCTCGGTCACCGACCCCCACCACGACCCCGAGGCCGGGGCCGGGGCCGGCGGGACCGCCGCCCGGGACACCGCCGCTCGGGACACCACCGCACAGGGCGGTGCGCCGAGCACTGCCGGACGGGACTCCACGGGGGACCGCAGCGACATCGCGGACCGCGGCGGCCTGTCGAAGGACCGCACGGAGACGGACCGCACGGAGACCGACCGCACGGAGACGGACCGCACGGGCACCGGCGACCGGATCGGCACGGGCCACCGCGCGGACACGGCCGACGACCGGACCACCGGCACGGGGATCGGCGCCACCGGCAGCACGAGCACCGGCCGGACGGCGGACGACCGCACCGGTACCGACCGCACTGCCGCCGACCGCACCGGCACCGGCACCGGCACCGGCGGGACGGCGGCAGCCGCCGCCGGTGCCGCGGCTGCCACCGCCGCGTCCGGCCGGACCGACCGGCCGCGGCACGCCGCCGGCGGTACGGGCACCGCGGGCGCGGCCGCCGAGGAGGACCACCTCCTGCGCAGCGATGCGGCGGAGGACCTCCAGGCCCGCTGGCGGGAGATCATGGTCGGCTTCGTGGACGGCCCGAAGCACGCCGTCGAGGAGGCGGACCAGCTCCTGGACAAGGTCGCCGCGATGATCACCGAGGGCATCGAGGAGCGCCGCCGCACCCTGCGCGGCGGCTGGCAGGGCCAGGGCGAGGGCGAGACGGAGGAACTGCGCCTCGCGCTCCAGAAGTACCGCGGTCTGGTCACGCACCTGCTGCAGACCTGACGGCACCGCCGGACGGGCGCCGAGGGCCCCGGACCTCCTGCGGGAGGTCCGGGGCCCTCCGCCGTCCGGGCCGTCCGGGCTCTGCCGGGACGGGCGCCGGCAGCCTCGCGGCGGCCGGTCTCAGCCGAGCTTCGGCGACGCCTGCTGCACGACCTCGAACGACCACAGCGACGAGTCGGTGGCGGCCGGCCGGGCCTGCCCGCCGCCCTGCTCCTCACCGCCGCCCTGACCGCCGCCCCGGTGCGCGCTCTGCATCGGACCGGACATCCACGTCCGGAAGTCCTCCTCGCTGCGCCACCTGGTGTACACGAGGTACCGGTCCGTCCCGTCGACGGGCCGCAGCAGCTCGAACCACTCGAAGCCGTCGGACCCCTCCACGGCGCCGGCCCGCGCGGCGAACCGCTGCTCCAGCACCTCCCGCTGCTCCGGCGGGACCGTCAGCACGTTGATCTTCACGACGCTCATGCGTCCATCCTGCCGCACCGCTGCGGAGCCCTCGCGGCGGACGCGCCCCGGCGCACGGCGGCAGCCGGGCGGGCGGCCGCGGCCCGTGCGGCTTCCGGAGCGGCTCCGCCCTGCCTCCGCACCGGGTCTCCCTCCGCACCGGCTCCTCCGGGCCGGGGCGCGGAAGACAAGCGGCACGGCCCCCTCCGCGGTCCGGCGGCGGCACGGGCACCGGCCCCGGGCGGCGGCCGCCGCCCGGGGACCGCCGTCCGGGGACCGTGCACCGTCGGGCAGGTACAGGGGCGGGAGGCCGAGGGCGGCGGCGGTGCGGGCGGGGGCGTCGTGCCAGGGGCGGGGGGACAGGACGGGGACGCCCGCGGCGGCGGCCTCGGCGGCGAGCAGCCGCCCGTAGGCGAGGGAGGCGCGGGCGCGGTGGCGCTGCGGCCCGGCGTCCGGCTCGCGGGCGAGGTGGTTGGCGACGGGGCCGTCCTCGTCGTCCTCGTGGACGACGACGCCGCGGACCGGTCCGGCGGGCGACGCGAGGGACGGCAGCAGGTAGTCGCCCTCGACGACGACGGGCGTGCCGGTCGCCACGTGGTTGGCGGCCACGGCGGCGAGGGCCGGGGCGAGGGCGCGGGCGGTCCTGAGCTGCACCTCGGCGATGCGCCCGGGCGGCCCGCCGGCGTCATCGGGGCGGGTGCGCCCGTGGTGGAGGTCGGGCGGCTGCTCCGGGGTGGTCATCGCCAGCAGGGCCTCGACGAGGTCGTCGACCTCGGCCAGGGGCATGCCGTAGGCGGTCGCCGGCGCCCGGGCGATGCTCGTCTTGCCGATGCCCGAGCAGCCGCCGACCAGCAGCACCAGGGGGGCGGGGCCGGGCGGGGCCGGGTGCGGCGCGTCCACGGCGGGGAGGGTAGCGCCTCTCCCGGAGCCGGCGTCACGGACCCGGGGAGGGCCGGAAACGGACTGCGCCCGGCCGGCCCGCGCCCGTAGGGTGGCCGCCGGGCGATCAAGGAACCGGGAGCGGGCATGGACGCGGAGCGGCGGGACGTGGTGCGCAGCAGGGTGTTCGGCGAGGTCGCGGAGGTGTACGACGCCTACCGCCCCGGCTATCCGGACGCGCTGGTGGACGAGGTGCTCGCGTACGCGGCGCTCGGCGGCCGCCCGGCCGTGGAGGTCGGCGCGGGCACCGGCAAGGCCGCGGCGGCGTTCGCGGCGCGGGGCGTGCCGCTGGTGTGCGTGGAGCCCGACCCGCGGATGGCGGAGGTGCTGGCGCGCACCACCGCGCCGTACCCGCAGGTGCGGGTCGAGGTGGGCGCCTTCGAGGAGTGGGAGCCCGGCGGCCGCCGGTACGGGCTGCTGGCGGCGGCGGCGTGCTGGCACTGGCTGGACCGGGACCGGCGCTGGGACCTGGCGCACGCCGCGCTCGCGCCCGGCGGGGCGGTGGCGCTCTTCTGGAACGGCCGCGCCGTGCGCGACGAGGGGCTGCGGACGGCGCTCGCCGAGGTGGACGCCCGCCACGGGGTCGACCGCGTCCCGCACAGCGACCCGCTGTCCGCGTGGGAGGACGAACAGGCGGCCTGGGCCGAGGGGACCGGCTGGCCCGCGGAGGAGTGCCGGCGCGACGGGCGGTTCACCGGCCTGCGGTCGGTCCGCTTCCGCGAGGAGCACCGGTACGGGACGGAGCACTGGGTCGGGTACCTGTCCTCGATCTCCGCGTACCGCATGCTGCCCGAGGACCGGCGGGCGTCCGCCCTGGCCGGGATCGCCGGGGTGCTGGACGCCCACGGCGGCGGGATCGACGTCGTGGGCGTGTCCGACCTCTTCCTGGCCCGCGCCCGCTGAGCCGCCCGGCCTGCCGTCCCCCCGGAACTCCCGCCCCGCAGCCTCCCGTCCCCCGGCCTCCCGGGGCGTGCTCAGACCGCCGCGCCGCGGCGGGAGGGGGTGTGGACGGGCGGGCAGGGCAGGTCGTCGGCGTCGCCGCACAGGTCGGGGCTGAGGCGGGTGAGCAGGGCGGCGAGGTCGGCGTGGCGGGTCTCGTCCCAGTCGCCGAGCAGGGCGGCGAGCCGGGCGCGGCGGGCGGCGAGGAGGCGGTCGGCGACCTCCTCGCCCTGCGGGGTGAGGCGCATGTCGAGGGTGCCGTCCCGGGCGGCGAGGCCGCGCGCCTCGACCTCGACGGCGGCGTCCTCGACGGTGCGGCGGGGCACGACGCGGCGGTCGGCGACGTCGCCGGGGGCCACGCTGCCGTACCGGCGCATCATGAGGAGCAGCCAGGAGGAGGCCGGCCGGAGGTCCAGGCCGGCGTCGGCGGTGATGCGCCGGTACAGGTCGTGGCGGGCCTCGCGGGTGCCGAGGACCGTGAGGGCGCGGGCGGTCTCGTCGGCGGAGGAGCGTTCGACCGGGTTGGCTCCGATCGCCTCGCCGAGGTCGGGGGTGGTGACGGCGCGGCGCAGGGGCTGCTCCTGCAGGAGGCAGGCGAGGACGAACGCGACCAGGACGACCGGCACCGCGTAGAGGAAGACCCGGGTGATGGACTCGGCGTAGGCGTGGTGGACGGCGTCCTGCACGGCGGGCGGCAGGGCGGCGACGGTCCGCGGGTCGCGGGTGGCGGCGGAGGCGTCGGTGCCGGGCGGCAGCGGCACCCCGGCGAGGGCGTCGGCCAGGCGGGTCCGCAGGCCGGAGGAGAAGACGGCGCCGAAGGCGGCGACGCCGAAGGACGCGCCGATCGAGCGGAAGAAGGTGGCGCCGGCGGTGGCCGCGCCCAGGTCCTCGTAGCCGACGGAGTTCTGCGCCACCAGGACGAGGACCTGCATCACCATGCCGAGGCCGAGGCCCAGGACGAGGAAGGACAGGCTCGTCACCGCGGTGCCGCTGTCCTCGGTGAGGCGGGAGAGGAGCAGCAGGCCGACGGCGGTGACGGCGGTCCCCGCGACGGGGAACGCCTTGTAGCGGCCGGTGCGGCTGACGATCTGGCCGGAGGCCACGGAGGTGAGCAGCATGCCGAGGACCATGGGCAGCATGTGCAGGCCGGAGAGGGTCGGCGAGACCTGGTGGACGACCTGGAGGAAGGTCGGCAGGAAGGTCAGCGCGCCGAACATCGCGAAGCCGACGACGAAGGAGATGGCCGCGGCGAGGGTGAAGGTCCGGCTGCGGAAGAGGTGCGGGGGCAGGACGGGCTCGGCGGCGCGCCGCTCGACCCGGACGAGGAGCAGCGCGAGCGCGAGCCCGAGCGCGCCCAGGGCGGCGGTCTGCCAGGAGCCCCACGGCCAGGCGGTGCCGCCGAGGGAGGCCGCCAGCACGAGGCAGGAGGCGGCCCCGGCGATCAGGGCGGTCCCGGCGTAGTCGACGGTGTGCCGCCGGGTGGTGCCGGTGCGGGGCAGGACGGCGGCGATGACGGCGAGGGCGGCGACGCCGAGGGGCAGGTTGACGTAGAAGACCCAGCGCCAGCCGAGGGTGTCGACGAAGAGGCCGCCGAGGAGCGGGCCGAGGACGCTGGTGACGCCGAAGACGGCGCCGAACAGGCCCTGGTAGCGGCCGCGCTCCCGGGGCGGGACGAGGTCGCCGACGATCGCCTGGGTGAGGACGATGAGGCCGCCGCCGCCCAGGCCCTGGAGGGCGCGGAAGGCGATGAGGCCGCCCATGTCCTGGGCGAGTCCGCAGAGCGCCGAGCCCGCCAGGAACACCGCGATGGAGCCCTGGAAGAGGCGCTTGCGCCCGTACATGTCGCCGAGCTTGCCCCACAGGGGGGTCGCGGCGGTGGCGGCCAGCAGGTAGGCGGTGACCACCCAGGAGAGGTGGTCGAGGCCGCCGAGGTCCCCGGCGATGGTGGGCAGCGCGGTGGAGACGATGGTCTGGTCGAGGGCGGCGAGGAGCATGGCGAGGAGCAGCGCGCCGATGGACCACCACAGCCCGGGGGCGGGCGCGCCGGGGTGCGGTGCGTTCCGGGGGCCCGCGCCGGAGGGGTCTGCGCCGGGGGGGTCCGCGCCGGGGGGCGCGGCGGCCGGGGCGGGGGGTCGTGCGCCGGAGCGCTGCGCGGCGGTGCCGGCGCGGGCTCTCCTGCGGTCGGGCCGGGCTTCGTGGTCCGCCATGCCAGCTCCTCGGAACATCGGGTCCCGGTGCCGGGCCCGGAGCCGGGTCCGGGCGCCGCCCCCGCCCGTTCATTCTGTCAGTTGTGCCCCGTTTCGCCCTTTCGGGGGCAGCCGCCCGCGGGAGGGCGCGAAAGGCCCCGTACGGTCACCGAACAGGCGTGACCCGATTCAAAGCGGCACCGGAGGTCCAATCCGGGCACTCCGCCCCCGGCCCCCGGTCCACGCTGTGCGACCGGCCGGTGATCCTGCATAATCGGGCGCGACCGAGGCCTCGCGCGCCGACCCGTCCCCGTACGGCGCGCCCCGTCCGCCGCCGGTCCCCGCCCGCCGACCGGCTGCCGCCTGCGCGCTCTCCGACCGGCACCACCGCAGTTCGTCCCGAGGAGGACCGGCCGGATGTCAGGACAGCGCTGCCCCGCGTGCGGTGCCGAGCGCGGCACCGGTCCCTGCGCCTGTCCGCCGGTCGCGGGCGACGCGGTCGACACGGCGGTGCTGCCGCGGATCGAGGGTCCGCCGCTGGTGCGGCCGTACGTGCAGCAGCCGGGCGGTCCGGATGCGGGCCCCGTGCCGCCGCAGGGCGCGGTGCCGCCCCCCGGACCCTTCACGCCGGAACCGGCCGTGCAGGGCGCGCCGGGCGCGCCGGGCGCCGCGGTCGGTGCCCAGGACGCGGGACAGGCCGGCCCGGTGGCGGTGCACCCGGCCGGGGCCGACGGACCGGCCCCGGGCGACCTGGGGATGTTCCCGCTGGAGACCGCCGACGCCCCCGCCCACGTGCCCTACTCCCGTGCGGCCGGGCGGCAGGCCGCGGACCGGCGGCGGCGCCGGCGCGGAGCGGTGGCCGTGGGCGCGGTGGCGGTGGCGGCCGTCGCGGGCACCGTCGTGGCGCTCTCCGGGGGCGGCGACGGCGGCGGGGACCGGGTCGCGGCGCCCTCCCCGTCCGCGTCCGCCCTGGTCGGCAACCCGACGCCGCTCCCCGCCTCCCCCGCCCCGAGGCGCGGCCGCCCCTCGCCCAGGGCCCTCCCCGGCGGGGCATCGCAGACCGCAACGGCGTCGGCCTCGCCCGCGAAGGCCACCGCGAGCGCCTCCACCGCCCCGGCCGCCCCGGCCGTCTCCGTCACGGCACGGCCGGGAAGCCCCTCCGCCCCGGCACCGGGGCGGACGGCCGCCCAGAGTGCCGCCCCGTCCGGGCCGCCGGCGCCCAGCGCCTCCCCCACCGGGCCGCCCACCCTCTCGATGGGCGTGGAGGGGCCGGAGGTGGTCGACCTCCAGCAGCGGCTGGCCCGTGCGTCGACGTACCACGGGAAGCCGTCGGGCCGGTACGACGACAAGACCTTCCAGGCCGTCGCCCAGTTCCAGGTCTGGTACAGCGTGCAGGGCGACCCCCGGGGCGTGTACGGGCCCAACACGCGGCAGCGGCTGGAGGTCGCCTTCCCCTGAGCGGGCGCCGCCGGCCGCCGGCCCGCCCCCGCAGGGCGCCCGTACCGGCCCGCACGTACCGGTCCGCCCGCACCCGTCGCCGCACCGCTCCCGGCGGGCGGAGGACCCGCGGGCCTGGGGCCGGACCGGTGGCCGGGGGCCGGGCACGCGGGCCGGGGCCGGGCACGCGGGCCGGGCACGCGGGCCGGGGCCGGGCACGCGGGCCGGGCACGCGGGCCGGGGCCGGGCGCGGGAGCCGCGGGCGGGGCGCGGGAGCCGCGGGCGGGGCGCGCGGGCCGGGGGCTGCGGCACGCGGCATCCTGGACGCCGTGGCGATCGACGGCTTCGGCCCCCTGGAGTTCCAGCTCGTGCTGCTCCGCAGGATGGCGGACTTCCGGCCCGGCGAGGTCGAGGACGCGGTCCTGCGGCTCGGCTCCGACCGCACGGCGATGCGGGAGGCCAACCGGCGCTGGCAGGCCATGATCCGCTCCCGCGGCTTCCCGCGCGGCGACCGCCGCTACCGGGCGGTCCTCGGGCCGCCGGAGTCGGCGGGGCGGCGGCGGGTGGGCGACCTGGAGCTGCGGGTCCTGCGCTGGCCGGTGCCGCTCTGGCCGGAGCTGCGCTTCGAGGTGCTGCTGGCGCCGGGCGGCGCGGTGTTCAACGAGTGGCTGGTGCGGGCGCCCGGTACGGCCCCGCCCCCGCTGCGGACCCTGGAGGACCTGGCCCCCTGGTCCTGCACGGTCGGGGACGTGGCGGCGGCGTTCGCCCCGGCGCGGCCGATGGAGGGCACGGCGCCGGGACGGTGGCGGCTGGCGTTCACGGCGCCGGACGCGGACGGGACGGCCCGGGGGGCGGTCGCCGACTTCACCTGGGGCCTGCTGCAGGAGGTCCGGACGGACGGCGGCCCGGCCGCCCCGGGGACGGCCGGGCCCTGACCTCCCGGCCCTGACCTCCCGGCCCGGACCTCCCGGCCCGGACGGCCTGACCCCGGGGGTCGGACCCCGTGGGTCGCACCCCCGGGGGCCGGGGCCCGCCGGGACCGCACCGGTCCGGCGGGCCCGCGGCGGGGGCCGGTGCCGACGGGGTCAGCCCCGGATCGCGCCGACGATGCTGACGGCCGCCATGACCAGCATGACCACCGCCGCCACCCGGGTGATGACCCGCAGCGGCACGTGCTTCATGAGCTTCTGGCCGCCGACGATGGCGACGCCCGCCACCGCGCACAGCGCCAGCCAGGAGCCGAGGGCGACGGAGAGCGGGTCGGCGTAGCGGGCGGCGAGGTTGGCGGTGGTGATCTGCGTCAGGTCGCCGAACTCGGCGACCAGCACCAGCAGGAAGCCGGACCCGGCGACCTTCCAGAAGCCGGTCGACGACGGCTCCTTGGCGGCGTGGCCGTCCTCGCCCTCCTCCCGCTGGAGGAGCAGCATGGCGGCGCCGCCGAGGAAGAGCAGGCCGACCACGCCCTCGACCCAGCGGTGCGGCAGCAGCGCGAGGAGGCTGCCCGCGGCGACCGCGAGGGCGACGTGCACGGCGAAGGCGGCGGCGATGCCGGCGAAGACGTACGACGCCCGGTAGCGGGTGCCCAGGACCAGGCTGGCCAGGGCGGTCTTGTCCGGCAGTTCCGCCAGGAAGATGATGCCGAAGGTGATCGCGGCGACGGTGATGCTCATCGGGTGGGGGTCTTTCCTCGTCGGTTCGGGCTCCCGCACCGGAGGTCCCTCGGGGGTCGCTTCGGCACGGCAGCGCTGGGCGTACAGCACTGCGGCCGAAGGTCTCGCCGGCACCGCCGCCGCGGACCGCGCCGCGTTCGCAGGATGCCCCGGGCGCCGGGCCGCCGCGGCGGCCAGTGTGTCGACGGTCCGGTGGAGGGCTACTCCCCTTCGATCATCTCCCACCCTACCGGACCGGCGGAGCGTCCCCCGGCCCGCGGGACACCAGGCCCCTCCCCACCAGCTCCAGCACGACGACCACGGCGGCCGCCTCCACCGCGAGCAGCGCGACCAGGACGAGGAGCTGCACCGCGCCCGCGGCCACCGGGGAGGCCCCGCCGAGCAGCATGCCGACGAAGGCGCCCGGCAGGGTGACCAGGCCCACGGTGCGGGTCTGGTCGAGCGCGGGGACCAGGGAGGTGGCGGCGGCGGTGCGGCAGATCTCCAGCCGGGCGTCCCGGTCGGGGAGGCCCAGCGAGAGCGCGGCCTCCACCTCGCCGCGGCGCTGGGCCAGCTCGTCCAGCGCCCGGCGGCCGGAGAGCGAGGTGGCGGTGAGGGCGCCGCCGATGAGGATGCCGGCGACCGGGATGAGCGAGATGCCCCTCGCCGGGACCAGGCCGCCCCCGACGAGCAGCAGCAGGGCCGGGACGGTGCCCGCGGCGATCGGGGCCGCCGCCCACCACCAGTCGGGTCCGGCCGTCATCCGGCGGCCGGCGGTGCGCACCGCCACCGTGAACATCAGCAGGACGAAGAGCAGCGACAGCGGCAGGGAGCGGACGACCCACCCGATCACGGCGGCGACGGCGGCCAGCTGCACGGCCGCCCGCAGCCCGGCCCGCAGCACCGCCCGGCCGTGGCCGAGCCGCCCCCAGCCCGCGACCGCGACCCCGGCCGCCAGGAGCAGCGCCACCGCCGCGCCCAGGGCCGGGGTCACCGGCAGGAGCGAGGAGCCGCCCGCCGCCGCCCGTGCCCCGGCCCCCGGGCCCGTCGCCGCCACCACCGCCGCTGCCGCCGCTCCTGTCACGGTCCCATCATGGGTCCCGGGGCACGCCCGGCCGCGGTCCGGCCCTCACGCCCGGGTGCGTCCGGCCGTCCGGAGCCGGGGGACGGCACGGGCGGCGGCGGTGCCGAGCCCGGTCGGTCCCGCGAGGGCGGCGAAGGAGCCGTGCGGCGCGGCGCGGCCGGGCACGGCCGGGGCGGGCACCGCCGGGTGGCCGGGCGGGCCGGCGGGGGCGAGCGGGCCGGCGGGGGCGAGCGGGCCGGCGGGGGCGAGCGGGCCGGGGGCCCCGGCGGGCATGCCCGCGGCGCGGCGCACCTCGTCCTCGTCGTACCGGCGGCAGCCGCGGTGCCAGACGAGGATGCCCGCCATCCAGTGCTCCAGCTCCTCGGCGTAGCCGGTGAGGACGGCCCGGGCCCCGGCGTCGAGGCGGTGCTCCTCGGCCAGGGCGGGCAGCCCGGTGGAGACCACGTGCTCGAACTCCCGCATCCGGGAGGCCATCAGGTCGGCGACGACGTCCAGGGCCTCGGGCAGGCCGCAGGAGAAGAAGTCCTGGACGACGAGGACGGCGTTGTGGACCTCGCCCTCGAACTCGATCTCCTTGCGGTAGGAGTACAGGTCGTTGATGAGCGCGGCGTAGTCGGAGGCCGCGCGCTCCATCGCCTGCACGGCACGGGAGCGGTGGACCTCCTCCGGCAGCGACCTGCCGCGGGAGAGGCGGGACAGGCTCATGGTGAGGTCGGCGCCGAAGGTCATCCGGCGCATCTCGATGTAGTCGACGGGGTCGGGGACGCGGTGGTGGGCCTGGTTGGCGAGCTCCCAGAGCCAACTGCCGGTCATGTCCTCGACCGTGGTGCGGAAGCGGCGGCGGGCGTCCGGGTCCATCGGCCCGGCGGTGCGCCGCCACAGGTCCGCCAGCCCGGCCTCCAGCGGGGTGGCGGGGGGCGGCGCGGGCTCGCCGCCGACCGGCATGAAGGCGGCCAGGCGCTCGGTGCACGCCCTGGCGCCGGCCAGGTCCCCGGTGCGGCCGTAGACGGCCGGGTAGTAGTCGTCGCCGTAGGTGCCCCAGGTGAGCCAGCCCGTCGTCAGGTCGAGCTGCTCCGGGGAGGCGTCGGGGTGGATGCCCGCGGAGCAGAGGGCGAAGTCGGCCGCGCGCAGCCGCTCCTCGTCCCAGACGCCGGAGTGCGGCACGCCGGGGACGGCGGCGAGCATGCCGATGCCCCGGGCCCAGACCACGACGTTCTCGCGCGAGGCGTCCAGGTGCGGGCTGAGGGTGGTGGTGAACGGCATGTGGAGGTCGGGGACGCGGACCGGGCCGACGGGCCGGTGTGTCGGGCGGGCGTGGCGGGCGAGCCGTTTCGGGAGGGAGGCGGCGAGGGAGGCGGCGGCCCGGGCGGCGGAGGTGCCCAGGCCGGGCGGGCCGGAGGGGAGCGCGAGGCCGGACGGGCCGGACGGGAGGGCGGGGCCCGGCGGCGGTCCGGAGCCGTCCGCCGCGCCGTTCATGTAGCGGCTGGAGCGCAGGTGCCACTCGTGGCCGCCCGCCTGCCAGTCCTGGAGGCCCTTGGCGTAGGCGAGGACCGCCGCGCAGGACGCCGGGTCGAGCGCGTGCTCGGCGAAGAGCGGGCCGAGCTCGGTGAGGACGGTGTGCTCGAACTGCTGCAGCCGGGAGGTGACCAGGTCGTTGACGGCGTCGGCGGCCTCCTGGGTGGTGCAGCCGAGGAACCGCTCGAAGACCAGCACCCCGTTGGAGAGCTCGCCCTCCTCCTCGATCTCCCGCTGGTAGGAGAAGAGGTCGTTGCGGAGGTGGACGCCGTCGGAGAAGGCGTCCCGCAGCACCCGCAGCGGGCGGCTGCCGGCGACGGCGTCGGGCACCTCGGCGCCCACGGCGTACTCGACGAGCCCGGCGGACCAGGGCGCGCCGCCGACCTTGCGGCGCATCTCGACGTACTCCAGCGGGTTGGCGACGCGGCCGGCGTCGATGTTGGCCAGCTCCCAGAGCGACTCGTCCAGCAGGTGGCGGGTGGCCTCGGCGAAGCGGCGCCGCCACCCCCCGGTCATGGCGGGCACGGTGCGCGCCCACAGGTCGGCGAGGCCGCGCTCGACGGCGTTCTCCGGCACCGGGGGCTCCCCTCCGGGCTGCTCGGGCATGAAGGCGGGCAGCCGGTCGAGGTACGCGCGGGCGCCGTCGAGGTCGCGGGTGCGCTTGAAGCTCTCCAGGAAGTGGTCGTCGAAGAAGAAGACCCACACGTACCAGTCCGTCACCAGGTCCAGGGCGTCGGCGGGCGCGTCGGGGTGGGTGTACGCGCACAGCAGGGCGTAGTCGTGGGAGTCGAGGTCGTCCTCGTCCCACACCCCGGAGCCCTCGACCATGCCCATCGTGCGGGCCCACGCCTTGGAGTGGACGCGGGCGGTCCCCAGGTGGGGGTTCAACCGTGCGGGGTGGGGCTCGTAGAACTGCGGAAGCCTGAAGGGCTGCGACATCCGTGCCTCGACTCTCCCTCGGGTCGGTGGTCGTACGGGACGCTAGGCCCTCTCCGTCCGGAAAGCGGACGGAACGCCTCCCCCGCCACCGGAAAGGGTGGTCATCGGCCGCCGGAGGCATGGAACCCGGGGTCGCGGGGTGCGGGGCCGCGGGACCCGGGGTCCCGGCCCACGGGGCCGCGGACGGCCGCCCACGCGTCGGCGACCATGGCGTCCAGGCCGGAGCGGACCGGCCGCCAGCCCAGCACGCGGCGGATGCGGGCCGTGTCGGCGAGCAGCACGGGCGCCTCCCGGCGGGGCGGCAGCCGCCTCACCGGTACCGGCAGCCCGGTCACCCGCTCGACGGCGGCGACCACGTCCGCGACCGAGGCGGCGGTGGCGCCGACATTGCACACCTCGGCGCGGCCGGGGCGGCAGGCCGCGAGGGCCGCCGCGCAGGCCCGGGCCACGTCGGCGACGTGGACGAAGTCCCGGACGGCGGTGCCCTCCCCGGGCACCTCCAGGCGGTCGGCGCGGCCGGCGGCGACCGCCAGCGCGCGGGGGACGACCCGGCTGCCGTCGGCGTCGCCGCGCCCGGCGACGGCGCCCGAGACGTTGAACGTCCGCAGCACCACCGCGCCCGCGCGGCCGTCCGCGACGGCGTCGCGCACGGCCTGCTCGGCCTCGGCCTTGGAGGCGCCGTACGGGTTGTCGGGGCGCAGCGGGGCGTCCTCCGCCACCGGCTGCCGGTCGGGGGTGCCGTAGACGGCGGCGGTGGAGGCGAGGACCAGCCGCAGCGGGCCGTCGGAGGCGGCCAGCAGGGCCCGGGTGCCGCCGGCGTTGACGGCGCGGTAGTCGGCGGGCCGCTCGAAGGACTCGCGGACCCGGGTGAGGGCCGCGAGGTGGCAGACGGCGTCCACGCCGCGCAGCGCGCGGCGCAGGGCGTCCGCGTCCCGCACGTCGGCGTGGACGGTGCGGGCGGCGGGGAGCGGCGGCAGGGCGGTGCCGGGCGGACGTCCCGTCAGGGCGACGACCTCGTGCCCGTCCTCGGCGAGCCGGTGGACCACCGCCGAGCCGACGAATCCGTACGCCCCCGTGACCAGTACCGAACCGCCCACCGCAACCCCCCGGCCGCTCCGCTCCGACGGGGCCCATCATGCCGTTCGGGGCGGGGCCGCCGGGGCCGTCCGGACGGCCGGGTGGCGCGGGGGTGCGGGAGCGCGGGGGTGCGGGGGTGCGGGAGCGCGGGGGTGCGGGAGCGCGGGGGTGCGGGAGCGCGGGGGTGCGGGAGCGCGGGAGCGCGGGAGCGCGGGGGTGCGGGAGCGCGGGGGTGCGGGGGTGCGGGGGTGCGGGAGCGCGGGGGTGCGGGAGCGCGGGGGTGCGGGAGCGCGGGGGTGCGGGCCGCCCGTGGCGGCGCCGGCCGCCCCCGCCGCACCCGCCCGTCCGAGTGGGCGACGCACTCTGGACACCGAAGTGTCATGAACACATAATCCTTGCCCAGCCCCATCCGCTCCACCCGCCCGACCCGTGACGGACCACCGCACGGGTGCTGCCTTGCATGCCCGTCCGGGCCCGCAGCCAACCGAGGAGCACGATGCAGCCCACCACCCGGCTCACCGCCACCGCGCTATCCGCAGCGGTCACCGCCGCCGCCGTCACCGCCGCGCTGCTGCCCACGGCGGCCACCGCCGCCGCAGCCGGCCGGCCGCACCCCTCCCGGGCCTCCGCCGTGGCCGGGGCCGACGCCGCCGTCACCGCCCACGCCCGCGCCCTCGGCGTCACCGCGGCCCAGGGCCGGACCGTGCGGGACGTCGTCGTCGACGCGGACGGCGCCCAGCACGTGCGCTACGACCGCACCTACCGCGGCCTGCCGGTGCTCGGCGGCGACCTCGTGGTGCACCTGGCCCCCGGCGGGGCGTACGCGGGCGCCGACCGGGCCGCCCGCTCCGACCTGGCCGTCCCGACGACCACGCCGGCCGTGGCGCCCTCCCGCGCCGCCGACGGCGCGGTGGCCTCGCTGCGCGCCGCCGAGCGGGGCCGGGCCCTGCGGCAGGCCAAGGCGAAACCGGAACTGGTGGTGGACGCCCTGCACGGCGCGCCGCGCCTGGCCTGGCGGACGACCGCCGTGGGGCTGGACAGCCTGGGCAACCCCGCCGCCCGGGTGGTGCTCACCGACGCCCGCACCGGCGCCCGCATCGACGCCTGGGACGCCCTGGAGACCGCGGCGGGCGACGGCGCGTCCCTCTACAGCGGCACCGTGCCGCTGGAGACCACGCTCTCCGGCAGCAGCTACCAGCTGAAGGACGCCACCCGCGGCAACACCTACACCGGCGACGCGGCGGGCAGGACCGACAGCTGCTTCTTCGGCATCTGCTTCTCCCGGGCCCCCGCCACCGTCTTCACCGACGCCGACAACCACTGGGGCACCGGCACCACCGCCGACCGCGCCAGCGCCGCCGTCGACGCCCAGTACGGCACCGACGAGACCTGGGACTACTTCAAGAACGTCCACGGCCGCAGCGGCATCGCGGGCGACGGCAAGGGCTCCTACAACCGCGTCCACTACGGCAGCGCGTACAACAACGCGTTCTGGGACGACAGCTGCTTCTGCATGACCTACGGCGACGGCGACGGCACCACCTTCGGGCCGCTGGTCGCCCTCGACGTGGCCGGGCACGAGATGTCCCACGGCGTCACCTCGCGCACCGCCAAGCTCACCTACTCCGGCGAGTCGGGCGGCCTCAACGAGGCCACCTCCGACATCTTCGGCACGCTGGTGGAGTGGTACGCCGCCAACTCCTCCGACAGCGGCGACTACCTGATCGGCGAGCGGATCGTGAAGTCCGGCTTCGGCAAGGCCGCGCTGCGCTTCATGGACAAGCCGTCCAAGGACGGCAAGTCCGCCGACTGCTGGTCGTCGGGCGTGGGGAACCTCGACGTCCACTACTCCTCCGGCGTCGCCAACCACTTCGCCTACCTGCTGGCCGAGGGCAGCGGGGCGAAGACCGTCAACGGCGTCGCCTACGACAGCCCCACCTGCAACGGCTCCACCGTCACCGGCATCGGCCGCGACCGGCTGGGGAAGATCTGGTACCGGGCGCTGACGGTCCACATGACCTCGGGCACGAACTACGCGGGCGCCCGCACGGCGAGCCTCAGGGCCGCCACCGACCTCTACGGGGCGGGCAGCGCGGAGTACAACGCGGTCGCCGCGGCCTGGTCCGCGGTGGGCGTGAACTGAGCATTCGTCAGCAGCGATGCGGGCCCGGGGCGTTGCCCCGGGCTCGTCCTGTTCACGCCAAATCCACGATCGGGATTCCGTTTGTGTGGGTGTCGCAGGGGCGTTCGGGGTACCGTGCCGTCGGCAGCGGGGGCAGCGGCGCCTCCGGACGACCGGCGAGTGGAGTGGCGTCAGTGGACCGTCCGACCTGGGCACCGCAGGGGATCGACCTCACCAGGGCCAGCGCGGCCCGGATGTACGACTTCTTCCTCGGCGGGTCGCACAACTTCGAGGTCGACCGCGAGGCCGGGCGCCGGGCCCTGGAGATCCTGCCGGACCTGCCGAAGATCATGCAGGCCAACCGGGCCTTCATCCGCGACGCGGTGCGGCACGCGGCGGCGTCCGGCGTCACCCAGTTCCTCGACATCGGCTCCGGCATCCCGACCTTCGGCAACGTCCACGAGATCGCCCTGGAGGCCTCCGCGGACTCCCGGGTGGTCTACGTCGACCACGACCCGGTGGCCGTCGCCCACAGCCAGGCGCTGCTCGCCGACGTGCCGCAGGCCGACGTGGTCGAGGCGGACCTGCTGCGGCCCAAGGAGATCCTCTCCCGGGTCCAGGAGGGCGGCCTGCTCGACCTCGACCGGCCGGTGGCCCTCCTGCTGGTCGCCGTGCTGCACTTCGTGGAGGAGTCCGCGGACCCGTACGCGCTGGTGGCGGAGCTGCGCGACGCGCTGGCACCGGGCAGCGTCCTGGTGCTCTCCCACGCCAGCCAGGACACCCGGCCGGAGGAGTCGGCCCGCATCGAGGAGCTGTACGCGCGGGCCGGCACCCCGTTCGTGATGCGGACCCGGCCCCAGGTGGAGCGCTTCTTCGAGGGCTTCACACCGGACCCCGGCGTGATGCTGATCGCCGAGTGGGGCGACAACGCCCAGGCCGCCGGCGACGACCCGGGCCGCTTCAGCGGGTACGTGGGAGTGGGACGCAAGCCGTGAACGGTCCCACCCCGTCCGGGGACCCCGCCCTCGCGCGGGGCCCCCGCCCGGCGGCCGGCCGGGGCACGGCGGCCGCCCCGGTCCCGGCCGGCCCCGGCCGGGGCCACCCCGGACAGCACGCCCCCGGCCCGGCCGCGCCCGGCACCCCCCGCCCGCCGGACACCCCCGGCGTCCCCGGCCCCCTCGGCGCCCCCGACCCCCTCGGCGCCCTCGGACAGGAGGCCCGCGACGCCGTCGGCCGCTTCGCCGCCGTGTGGTGCCGCGCCCTCTACCCGGTGTCCACCACCTCGCTCAGCCGCGCCGAGCTCCAGGCCTACCTGGAGCCGCTGGCCGCGCGCCTGCACACCCTGCTCTCCGCCCGCCCGTTCCACCCCTGGCCGGCCCGCGAGGTCGGGGCCGCCCTGGTCCGCGCCCACTGCACGGACCCGCAGGCGCTCGCGCAGAGCCTCGACGTCATCGAGTCCTACCTGCTGCTGTACTGCCCGACCGGCCTCGGCGGCGAGCCCGGCACCGCCCGCAGCCGCCTCACCCGCCTCCAGCACCACCTCGCGGCCGGCTACGCCCGCGAGCTGCGGGAGCGGGCGCTGGGCGAGCAGGAGGCCATCTCCCGGGCCGCGCTCACCGCGCAGGTCCGCGCCGAGCAGGCGCTGCGCGCCAGCGAGGCGCGCTTCCAGGCCCTCTTCCGCGACTCGGCCATCGGCATCGGCATCGCCGACCTCCAGGGCCGCATCACCGACGTCAACGGCGCCCTCGCCCGCATGCTGGCAGCCAGCCCCGAGGACCTCACCCAGCTCAACGTCAACGACTTCGTCCACCCCGACGACACCGACGGCGTGTGGGAGCTGTACCGGGACTCGGTGCGCGGCGACCGCGACCACTTCCGCGCCGAGAAGCCCTACTTCCGGCAGGACGGCTCCGTCGTCTGGACCGACCTCACCGTCTCCCTCATCCGCGACGACCGGGGCCTGCCGCAGTACCAGGTGGCGATGATGGAGGACATCACCGAGCGCCGCATGCTGCACGACCGGCTCCACCACCAGGCCACCCACGACCCGCTCACGGGACTGCCCAACCGGACGCTCTTCCTGGAGCGGCTGAACACCGCCCTGGCGCCCGGCTCCCCCGTCCGCAGCGTGGGCGTCTGCTACCTGGACCTCGACGGCTTCAAGGCCGTCAACGACAGCCTGGGCCACCGCGCGGGCGACCAGCTCCTCACCGCCGTCGCCGAGCGGTTCCGCCGCTGCGTGGACGACCCGGGCCGGACCGTCGCCCGCATGGGCGGCGACGAGTTCACCGTCCTCGTCCCCGACCCGGACGGCGAGGAGGAGATGGTGGCCCTGGCGCGGCGGCTCACCGGCTGCCTCGCCGACCCCGTCGACGTCGCGGGCCGCCCCCTCTCCCCCACCGTGGGCGCGGGCGTCATCGTCTGCGCGGCCGGCGCGCTGGAGCCCGCCGAGGTGGTGCAGGCCGCCGACATCGCGCTGCTGCGGGCCAAGGCGGAGGGCGCCGGCCGCTGGGCCCTGTACGACGCCGACAGCCACGCCCGGGAGATCGCCCGCTCCACCCTCTGCACCCACCTGCCGCTGGCCCTGGAGCGCGGCGAGTTCTTCCTGGAGTACCAGCCGCTGGTCTCGCTGGCCGACGGGGCCGTGGTGGGCGCCGAGGCCCTGGTGCGGTGGCGGCACCCGCAGCACGGCCCCCTCGGCCCCGACAGCTTCGTGCCGCTGGCCGAGCAGACCGGGCTGATCGTGCCGCTGGGCCGCTGGGTGCTGGAGACTGCCTGCCGGCAGGCCCGTGCCTGGCAGCGGGCGCTGCCCGGCACGCCGCTGCGCATCAACGTCAACCTGGCGCCGCAGCAGGCGCGTTCGCCCGAGCTGGTGCACGACGTGCTGCGGATCCTCAAGGAGGCCGGGCTGGAGCCGGAGGCGCTCTGCCTGGAGGTCACCGAGAACGCGCTGATCGGCGCCGACGACCAGGCCCTGCACGCCCTGCGCCGCCTCACCGACCACGGCGTCGCCGTCGCCCTGGACGACTTCGGCACCGGCTACTCCAACTTCTCCCACCTGCGGCGGCTGCCGGTCCACGGCCTCAAGATCGACCGGTCGCTCGTCGGCGACCTCGCCGGTCCCGGGGTGCCCGACCCGACGGCCGAGAAGATCCTCACCGCCCTGGTCTCCCTGGCCCGGGCGCTGGGCCTCACCGTGACGGCGGAGGGCGTCGAGACGGCGGAGCAGGCGGACCGGCTGCGCAGCCTGGGCTGCGACACCGCCCAGGGCTGGCTCTACGGCCGTCCGGGGTCCGCCGAGGCGTTCCCCGAGAGGGCCGCCGGGCTCGTCGCGGCGCGGGCGGCCCTCACCGCGACGGGCCCGGCGGCGCCGACGGCGGTCGGCCCGCCGCCGTGACCCCGCCCCCCGGGGCGGGGGGCCGCGTCCGCCGCGGCCCGGGGCGGCACGGGCCCGCGGCCGGGGGCGCAGGCCCGGAGGGCAGCGGACGGCGGGCAGGGTACGGCGGGCAGGGTACGGCGGTCCGGGGGCGGCGGAACCAGGTCGCCCGGAACCTGGCCCCGGCGATCAGCGCGCTCCTACGATGGGGCCCGACAACGGTCCGTCAGGAACAGGATGGTCAGCATGCCCGAGATGGCGTCAGAGGTGGACCAGACCCGCCCGAGCATCGCCCGGGTCTACGACTACCTCCTCGGCGGCAAGGACAACTACGCCGCCGACCGGGCCGTCGGGGACCACTTCAAGGTCAACCTGCCCGGTTCGGTGGCGATCGCGCACACCAACCGCGCGGCGCTCACCCGGGCGGTCCGCGACATCGCCGCACACACCGGCATACGCCAGTTCCTCGACATGGGCAGCGGGCTGCCCACCGCCGACAACGTGCACCAGGTCGCGCAGCGGCACGCCCCCGGCTCGCGCGTGGTGTACGTGGACATCGACCCCATCGTGCTGGCCCACGGCCGGGCGCTGCTGGAGGAGAACGAGCTCACCCGCGTCATCCAGGCCGACGTGCGCGACCCGGAGGCCATCCGCCACCACCCGGACACCACGGCCCTCATCGACTTCGACCAGCCGGTGGCCGTGATCCTCTCCGCGATCCTGCACCACGTGAACGACGACGAGGACCCGGGCGCCATCGTCCGCTACTGGCGCGACCAGGTGCCGTCCGGCAGCCACGTCTTCATCTCGCACTTCCGCTCCGGCGCCAACGCGGAGACCGCCGAGGCCGAGGCGAAGCTGCAGGAGACCTTCGGCCGGGGCCGCTGGCGCACCGACGACGAGCTGCGCGCCCTCTTCGACGGCCTGGAGCTGCTGGAGCCGGGCGTCGTCACCTGCGCGTCCTGGCGGCCGGACCCGGAGGACGGCATGTCCCGCATCGGCGAGGAGCAGCGCGAGCCCGGCGTCTGGGAGCAGCTGATCGCGGCGGGCCTGGGCCGCAAGCCGTGACGCCGCGGGGCCGTGGCCCGGTGGCCGGGTGACGCCGTGACGTCGTGACGCCGTGGCGTCGTGACGCCGTGACGCCGTGACGCCGTGACGCCGTGACGCCGTGGCACGGCGCCGCACGGGGCGGGGACGGCGGAGGGGCGGCCCGGTGACCGGGCCGCCCCTCCGTGGTTCCGTGCTGCGGCGCCTCCGCGCCTCCGTCAGACGGCCGCGCCGCGGCGGCGCAGGCGGCGGTTGAGCACCCAGCCGCCCGCGACGGCCGCCGCGGCGGCACCGCCGAGCGCGGCGGGCAGCGCCGCCGAGGAGCCGGCGGGGGTGGCGGCGGCGACCGTGCCGGCGTCCTTCAGGCCGACCCGGGCGGGCCGCACGGGGTGCGCGGGGATCGGGCCGGCGGACTTCACGGACCCGTCGGCGTTCAGCAGGACCTGCTGCCGGTTCGGGTGGCGGAAGTCGAAGGCGTGGGTGAGCTTCCCGGCCCGGCGGTCGAAGGAGGAGTCGCCGATGCGGCCGGTGCCCCAGTTGTCCTCGATGAAGGCCGTGATCGAGGCCTGCTCGGTCGGGGTGTGGTCGACGTGGTTGACCTTGGAGTACGGGGAGATCACCAGCAGCGGCTGGCGGGCGCCGGGGCCGCAGCGGTCCTGGTAGCCGCCCTTGGCCGCGGGGCCGGCCTGGCAGGCCGGGGAGTCGGTGGGCAGCCCGTTGGAGCCCTTGGTGGCGTCGGTGGAGCCGTTGCGCACCGGGGCGTAGGCGTGGTCGTACCAGCCGTCGGAGTCGTCGTAGGCGACGACGACGGCGGTGTCCTTCCACTCCGGCGACTGCTGGATGCGGTTGATCTCGGAGACGAGGAAGTGCTGCTCGTCGAGCGGGTCGGAGTAGGCGGCGTGGCCGTCCTGGTACTCCGGGGCCTTGAGGAAGGAGACGGCGGGCAGGTTGCCGTCGGCCAGGGCCGCGTCGAAGTCGCTCATGTCGTACTGGTGGTTGGCGCGCCCGGCGTGGCCGATCTCGGCGACGGAGGCCGGCGGCAGGTGGTGCGGGTTGGCCGTCGACCTGTAGTACTGGAACGGCGCGTGGTGGGGGCTGTAGTCGACGGAGGCGTTGCCCGCGACGTTGGCGTGGGTGGTGCCGCCGCACTTGGCGTAGTGGCCGGCCTGCCCGTCCCAGGGGGTGCTGGGGCGGAAGCCGCCCTGGAACCAGCCCCAGCTGACGCCCTTGGCGTTGAGCAGGTCGCCGATGTTGCGGCCCTTCATCGCCGCCAGCTTGTAGCTGCTCGTGTGGTCCTTGTCGGAGCAGTCGTCGTAGGCGGGGTCCGGGTCGTTGATCACGGTGCCCACGCCGTGCGCGTCGGGGGAGGCCACGGTGTACGGGTCCGGGGTGGAGGTCTGCGCCGGATTCTCGGTGCCGGTGGCGGGGTCGACCGAGACGACGCCGTGGGTCTGGCCGGCGACCAGGTTGAGCGCGCCCGGGGTGGAGGGGCCGTAGGTGGAGCCGAAGGCCCGGTCGCTCAGGGTGTAGTGCTGGGCGTAGTTCCACAGCGCGGTGACGGTGTTGCCGTCGTAGTAGTCCATTACCAGGCCGGGCTCGCCGTAGAGGGTGCCGGAGCACTTGCCGGAGTCGGTGTACTGGACGAACTTGTCCGCCTTGCCGCCGTCGTAGGCGAGCTGCTCGGCGCCGTAGTTGTGGTTCTGGTCGCAGGTGACCGCCTGGGCGGGGCCGAGCCGCTTGGGGGCGTACTGGTTGGGGTTGTCCTTCAGCAGGCCGGCGGCGCTCAGGGTGTCGATCGAGCGGGGGGTGCCGGGCGCGGCGTGGAAGGGCGTGCCGTCGGTGTTCACCGCCACCGGGTAGGTCCCGAAGTAGTGGTCGAAGGACACGTTCTCGCCGTAGATCACCACCAGGTGCTTGATCGGCGTGGCGGTCCGGGCCGGGCCGCCGCCGTGCGCGGGCGCGGCGGAGGCGGGCGCGGCCGCGGCGAGGGCGGTGAGGGCCGCGGCCGCGGCGAGGGCGCCGGCGCGGCGGGCGGACCGGCGGACCGGCGGGCTGGTGAGTCTCCTGCTGGGCATGTCTGGCCTTCCGGGCTGAGCGGGACGACGGGGTTGATCCTGACGCGGCCCGGCGAGCGGCACGCGGGCTGCGGGCGGCGGTCGGATGAACTGATGGTCAGGAGATCCCCGGGTTTCTTTGCCCGGGCATTGCCTTCCCGTTCCGCGGCGGCCCATGACGGCCGCCGGCCCCCGGCGGGCCGGCGTCCGGCGGCGGCGCCGCGGTCACGGCAGCAGCCCGCGGCCCAGCCGGTCCGCGCCGTCGCGCACGCCCGGCAGGACGAAGAAGTAGCCGCCGCCGTAGGGGGTCACGTAGTCGGTCAGCGGCTCCCCCGCCAGCCGCCGCTGCACCGCCGCGAACTGCCGGTCGAGGTCCTGCTGGAAGCAGCAGAAGACCAGGCCGGTGTCGAGGTCGCCGTCCGCCTGCAGGCCCCGGTCGTAGCTGTAGCCGCGCCGCAGCATCCGGGTGGGCGCGGCGGCGGGGGTCCGGGGGTTCGCCAGGCGGATGTGGGCGTCGAGCGGGATGACGTCGCCCTTGGGGTCCTGCGCGTACCGCGGCGCGTCGTGCTCGGCGGAGCCGTCCAGCGGGGCGCCGGTGTCCCGGGCCCGGCCGATGATCCGCTCCTGCTCGCCCTGCGTCACCCGGTCCCAGAACTCCACGTGCATCCGGATCAGCCGCACCACCTGGTAGCTGCCGCCCACCGCCCAGTCCGGCTCACCGGTGCCGGGCCCCACCCAGACCAGGCGGTCCATCGCGGCGGCGTCCGCGGTGTCGGGGTTGGCGGTGCCGTCCTTGAAGCCGAAGAGGTTGCGGGGGGCTCCCTCCGGCCGCGGCGGGGGGACGAAGCCGTCGACCCGCCACCGCGCCTGCATCAGGCCCCGGGTGCTGCGGGCCACGTCCCGCAGGGCGTGCAGCACGGTGTCGGGGCTGTCCGCGCAGAGCTGCAGCAGCAGGTCGCCGTGGCACCACGCCTCGTCGGGCGCGTCGTCGGGGAAGACGTCCATGGGCCGCAGGCGGCGGGGCCGGCGGTCCGCGAGGCCGTACCGGCCGTCGAAGAGCGAGGCGCCGACGGCGACCGTGCCGGTGAGCCGGTCGGCGGGCGGCACGGGCCCGAGGACACCCGCGTCGGCGGGCGGGGCGCCGACGCCCGCGGGCTCCGGCGCTCCCCCGGCGGTCAGCAGGCGCAGCCGGTCGGTGAGGGTCCGCAGCAGTCCGGCCAGCTCGCCGCGGTCGCGGGCGGTGACGTCGAAGGCGGCGAAGACGCCGTGGCGCTGCGGCGGGGTGAGGACGCCCGCCTGGTGGCGGCCGTGGAACGGCACCGCGGGCGCCGGCCCGGTGCCGGCGGGGGACGACGCCCGGGCCGTCTCCGCCGCGCCCACCGCCGCCGCACCGGCGGCCGCACCGGCCGTCCCCGCCGCCAGCGCGCCGCGCAGGAACGACCTGCGGCCCACTCCCTGCCGCCGGTTCACGAGGTCCTCCTCGGGTCGCACACCGCCGCCACCGCGGCCAGCCGCTCCGCCAGGGCGCCGAAGTCGGCCTCCAGGCGCTCCCGCCGCACCGCCGGCAGGGCGCCCGGGAGCGGGCGGGGGCCGCCGGGCCGGACCGGGCGGACGGCGTCCAGGTCGCGCCGGGTCCGGTCGAGCCACCGCTCGGTGCCGGGCAGGCCGGGGTCGCGGCGGACCAGCAGCGGGCGCAGCAGGCCGAGCACCTCGGCGGTGCCGTCGAGCCGGGCGCGGGCGGTGTCGAGGACGGAGCCGCTGCCGTGGTCGGTCCGGCCGGACAGGTCCAGGCGGAGGGTGTCCTCGGTGATCTCGTGGGCCCGGACGCCCAGGTCGGCGGGGTCCATGCGGGTGTCCGCCCAGTGGCGGCGCAGCGCCGCCACGTCGTCGGCGAGCCGCCGCACGGGCCCGCGCAGGGCGGCGGCGGACTCCCCGTGCCACAGGCCGTGCTCGATGCGGTGGAAGCCGGTGAAGGCGGGGTCGCGGACGCCGAGCGGGCGTCCCTCGGCGAGGCCGTCGACGGCCTCGCCGAGGGCGCCGAAGGCCCCGTAGGCGGCGCCGAGGCGGGCGTAGGCGAGGTGCGCGTCCAGCCAGGCGCTCCGGGCGGCGGCGGTGTCGCCGCGGTCGACGGCGGCGCGCAGGGCCGCCACCTTCCCGGTGAGGCGGTCCAGTCCGGCGGCGACCCTCGCCTGGTAGGCGATCGCGGGCGGGATCAGGTCGTGGACGGTGACGGGGAGGACGGCGGGGCCGCCCGTGCGGGGCCCGGCGGCCACGCGGACGGTGGGGCCGGTCACCGCGTCCGCGTCGTCGGGCAGGCAGCGGAAGGCGTAGCTGCCGCGGCCGAGGACCGCCTGCAGGGGGCGCGTGACACCGGGCGCGAGACCCTCGATCTCGCCGAGCAGGGCGCCGGTGGCGGCGTCGGTGAGGTACACCTCGGTCGCGTCGGAGGAGGTGTTGCGCACGTCGAAGACCTGGCGGCCGGGGTGCGGGCGGTCCCAGCCGCGGCCGCAGGAGCCCGGGGACGCCTCGACCGCGGTGCGGGGCAGGCCGTCGGGGGGTGCGGGCGGGCCGGCCGGTGCGCCGGCCGGCAGCAGCACCGCGGCGGCCGCGGCGGCCGCCGCCGCGGCGAGGGCCGCCGGCCGGGCGGGGCGGCGGAGTGGGGGGCGCATGGAAGCCGATGCTAGGCGCGCGGCGGGGTCCCGCGCGGCCCGCGACGGGCGGGGCGGCCGGAGTTCGCCGGAAGTTCCCCCGCACGCCGCCCGCGGGGCACCCGGTGCGGCCGGGGGACCGGGCCGACACGCCGGGCGCAGCGGGCGGACCGGATGCGGAGCGCGCCCATCCGCGGACGCTTCGGCTCCGAACCAGTGGTGGGGCGGGCGGGGCGCGGGGGCGCCCCGCCCGCCCGCGCGCGGGACCGCCGGGCCGGCCCCCCGCACGCACCCTGCCGCCCCTTGCCGCCCCTGCGACCAGGAACGGCGGCGCCCCGCGGCCCCGCGGACCGTCGAGCTCCTGCCCGACCTCTCCCTGCCCGGGGTGCGCCGGGACGGCGAGCGGGGCTCCGCACTCCCCCGCCGCTACACCGCCGCCCGGGGCCGGCGCGGACCGGGCGGCGGGGGCTGCCGGGTGCCCGGCCGCAGCGGGACGGCGAGGGCGGCGCCGACGGCGAAGCCGATGACGTGGGCGGCGTACGCGACGGTGCCGGCCTCGGTGAGGCCGTACCCCGCCGAGTAGAACGCCTGGAGGACGAACCACAGGCCGAGCACCACCCACGCGGGCAGCCGCAGCGGGATGAAGAACAGGAACGGCACCAGGCTCCACACCCGCACCCGCGGGTACAGCACCAGGTAGGCGCCGAGGACGCCGGCGACGGCGCCGGACGCCCCGATCAGCGGCGTCCCGGACCGGGGGTCGAGCAGCGCGAAGCCGTACCCGGCGACGTACCCGCAGAGCAGGTAGAAGAGCAGGTAGCGGACCCTGCCGAGGCGGTCCTCGATGTTGTTCCCGAAGATCCACAGGAAGAGCATGTTGCCCAGCAGGTGCACCCAGCTGCCGTGCACGAACATGGCGGTGAGCACCGACAGCACCGGCGACTTGCCGTAGTCCGGCGGGGCGAGGAGGCAGCCGGGCCCCTGCGGGCCCACCCCCGTGCCGCCGGTGGGCACCAGCTCGGGCGTCCGGCCCAGGACCAGCTCGCGCGGGACGGCGCCCCAGTGCTCGATGAAGGCCTGGAGGCGGCACAGGTCGGCGAGGGCCGTGCCGCCTCCCGGGGAGGAGACCACCCCCGGCGTCAGCAGGAAGACCGCGAGGTTGGCGGCGATCAGGGCGTAGGTGACCCACGGGGTGCGGCGCACCGGGTTGAGGTCGTGCACGGGGATGACCACAGAGGGCTCTCTGCCCGCGCGCGCCGCGGGCCAACCGGCGGCCGACCGGCGGAGGCCGGCGGCAGGCAGGCGGAGGCCGGCGGCAGGCAGGCGGCCGGACCCCCGGGAGGGCGAGGCCGGGGGGCGCCCGGCGCGCGCGCCGCGGACGGAGCTGTGAGGATCGGACGGGGCACGCACACGGGGGCACGCACGAGGAAGGCGGCGTCGGATGGCGGAGCAGGCGTGGCGGTCCATGCCGGGCACACCGTGCTGGGTGAGCCTGATGGCGCGCAGCCTGGACGCGGCCCAGGAGTTCTACGGGTCGCTGCTGGGGTGGGAGTTCCGGGCGGCGCCCTCGGCGCGGCTGGGCCCGTACCTGGAGGCGGTGGTCGGCCACATGCCGGTGGCGGGCATCGGCGCGATGGCGCAGGACCTGGGCTTCCCCGTGTCGTGGACGGTCTTCTTCGAGGCGGAGGACGCCGACGCCCGCGCCCAGGCGGTGCGCGAGTCGGGCGGCACGGTCGCGGTGGGCCCGCTGGGCTTCCAGGACGGCCGGGCGGCACTGGCGGCCGACCCGGCGGGCGCGGTCTTCGGGATCTGGCAGGGCGACAAGACGCCCGGCTGGCGGATGCGGCGCTCGCGCGGGGTGCCCGCCTGGATCGAGCTGCAGACCCGGGACGCCTTCGCGGCGGCGGTCTTCTACGGGGAGGTCTTCGGCTGGGGGTCGGACCCGGAGGGGCGCAGCGACGTGGCGTGGGAGCACGACCGCGTGGTGCTGCGGGTCGACGGGCACCCGGTGGCGGGGCTGTGCGGGGGTGCCGTGGAGGCGGCGCCGGACCCGCGGGTGCGCCCGCGCTGGGACGTCTTCTTCGCGGTGCCGGACGTGGACGCGGCGGCCCGCGCGGCGGCGGCCCTGGGGGGCGAGGTCGCCGGGCCGCCGACGGACACCCCGTACGGGCGGGTGGCGGCGCTGCGGGACCGCGAGGGCGGCCTGTTCCGGGTGGCCGACCTGCGGGCGCCGAACGGCCGGGAGGGGACGGCCTGCCTGCCCGTGGCCTGAGCGGGCGGGGACGCGGGACGCGGGCGGGCGGAGGCGGGCCGGGAAGGGGACGTATCCGGAATACCGGACGGCGGCGCGGGGTTGGCGGGTACGGCGACGGCCGGAACGGCGGTCGCGACCACGACCAGGCTCCAGGAGCGCGCACATGGCGACTTCCACGATCGATGTGACCAAGGACGACTTCGTCCGCACCGTCGAGGGCGACGGCATCCGGCTGGTGGACTTCTGGGCCTCCTGGTGCGGCCCCTGCAAGGCGTTCGCCCCCGTCTACGAGCGGGTGGCCGCGGCCAACCCCGACGTCGTCTTCGCGAAGGTCGACACGGAGCAGGAGCCGGAGCTGTCCGCCGCGCTGGAGATCACCTCCATCCCGACACTGATGGTGTTCCGGGACGGGTTCCTCGTCTTCTCCCAGCCGGGCGCCCTGCCGCAGGCCGCGCTGGAGGACCTGCTGGCGCAGGTGCGCGCCCTGGACATGGACGAGGTCCGGAGCCGGGCGGCCAAGGCGCAGAACTGACCGGACGGGCGGGCCGCCCGGTCACCCGGGCGGCCCAGCCCCGCGGAATCCCCCGTTCCCCGCGGGGACCGCAGGTCCGCGCGCCCGCACCCCGGTCCGGACGTCCGTGCGGTCCTCGAACGCGCCTCGCACGGATTGCGGCGCGGCCCCGGCCGGACAGCATGGGTCGTGAGGGCGGCAGGGGCGCGGGGCCGGACGGGCGGACCCCGGGCGGACGCCGCCGCGGCCGCAGCCATCCGGGAGGACGACCGTGGGATTCGTGGGACTGCTGACACGCGACATAGCACTCGACCTCGGTACCGCATCCACCCGGATCTACAACGCGCACGGCGGCATCGCCGTCGACGTGCCCACGGCGGTCGCCGTGAACACCACCACCGGCCGCATCCTCGCCATCGGCGCCGAGGCGGGCCGCATGCACGGCCGCACGCCCGCGCACGTGAAGGTCGTCCGCCCCCTGCGGGCCGGCAACATCGACGACTTCGAGGTCGCCGAGCGGATGCTGCGCCACCTGCTGATGCTCGCCGGGCGCGGCCGCGGCCCGGCCCGCACCCAGGCGGTGGTCTGCGCCCCGTCGGACACCACCGGCGTGGGCCGCCGGGCCGTCCTCGACGCCTGCCGGGTGGCGGGCGTGAGCCGCGTGCGGCTCATCCCCAAGCCGGTCGCCGCGGCACTGGGCGCGGGGCTGCCGGTGCAGGAGGCCACCGGCACGCTCGTCGTCGACGTGGGCGCCGGGACGACCGAGATCGCCGTGCTCTGCCTGGGGGGCGTGGTCGCCGCCCGGTCCGTTCCGGTCTCCGGCGACGTCCTGGACGAGGCGATCCGGACCCGGCTGCGCAAGCGCCTCCAGGTGGACGTCGGCCGGCACACGGCGGAGCGGCTGAAGACCGGCCTGGCCGCCGCCGACGCGGCGGGCCGGACCCTGACGGTACGGGGCCGGGACACGTCGACCGGCATGCCGGTCACCCTGGCGGTGGAGGCGGACGAGGTCCGTGCGGCCCTGCGCGACCCGCTGGAGCGGATCGCGGCGGAGGTCGTCGCGGTCCTCGACCGCTGCCCGCCGGAGCTGTCGCGCGACCTCCTGGGCCGGGGGGTCACCCTCACGGGCGAGGGCGCCCGCCTGGACGGCCTGGAGGAGCTCCTGCGGCGGGCCACCGGGACGCCGGTGCACATCGCCTCCGAGCCGGGGACGGCGGCCGTGCGCGGCGCGGGCCGCTGCGCCGAGGACCCCTCCCTGGCGAACCTCCTGGAGGCGGTCTCCCACTGACGTCCGCACGGCGCGGCGGCCCGCGGTCCTGCGGGGTCCGAGCGGGCCGGACCTGCGCAGGACCGGTTCCGGGAGGCCTGGTCCGGGAGGCCGCGGCGATGCCGGATCCGCCCGGTCGGGGACGGGTCGGACCGGCTGCGGCGGGTTTGCCCCGGCCCTCCCGGGAAACCCGGCGCAGTAGGGGGGCGTCGAAGCGCGGGGACTGCGAAGGAGGCCGACCATGGCCCGAACCCAGGTGTACGAACCGGCAACCGAGCAGCGGGGGCACGTCCGCGGGGCCGACCGCGCCTCGGTGGGAGAACTCGTCGGCGAGCTCGGCCGGGACATGTCGCTGCTGGTGCGCCAGGAGATGGCACTGGCCCGGATGGAGCTGAAGCAGGAGGCCGCCAAGGCCGGCAAGGGCGCGGGCATGCTCGGGGGCGCCGGGTACGCCGGCCACATGCTGGTCCTGTTCGGCAGCCTCGCCGGGGTCTTCGGCCTGGCCCACGTCATGGACATCGCCTGGGCGGCCCTGGTGGTGACGGGTGTGTGGGCGCTGGTCGCGGGAGTGCTGTTCCTGACCGGGCGGCGGAAGCTGCACGCGGTGCACCCCAAGCCCCAGCACACCATGGAGACGCTGAAGGAGGACGCGCAGTGGGCTCGACACCCGAGGAGCTGAGGCACGAGATCGAGGACACCCGCCGCCATCTCACAGAAACGGTGGACCGGATCGCCGACAAGGTGACGCCGGGCCGGGTGGCGCACCGCCGCACCGAGGACGCCAGGCGCAGGCTGGGCGACGCCCGCGCCTCCGTCGCCGGCACGGCGCAGAGCACGGCGCAGCGTGTGCGGAGCGCGGTGCACCTGCCGCACCGCGGCACGGTGGACGGACACGGCAACGGCAACGGCAACGGGTCCGCGGCGGCCGTCCCCCCGGCCGGGGCGGTCCCGGCCGCCGGCGCGGAGCCGGCGGCGGCCATGGGGCCGATGGCCGGGGCGGTCCCGGTGACCGGCGCGGGCACGGCGGCCGACGCCGGCCCCGGGGCGGTTCCGGTGGCCGGCGCACCGGCCGTGGGCGGCGTGCCCGCCCCGGGCGAGGCCGCGGGCGCGCACCCCGCCACCGGGGCGGAGGGCGTGGCCGGACGCCTGCGGAGGCAGGCACCGCTGACGGCCGGGGTGCTGGCGGCCTGCGCGGGCGTGGCGACCGCGGTCGTCGTCGTGCGGAAGGGGACGCGCCGCGGCGCGGCCTCCTGGCCGAGCAAGGCGCCGCGGACCACCGCGCGGGCCCGCCGGGGCACCGCCGGGGCGCTCGCCGCCTGGCCGGGCCGGACGCGGCGCAGGGTCTCCTGGACCCGCAGGGGCGCCGCCGCCGGGGCGCTCGCCTCGTGGATGAGCCGGCCCCGCCGCGCGGCCGCCTGGACGCGGAAGGGCACCGCCGCCGGCAGGACCGCGGCCTCGTGGACGGGCGGGGGCGCCCGCCGCACCGCGGCCTGGTCCCGCAGGGGCGCCGCGGCCGGGGCCGTCACCTCCTGGGCGAGCCGGCCCCGCCGCGCGGCAGCCTGGACCCGCAGGGGCGCCGCCGCCGGAAGGACCGCCGCCGCCTGGGCCGACCGGGTCGGCCGGACCCGGTGAGGGAGCCGCCGGGCCCCTGAGGAGGGCGCAGAGGACGCGGACCGCCGCGCGGACCGCCCGGAGCACCGGGCCGGGGCCGCGCGGCGGTGCGCGTCACGGCCGGGACGGGCCGGGACAGGTCCGGACGGACCGGGCCGGGCCGGGGGACGCGACCGCAGGGCGCCGCGGGACACCCGGTCCCCAGCACCGGGCCCGGGAGCGCCGGACGCAGGAACGCCGACCCCGGGGGTACCGCGACGCAGGGGCACCGGATGCAGGAGCAGGCACAGGGGCGCGGCAAGCGGTGTGCGCCCGGGCGGCGGCCGCCGTCGAGCGTCGCGCACGAACGACCGCTCCCCACCGCGGCGGACCGGGGTCCGGACGGGTTCGGACGCGGAGGCTACCGCCGGGTAGCGCGATGGCCTACCGTCGAGAGGCGCCGCCGCCCCGGCGCCCCCGCGGCAGCCGCAGGAAGGCCCCCCACCCGCGCCGGCGGCTGCCCTCGCAGACGAGGAGTGTGGCCGCGATGCACTGCTTCGCCGACGACGACTGGGACGACATCAGGGACGACCTGCCGCAGGAGGTCGTGCCGCTGCTCCGCGCCGGACTGCCGCACCTGACGGACCTGACGGTGAGGGAGATCCTGAGGTGCGTACCGGAGTTCCGCCGGCCGGCGCCGGCCGGCGGTCCGGACGCCGCCGGCGGCTGCACCGTCCGGCTCGGCGTGGAACGCGCCCTGGCGGGGTTCGCGGACCGGGCCGCCGCCGTCCGCGGCGCCCCGGACCCGGACACGGCCGAGCTGTTCCGGTCGCTGGGCCGCGCCGAGGCCCGCGAGGGCCGCGGCCCGGACGCCCTGCGGGCCGCGTACCGGACCGGCGCCCGCGCCGTCTGGCGGTGGCTGGTGGAGTCGGGCTCCCGCGCCGGCGTGCCGCCGGAGCGGATGTACCGGGTCGCCGAGGCCGTCTTCGCGTACGCGGAGGAGCTCACCGGCCACAGTGCCGAGGGGTACGGCGAGGTCCGCACCGCCCTGGCCGGGGAGGTGCAGCGCAACCGGCGGCGGCTGCTGGAACTGCTGACCGGGACGCCCGTGCCGGGACGCGAGGCCGTCGCCGCCCTGGCCCGCGCCGCACGCTGGCCGCTGCCGGAGACCGTGCGGGCCGTCGCGCTGCGGCCGTCCGGGCGGGCCGGGGAGCCGGGCCCCCTCCCGCCGGACCCCCTCCTGCCGGCCGCCGGGGTCGACGCCCTCGCGGACACCGAGGGGCCCGAGCCGTACCTGCTCCTCGCGGACCTCGGTCCGCGCACCCGCCCGGTGCTGGACCGGGCCCTGGGCGGCCGGCCGGCCGCGGTGGGGCCGCCGGTGCGGCTGGCGGACGCGGGCGTCTCGCTGCGGTGGGCGCGCCGCCTGCTGGCCCTGGGCGCCCGGGGCCTGGGCGAGGGACCGGTGCTGCACTGCGCCGACCACCTGCCGGCCCTGGTGCTGCTGGGCGACGAGACCCTGGTCCGGATCATGGCCGGGCGCCGCCTGGCGCCGCTGCAGAAGCTGACGGTCCGCCAGCGGGAACGGCTGGCGGAGACCCTGCTGGCCTGGCTCGACTGCGGCGGCAGCGCGCCCGGGGTGGCCCGGCTGCTGGGGGTCCACCCGCAGACCGTGCGCTACCGGCTGCGGCAGATCGAGGAGCTGTTCGGGGAGGGGCTGCACGACCCGGACGTCCGCTTCGAGCTGGAACTGGCCCTGCGGGCGCGCCGCCTGCTGTCCGGCCTGGCCCCGTCCACCGTCCCGGGGGCCGGTACCGGGACCGGGACCGGGGCGGGGGGCCCCGGGGACGCGGGCACGCCCGGCGGACTGCCGACGCTCCGGCGGTCCGTCGCGGCGCGGGTGGCCGGACCGGCCGGGGTCTCCTCGCGGGCGGCGGCCCGGCCCGCCCGCTGACCGGCCGGGCCGCGGTGCCCGGGCCCCGCGGCCCGGGCACCGCCCCGCCCGGGCACCGCCCCGCCCGGTCACCCCACCGCCGCGGCGTCGGACCGCGGCCCGGCCGTGCCCCCGGAGGTCCCGGGGAGCAGGGGCGGACGGGTGTCAGGAGGCGGTGCAGGCCGGTGTTCCGAGGTTCCGGTCGGAGCCGTCGAGGGTCATGCCCCACGAGGTCGAGGCGGCCGGGGCGAGGGAGCCGTTGTAGGAGACGTTGCGCGCCGTCGTGGGCGGCGCCGAGGCGTCCACGGCCGCGTTCCAGATGCCGCTGATGCGCACTCCCGGGGGCAGGCCCAGGCCGACGGCCCAGCCGGTGGTGGTGCGGGATCCGGTGTTCGCGACCGTCACGTCCACCTGGTAGCCGCCGGTCCAGGAGTTGGTGACCCGCCAGGTCGCACTGCACGCCGCACCGCCGGACGTGGGGGTGGCGGTGGGGGTCGGCGTCGCGGTCGGGGTGGGCGTGGGGGTGGGGGTCGGGGTGGGCGTGGGTGTGGAGCCGTCCTGGCCGGTGGTGTAGTCGGCGGGCGTGTAGTCCTGGGAGCAGCCGCCCGAGCAGGCCGCCGGGAGGGAGAAGTCGTAGGTGCGGCCGCCGAAGAGGTAGCGGTCGGAGGCGTCGCGCACCCGGACCGTGAACCGCGTCCCCCCGGCGGTGGTCGGGGCGAGGATGTAGGACTGGCCCATGTCGCTGTTCATCCGCGCGTCGTGCCAGGCGCCGTCGGCGAGGTACTGCACGCCGTGGATGCCGTCGGGCAGGTGGGAGAAGGCGACGGCCGGCCAGTACGGCTGCGCCCCCTGCATCCAGCCGATCCGGATGTCGCCGGTGTAGCCGGGGGCGGGCACGAAGCTCCAGGAGATGTGCCGGTTGTTCCAGTGGTCCGGGTACATGCCGGTCACCGGGCTGCCGTTCTTCGCGAAGCGGGCGAGCGAGCCGGTGGCGAGGTCGAGGTGGGCCGGGTCGTCGCGGCACCAGGCGTTGGGGTCGGCGCAGCTGTCCGCGACGAGCATGGTGAGGGTCGCGCCGTTGTAGGCGTCGGCCGTCCATGCGCCGTTCCGGCAGAACGGCTGCCGGGGTGCGCCGTCGTTGGTGCCCGTGCAGTAGTCGCCGATGGTCACCTTCACCCAGCGGCCGCAGTTGAGGCCGTTGTCCCAGACGCCCTTCTTCGCGTCCATCGAGGACGGCACGGGCCGCGGGTAGGAGTCGGAGTGGTCGCCGGGGGTGTCGAAGACGTTGAGGGCGACGAAGTCCTGCGAGTCCAGCCGGGACTGCGGCAGGCCGCAGCCCCCGTAGGGGGAGCCCAGGCCGTCGAAGTGGGTGGCGTTGCCGGTCACCTCCGCGCCGGGCGGCGGCACGGTGGCGGCGGGCGCCGACGGGACGGCCGCCGTCGACAGCAGGAGCGCGGCGAGGAGGCCGGCGGCCGCGGCTCCGGCGCGGCCGGACAGGGCGCGCGGGGACGGGGCCCGGGGGGACGGGGGGCGCGCGGGCAGGCCGCGGGGGTGGAGGAAGCGCAGCATGGGGGGTTTCTCCCGGGTGGGGGGCCGGGCGCGGCGCGCCTCGGGGCGCCGGAGCCCTGACAACGATGTCATCCTGCGGCGCCGCACGGAGGCGGGACAGGACGGCGGGGGATCTCGCACGGCCGCCGTACCGGCACGGCGGCGGGGCCGCCCACCCGGCGGGACGTCCGCGCCGGGCACCGGGCCGGGGGGCGGCCCTGGGGCCGCTCGACAGTCGCGCGGCCCCGGCTGCTGCGATGGAAGCACCCGTGAGCGTGAACGGTCAAGGCTTCGGACGGCGGCGGCCCGGGAGCGCGGCCGCGGCACCCGGCCCGCCGCGGGCGGGGGGCACGGCCGGGCACGGACGCGGGCACGGCCGGCCGAGGCGGGCGCGGCCGGGCGGACACCGGGGCCGGCCGTGCCGTAGGGCGCCGCCGGCGGCGCCCTACGGCACGGCCGCGAGGGCGTAGTCGGGCAGGTCGATGTCCCTGGCCTTGGCGAACTGCGCGGCGAGCAGGTTCCGCAGCGGCCGGCGGTTCATCGCGCGCATCGAGGCGTTCCGCAGCCGGATGGCCAGGGCGCCGGAGGGGGCGTACCCGGAGGCGCCCCCGGGCGGCAGCTGCTGCGCCTGGGCGACGTAGGGGCGCATGAGGCGGTCGTAGGCCGCGAAGGCGGCACGGTGGTCGCCCCCGGCGGCGGCGAGCTCGCCGGCCAGGACGTAGGCGCCGACCAGGGCGAGGCTGGTCCCCAGGCCCGTGAGCGGCGTCGGGCAGTACCCGGCGTCGCCGAGCAGCACGGTCCGCCCGCGCGACCAGCGGTCGAGGTGCACCTGGCCCACGGAGTCGAAGGAGAAGTCGGGCGCCTCGCGCATGGCCCGCAGGAGGCGCGGGACCTCCCACCCGGCACCGGCGAAGCGCCGGGCCAGCAGGTCCCGCTGGGCCGCGGTGTCGCGGCGGTCGAGGGCGAGCGGCGCCGACCGGAAGCTGAGCCCCGCCTTGGTCTCGCCGGGCAGGCGGCCGGGGCGGGCCGAGGCCACGAGCCCGCCGGGCGCGTTGTGCATGAGGAACCAGCCGTCGAGGCCCATGTCCTCGGCGACGGTGAACCAGGCGGTGTACAGGCCCAGGGGCCGGACGCACTCCTCCTCCGGACCGAAGGCCAGGGCGCGCACCGCGGAGTGCAGCCCGTCCGCGCCCACGACGAGCCCGAAGCGGCGCGGACCGGCCTTCTCGAAGACGGCGGTGACGCCGTCGGCGTCCTCGGTGAGCCCGGTCACGGTGTCGTCGAAGAGGTACCGGGTGCCCGGCAGGGCGGCCTCGTGGAGCAGGTTCGCGAGGTCGTCGCGGAGGATCTCGACCTCGGAGACGATGCCCTCACCGTCGAAGGCGTCCACCGGCATCCGGGCGGCGACGCGGCCGCGGACGTCGACCATCGCGATGCCGCGCTGGTCGACGGAGAGGGCCTTCGCCCGGTCCAGCAGGCCCATCCGCTCGACCACGGTGCGGCCGGCGCCGCGCAGGTCGACGGTCTGGCCGCCCGGCCGGGGGCCGGGGGCGCGCTCGACGACGGTGGGCGTGAAGCCGGCCCGGCAGAGCCAGTGGGCCAGGGCGTTCCCGGCGATGCCGCCGCCGGAGATGAGGATGTCCGTGTTCTCCATGACGCGGAATGTACAGCGTACACTCCACTGCATCAAGCCCCGAAAAGCCGTGAAGGAAAGGGCACTTCGTCCTCAGCGCACTAGTGCACTGGGGCGCGGAGGCCCTGGTGCGGGCCCCGGCGCGGGGCGTCGCGGCAGCGTGACGGCTAGGGTGGTGCGGCCCGGAGTGCACTAGTGCGGAGGGGATGCCCGTGGACGGGACGGAGGCGCCGCGCTCCGGCCGGATCGCCGCGGAGCTGCGGCGGCGGATCGCGGCGGGCGAGCTGGCCCCCGGGGACCGGGTGCCCTCGACCCGGGAGATCACCCGCGAGTGGGGCGTGGCGATGGCCACCGCCACCAGGGCGCTCACCGAACTGCGCCGCGAGGGCCTGGTCCGGGCGGTCCCGGGCGTCGGCACCGTCGTCGCCGACGTCGACGCGGGCGCCGACGCGGGCGCGGGCGCGGGCCGGCCGGTCCGGGACGCCCGACAGGCCGGACCGCGCCCCGCCCCCGCGGCACGCGCCCGCCGCAGGAGCGCCACCGACGGGGCGCTCACGCCCGGACGGGTCGTCACCACCGCCGTCGCGGTCGCCGACGCGGAGGGGCTGGCCGCGGTCTCGATGCGCCGGGTCGCCGCCGAGCTGGGCGTCTCCACCATGGCGCTCTACCGGCACGTGGCCGACAAGGACGACCTGCTCCTGCAGATGATGGACGCGGCCTTCTCCGAGCAGCCGCTCCCCGCCGACCCGCCGGAGGGCTGGCGGGAGCGGCTCACGGTCGCCGCCCGGCTGCTGTGGGGCATGTTCCGCCGCCACCCGTGGCTCGCCCCGGCCCTGTCCCTGACCCGGCCCCAGCCGGTACCCGGTGCGCTGCCCTTCACCGAGTGGGCCCTGGCGGCCCTGGAGGGCCGCGGCCTCGACCTCCCCACGGTCATGACCGCCCACCTCACGCTGGTCAACTACGTGCGCGGCACCGCGGTCAACGTCGAGGCGGAGACGGAGGCGGAGGCGCTCAGCGGCCTGGACGTCGAGGAGTGGCTGGAGACCCAGGGGCCGGCGCTCGGGGCGCTCCTGGCCACCGGCCGCTTCCCCGCCCTCGGACGGCTCACCGCGGCCGGGTACGAGCTCGACCTGGACGTCCTCTTCGAGTTCGGCCTGCAGCGCCTCCTCGACGGCATCGCCGTGCTCCTCGGCGAGACGCCCTGACCCGGCGCCCGCGGAACCGGCGGCGCGCGCCCCGGGCCGCCCGCCGCCCGGTCACCGCCCGCCGAGCAGGCTCCGGACCGCCAGGCGCGAGACGTTCGCCAGGCCCCGCACCAGCACGGGGGTGAGCAGGACCAGGGCCACGCCGAGCAGGCAGGTCCCGGTGATCTGGGCGGACGAGGCGAGGACGTACTCGTGGTGCCTGCCGTTCCGGGTGTACTCGAAGAGGCGGTAGCCCGGCCAGGGCGTCCAGCGGGCGAGGGCCCAGTGGTAGGCGGGGTAGAGCGCGAGCACCCAGCCGGTGACCAGGAACGTCAGCGAGACGGTGGAGGCGAGGATCGCCCAGGGGAGCATCACCACCTGGTACAGCACCGCCCTCCAGCCCGCGGCGTCGGCCAGCCGGGCGGTGACGAGGCCCCAGAACCCGGGGCGTCGCGGCCGGACGGGCGGCGGGGCGGCGGCGTCGAGCCCGAGCATGCTCCGGGCCCGCGCGCGCTCCAGTGCGCCGAGGCCCCGCGCGCCCGCCGTCAGCGCGGCCAGCACCGGCAGCCCGACCACGGTGACGATCAGGGACGCGCCGGCGGAGAGGAGCGTGACGGCGAAGCAGAAGCCCGCGACGGCGACGGGCAGCGACGACAGGGCGTGGCCGATCTCGCGGTAGGCGGCACCCGACACCGGCGCCAGCCAGAAGGGCGGCCGCCGGGCGGCGCCGGACGCGGTCCGCCCGTGGACGCCGCGGCCGGCGCGGTGGCCGTACTCGCCGGACAGCGGGGTGCTGGTGCTCATCTCGGTCCTCGTTCCTCCGGGGTTCCGGCTCCCTCGCGGCCGGCTCCCCCACGATGTCCCGCCGGACCCCTCCCCCGGAATCCGGCGGGCCGCCCGGTGCGGGGTGGGGCTGCCCCCACCCCGGCGTCCCCGCGGGCACCGCACCCGGGCGGATCCGCGCGGGCCGGGCCGGACCGGCACGCGGGGAGGCCCGGGCCGGACCCGCGGACGCGGACGGAATCCGGGCCTCGGCCGCGCGGGATCCGCACTCTGCACTAAAGTGCATCCGGGCGCGGAGAATCAGGCAGGACGCCATCCGTTTCCACCGCTTTTCCCACCGGATACATGATCCGCACCCCGCCTCCCGCATGTTCGCTTTTGCGGCGGAACACCCCGCGCGAAATCGGGGCGGGACGACACCGCTCTGTCGTGTGACGTGCATCACCATTGACGCGTGGGACCCCCTGGGATTCACTCGTCGCGGCGAGGGGAAGCGAAGTACCGGAAGAATCGGAAAACAATTCCCGCAAGGCTCGCCGAGCATTTCCGTCATCCGCGACGACCGCAGGAGGAAATTCATGAAGCTCGTCGGTTCCCTCAAGAAGAAGCTCTCGGGCGAGAAGAGCCTGAAGGCGTACGCCTGGTACATCTGGTACTAGAAGGCGGGCGGTTCGCCGGAAGCGCGGGGTCGTCGAATCCCCTGCGGGAAAGGCGGCCGCGGCCTCCCGGCATTCCGCTCTCCGGCGCGTCCGGCGGGGCCCCCGAAGGCCCGCCGGGCGCGCCGCCCGCTCCTGGAGATCCCATGCACGCTTCCGTCACAGCCCCGGGGCGCCGCGCGACGGCCTTCGCCCCGCGGATCGACGCGCTCCTCCGCGACCACCTCGGCGAGGATGTCTTCCGACTGGATCCCGGAACCGTGGGAGTCGCCTCTCCGACGCTGATCGACGAGATCCTCGCGGCCCGTCCCGCCAACGACTTCGAACGTCCCACGTTCAAACCGCTCCAGGGCAGGGCCATTCCCAGGACCGAGGCGTCCGCGGTCATGCGCGCGGTCGGCCAGGACGTCCGCGCCGCCCTGCAGACCCCGGTGGACCTCTCGGCCGACCTGTCGGGCGAGTGGCCGCACGTCGCGCACAACCATCTCCGGGACCTGGTCTTCGGGTCCGACCCGTACCGGCTGAAGGTCCTGGTGGACCGCAGGCTGGAGTGGACGCCCAAACTGACCTGGGCCGTCATCGCCGGTGGCGCGGCCCTGCCCCGGCACCGCGGCACCGGACGCCCGGCATCCCGCCTCGCCGCCGCCACCGCGGCCCCGGCGTACGGGGAACGCCGCCACGCCATGGGCATGTACCGGCGGGCGGCGGCTCCGGTCTGCTTCACCGTCTCCGCCCTCGTCGCGAACGCGCTGTGGCTCGGCGCCCCCTTCGCCGACGACGTGCCCAACCGGCACATCATCCACGAGTCGCTCCGGCTGCTCCCGGTCTCCTGGAACCTGCTCCGGGTGGCCTCCCCCGAGTTCCACGCCCTGGACGGGCGGATCGGCGCCGGGGACGACGTGCTGATGCTGCCGCTGCTGAGCCACCGTGACCCCGCCGTCTGGGACGCCCCGCTGGAGTTCCGCCCCGAGCGGTGGAACCACCTCGACCCCGACGACACCCCGGGCTACCTGCCCTTCGGCCACGCCAACGAGCGCTGCTGGGGCCGCCACATGGTCATGCCGCTCGCCGAGCGCCTCCTCGACACCGCCCGGCACAACGGACTCGCCCCGGACCCGCGGCAGACCACAGCCCGCGTGCCCCTCGCCGGCCTGATGAGCGTCGTCGGGGTCCGGATGGTGCCGCGCTCCTGAGGCGGCCGGGCCGCCGGCCGCCGCAGCCCAGCCGCAGTCCCGCCGCAGTCCTTCCGGGGACCGCCCGTGCCGGCCCCGCCCGCCGCGGGGCTCTGGCCGCGCTTAAGGGGCGGATGGTGGGCTGCCCCGGACGGACAGGTACGACGGGCCGGACGGGCACGACGGGAAGGGGCGGTGGAGGGTCGATGGCGGACTCGGCTGGAGTCGTCGGCGAACTGCTGGTGACAGCGGCGGACACGGTGGCGGACGGTGTGGTGCGGCTGACCCTGGCCGACGCGGACGGCGGAGCGCTCGCGCCGTGGACGCCGGGCGCGCACGTGGACCTGCACCTGGGCAACGGACTGGTGCGCCCGTACTCGCTGTGCGGCGACCCGGCGGACCCCTACCGCTACCAGGTGGCGGTCCTCCGGGAGCCGGCGGGCCGGGGCGGGTCCGCCCACGTGCACGACGAGCTGGCGGTCCCCGGGGCGCGGGTGGGGGTGGGCCTGCCGCGCAACCGCTTCCCCTTCGTGGCGGCGGAGCGGTGCCTCTTCCTGGCCGGCGGGATCGGCATCACGCCGCTGCTGCCGATGGTCGCGGCCGCCGAGGCCGCCGGGGTGGACTGGCGGCTCGTCTACGCCGGGCGCTCCCTGGCCGCCATGGCGTTCCGGGAGGAGCTGGCGTCCCGGTTCCCCGGGGAGCGGGTGGTCGTGGCGCCGAAGCGGGAGGCCGGCCGTCCCGATCTGGACGCGGTGCTGGCCGAGGCGGAGTCCTGCGGGCGGACGGTGTACTGCTGCGGGCCCGAGCGGATGGTGGACGCGGTCGCCGCACGCTGTGCCGGCTGGCCCGAGGGGCGGCTCCGGACCGAGCGCTTCCGGGCCGAGGTGTCGGCGGAGGGGGCCGGGTTCGACGTGGAGCTGGCCCGCAGCGGGCTCAGCGCGAAGGTGCCGGACGGCCTCAGCATCCTCGACGCGCTGGAGGACGCCGGCTTCGCGGAGGCGTCCTTCTCCTGCCGGGAGGGCACCTGCGGCAGCTGCGAGACACGGGTGCTCGCCGGGGAGCCGGACCACCGGGACGCGGTCCTGTCGGACGCGGAGCGGGAGACCGCGGAAACGATGATGATCTGCGTCTCGCGCTCGCGGACGCCGCACCTGGTGCTGGACCTCTGACCCGGTGGCCCCGGCCCCCGGCCCCCACCGGGCGCGGGCCGGGGCCTCCGGCTGCCCCCCCCGGCCCCTCCAGTCCCCCGTTCCGCCACCCCGCCGTTCCGCCACCCCGCCGGAGGGGAACCGCACAGGAGGGGCGGACCCGGCGGACGGGGGCGGGCCGGGCCGCCGGGCGGCGGCCGGGCGGCGGCCGGCCTCCCGTCAGGGCTCGGCGAGGAGGGAGTCGACCGCGGTGCGGCCCACCGCGTCCGCGAAGAAGGTGCCCGGGCTCCCCGGGAGCCGGTCCACCTGGAGCAGGCCCAGCAGGACGGACCAGAGGACGAGCGGACGCGGCCCCGGCAGCAGCGCCAGCAGCCCCGGGGTCGGCGGCTCCGCGGCGAGCAGCGCGAAACCGTGGGGCTGGGTTTCCGCCCAGTCCCGGACGGCGTGCGCCAGCCCCTGCCAGCGCAGGGCGGCGGTGCTGTCCGTGCCGCACGGCCCGACGGCGGCGAGGAGTGACGAGCGGGCGTCGTCGAGCAAGGCCTGGAGCAGGTGCCGCCGGCTCGGGTAGTAGCGGTACACGGCCGAGGAGACCACGCCCAGCTCCCGCGCCACGGCCCGCAGCGACAGGGCCTCCGGGCCGTGCGCGGCCAGCTGGCGCCAGGCCTCCTCCCGTATGGCGCGCGCCGCCTCCGCACGCGCCTGCTCCCGCACCCGGCGCAGGGGCGGTGTCGGGCCCCCACCGGGACGGGCCGCACCGGACGTGCGGCCGCCTGCGGCGAAGCCGCCCCCGGCTCCGCCGGGGCAGCCCGCCCCGTCACTGCGCCCGGCGTCCTCCACGCAGGCCGCACCGGCGGCACCCGCGCCCGCCGGGCCGCCCTCCCGGCCGCGCGGCTGCCGTCCGTCCGCGTGCGCGGGGGCCGGTCCCGCCGTCACGCCGCACCCGCCGCAGGGACGAGCCAGACGCCCGGGCGGGCCTCCAGGGCGGGCGGGGTGCGGCCGCGGGAGGGGGTGTACCAGTCCATCAGGTGCTCCAGCAGGCGGTCGGCGTTGCGCTGGCCGAGGCGGACCCACCGGTTGTCCCCCAGCCGCTCGGCGGCCCCGATGAACTCCTGGAAGGTGCGCAGCGCCTCCTCCGGCCTCCCGGCCAGGACCTCCGCCAGGGCCAGGCCCCGGCGGGCGTCCGCCTCCGCACGCGCGTCGCGGGCCCGGGCGGCGCGGTCCAGAGCCGCTCCGTAGCTGGTGGCGGCACGTTCCGCATCACCCTCGCTCAAGGCCGCGTCCCCCGCTCCGACGAGGCAGCGGAGCACTCCTGACGGGTCGCCGTCCTGCTCGAAGAGGGCGCGGGCCTCGGCGAAGTGGCCGTGGGCCGCCGCCGTGCGCATCCGCTGCCAGGCGAGTTCGCCGCGGGAGGCCAGCAGCCGGGCGCGGGCCGCCCCGCTGCGGTCGCGCTCGGCGGCGTCGAGGCCGAGGGCGAGCACCTCGTGCCACCCCTGCCAGCGGCCCGCCGCCTCCAGGTAGGGGGTGACGGCGTCGGCGAGCTGCCAGGCCAGGGTCCAGTCCTCGCCCCGGTGGGCCTGCTGGACGCCGTGCAGCAGCGCGTCGGCCTCCTCCTGGAACCAGCGGGCGGGCGTCGGGCCGATGATCCGCGCGGCGTCGAGGGCGGGGACCCCCGTGTCGGGCGGGGGCGGCCAGGGGGAGGCCCGGCCGGGCTGCAGCCGGTCACCGGCCCGGCGGGCGAGCAGCAGCAGGGCGCCGCCGAGGCGGCGGGCGGCGGCCAGCCGCTGCTCCTGCGGCTCCTCCGCGAGAAGGCGCTCCCGCGCCAGGGCGCGCAGCAGCCGGTGGTAGCGGTAGCGGTGGCCGGTCTCGTGGGTGGCGACCTCCAGCATCCTCGCCTCGGTGAGGAGTTCGAGGGAACGCTCGGCGCGGTCGGGGGTGGTGTGCAGCAGGACGGCCGCGGTCCAGGCGGAGAAGCCGGAGTCGGGGGTGAGCGAGAGCAGCCGGAAGGCGCGCCGTTCGGCGGAGGCCAGCTCCCGGTAGCCGACGTCGAGGACGGTGCGGACGTCGAGGCCGCCGGCGCTCAGCAGGTCGAGCGGGGTGGCCGCGCCGGCGAGGCGGCGGGCGAGGTCGGCGGCCGTCCAGTGGGGGCGGGCGGCGAGGGTGGCTCCGGCCACGCGCAGGGCGAGCGGCAGGCGTCCGGACAGGCGGACGATCTCGCGTGCCGCCTCGGGGTCGGCGGCCGCCGCGGTGCCGCCCTCGGCGAGGAGGAGCCGCAGCGACTCGGCCACGGTGAGCACGTCGAGCACGAGGTGGCGGGCTCCGTCCAGGCCGACGAGGGTGCGGCGGCTGGTGAGCAGCAGCAGGCCGCCGGCGAGGGCCTCGGCGATGGGGCGCACCTGCTGCTCGGCGGAGACGTCGTCGAGCAGCAGGAGCATGCGCCTGCCGCGCAGCCGGGCCGCCAGCTCCCTCTCCGGCGAGGACGTCCGGGGGCTCTCGTGGCCCAGGCTGCGGAGCACGGCGGCGACGGCGGCGCCGGTGTCGAGGGGTTCGCCGTCGGGACCGCGCAGCGGGACGAGGAGCTGGCCGTCGGGCAGGTGCTCGGCCCAGCGGCGGGCGAGGTCGAGGGCGAAGGCGGTCTTGCCGACACCGGCCCGGCCGGAGACGGCGAGCATGTGGGCGGGGGCGTTGTCGGCGTCCCCCTGGAGCATGCGCAGGGCCGCGGCCGTGGACCGGTCGCGGCCGAGAAGTTCGGCGGCGCCGGGCGGCAGCCACAGCTGCGGGGCGGCGGCCCTGCCCCCCGGGGCGGGCCGCCAGTCGAGGGCGGGGTCGGAGCGGAGGATGCGCTCGTGGAGGCGGGAGAGGCCGGGGCCGGGTTCGACGCCGAGCTCGTCGACGAGGGCGCCGCGGAGCCGGCGGTAGGCGGCGAGGGCGTCTGACTGCCGCTCGGAGCGGTAGAGGGCGACCATCAGGTGGGCGTGGAGCGACTCGCGGTAGGGGTGCTCCGCGGCCAGCGCGACGAGTTCGGGCGTGAGTCGGACGTGCCGGCCGCAGCGCAGGTCGGCGGCGATCCGCAGGTCGAGTGCGGCGAGCCGGGCCTCGTCCAGGTGCACGGCGGCGGCGGAGAGCACGGGGCCGTGCGGGACGCCGGACAGGGCGGCGCCGCGCCACTGGGCCAGGCCCTCCTGGAGCCGCTCGGCGGCCTCCTGGTGGGAGCCGTCGTCGTGGGCCCGGCGGCCGTCGCGCACGCGCTCCTCGAAGACCGTCAGGTCGAGCTCGCCGGGGGCGACCTGCAGCCGGTAGCCCGGCGGGCAGGTCTGCAGCAGGTCGCCCCGGGCGCCCGGGACGGCGCGGCCCTCGGCGAGCAGGGTGCGCAGCTGGGAGACGTAGACCTGGAGGGTCGTGGTCACGGTGCGCGGGGGACGGTCGCCCCAGAGCTCGTCGACCAGGGTCTCGCTGGGCACCACCTGGCCGGCGCGGACCAGCAGGGTGGCGAGCAGCACGCGGAGCTTGGCTGCGGTGGGGGTGCGCGGCAGCATCGCCACAGGTCCCAGTACCCGGTATCGCATCGTGCCCTTCTCATCGGTCGGGTCTCGTCGGTCGGGTCTCGTCGGTCGGATCTCATCGGTCGGGGCGGCCGGCTCCCGGAGTGTCAGCAGGCCTGCAGGACCAGCGTCTCGACCTCGGCGATGCGGCGGCCGCCCTGGGTGAAGCGCAGCTCGACGCGGAGCTGCGGGCGTCCGTCGCGGTCGCGTTCGGCGGGACCGGAACCCGCGGTGCAGTAGAGCGGGAGGTCGGGTTCGGCGAAGCCGTGGAAGTCGGCGGACCAGCGCACCAGGACGCAGTCGGCCGGCACGAAGCCGCGGGTGCGCGCGGCGTGCAGCAGCGCGGTCTGGCGTCCGGCCTCCAGCAGCACCACCGAGGGGACGTGGTCGGGGGCGCCCTCGGTGTAGACCGGGTGGGCGGGGGGGACGCCGATCCGGGCGTGCAGGGTGCCGTCGTCGTCCTGTTCGCAGGGGCCGATGAGGACGTTGGCGGCGTCGGCGCGGCCGACCTCGGCGGGGCGGACGCGCCCGCCGGGCGCCGGGTCGCGGTCGTCGGGGGCGGCTCCGGCCCTGCTGAGGCTGCGGCCGCGGGCGCGGTGGTTCTCGTAGACGCGGGGCATCAGGAAGACCATGCGGGCGGTCGCGGTGCCGGCGGCCTCGCCGTCGATCTGGAGGGCGGCACGGCACTCCAGGCCGTGGGGGACGCCGCCGACGACGTCGACGGGCTTCAGGTCGAGGTCCAGGTCGAGGTGGGCGGGGCGCAGGGGGCGGGGCCGGACCCAGGCGTCGGCGGGGGCGGCCTCGATCCCGGTGGTGGAGAAGACCGCGGGGCGTCCGGCCGGCACGCGGAAGTACCGGTGGGCGACGAAGAGCGCGGCGCGGCGCAGCGCCTCCGTCGGGGCGTGCAGGTCGTGGTGCCGCCCGGCTCCGTCGGTCCAGAGCGGATGGACCTCGGGCAGTTCCAGGGAGAGGCCGAACTGCTGGGGGACGGCGGGGGTGCTGCCGTTCATCAGGCCCTCGAGCGTGTCGGGCCGGTGGACCAGGTGGTATCCGAACCCGGAAGCCGGGGCGGGACGGGTCTGCATCTAGGGGGTCCCTTCTCGGTCGGCGTCCTCGAGGGGGCCGGACGCGGCGCGGTGGTAGGCGGCGAGGACCAGTTGCCAGACGGTCTGCAGCTGCTCGTCGTCGAGCGGCCCGTAGACCAGGACGGAGCCGTCGGGCTCCGCGTGGACGCCCCAGCCGGTGGCGACGACCTCGTCGGCCAGGGCGGGCGGCAGCACCAGGTGCTGGCTGCCGTCGTAGAAGGGGTGGGCGTGCCCGAACTCGGTCCCGTCGAGGAAGACCTCGGCCGGCCCGCGGGCGAGGGCCGGGGAGAGCAGGTAGGCGCAGGTCCCCGGCACGCACAGGGCCGAGGGGCCGAGGAGCACGCCGGGGAGCCGGGCGGCGAGCGTGAGCAGGCTGCGCTGGAGGCCCACGGGGGCAGTCTGGGTGACCTGTTCGACGCGGCCGCGGGTGGAGACCAGCGGAGGCCGTCCGTGACGCGGGGGGAGCCGGATCGCTGATTCCATGCCTGGAGTCTGCGGGGGGCCGTTACCGCTGCGGTCCCGATCCGTTCCCGCTCCTGCGGACGGGCACGGGCGCACGACGGGAACAGGCGATCGAAGGATGGAGCTCGTCCGGAACCACCCCGTGAACACGCTCCCCAGAAGGATGATCCGACATGATCCGTAAGGCAGCCGCGGCCCTGGGCACCATCCTCCTCGGACTGGCCGTCTGGGGTTCGCTCCCCGGCGCCGGAACCGCCCTCGCCGACGACCACATGTCCCCCGAGGTGGTCACCGTCGGCCGATGACGGACCGTCAGCGCATGCGGACGTGCCCCACGGGGACACCCATGGAGCTGAACAGCTCCCGGGCCCGGCGGCCCATCTGCTCGGCCAGCTCCCGGCCCCCGCTGCGCTCCGCCGACTCGGCGATCCCCTGCATGGCCTCCGCGAGGCCGATCCGGTAGCCGATGCGCTGCGCCTTGTTGTAGGCCGTCCGGCTGTTGTGCAGCGCCTCCGCGTACTCCCCGCGGCTGTGGTGCGCGGCGCCCAGGACGTTGTGCAGCCGGACCGCCATGGACGGGCCCGTCTCCGCCCACAGGGAGTCGCGGACCACGGCCTCCCAGCGCTTCGCCTCCCCGCGGCTGCCGCGCAGCAGCTGCAACTGGGTGAACCGGGACGCCACCAGCGCCGTGTAGGTGCGGGTGCGCCGGCTCTGCGCCAGGTTCCAGGCCGCTTCCAGGTGCTCGACCGCTCCGTCCGGGTCGCCGCATCCCACGCGGGAGTTGGCCAGGTTCACCAGCGCCAGCGTCTCGCCCTGCAGCTCGCCCAGCTCCCGGTAGAGCTCGATCGCCTGCCGGGCGCTGTCCGCCGAATCCTGGTACCGGCCCAGGTAGCCGGCGGCGGAGCTGATGCTCACCAGGGTGGCGGCCTGCTCGCGCACCGCGCCGCTGCGCCGGGTGAGCTCGAGGGCCTCGTCCAGCTGGGCGAGGCCCTCGGCGTAGTCGCCGAGGTAGTTGTGGAAGGTGCCGATCCGGCGCAGGCAGGCCGCCTGCATCGCCGGGTCGCCCAGCTCCCGGGCCAGTTCCAGGGCCCGGTCCGCATGGCGCAGCCCCTCCTGGAACCGGCCCAGGTTCCACAGCGCCACCGACAGGTTGGAGGTGACCAGCCGCAGCACCACCGGGTCGCCCAGGTCCTCGGCGGCCTGCGCGGCGATCTCGGCCACCTCCAGGCTCTCCTCCAGGTAGCCGTACAGCTGGAGGAACTCGCTGAGGTAGCGCGGCATCACGGCCGCGTGCCAGTGCAGTCCCGACTTCCGCGCCTGGCGGAGGCCGGCGATCACGTTGCCGAACTCGCGGGCCAGCCAGCCGCGGGCGGCCTCCGCGTCGGGCAGGTCGGGCCCCGGCGCGTGCTGCGGGTCCGGCCCGTCCGCGCGGACCATCGCGGCCTTGCCGGGGTAGAGGCGCTCGGAGGCGCGGCTGAGGGTGTGGTGGTAGTGGTCGAGCAGCCGCTCCACCGCCCGGGACGCGGCGCCGGGGCCCCCTTCCGCAGCGCCGGCCGTGGCGCCGTCCGCCCCCGCCTCGACGGAGCGGGCGTAGGCGCGGACCAGGTCGTGGAAGCTGTAGCGGCCCTCGGTGGGCTGGCGCAGCAGGTTGACGTCGACGAGCTGCTCCAGCTGGTCGGCCGCCTCGTCCGGGCTGACGCCGACGAGCGCGGCGGCCGCGTGCACGTCGAAGTCGTAACCGGGGAAGCAGCCCAGCATCCGGAAGGTGAAGCGCAGTTCGGGGCCCATGGCCAGGTAGGAGAGGCTGGTGCCGGCCTCGACGCTCCGGCTGCCGCCGCGCAGTTCGCGCAGCCGCCGGGTCTCGGTGCCGAGGCGGTCCACCATGTGCTGGAGCGACCAGCCAGGCCGGTCCACCAGCCGGCCGGCGCAGATGCGCAGGGCCAGCGGCAGGCGTCCGCAGAGGTCGATCAGCTCGTCCACGGCCCGCGGCTCGGCGGCCACCCGCTCCTCGCCGAGGGCCCGGACGAGCAGCTGTCTGCTGTCGTCCGGGGACATCACGTCCACCGGGACGACCTGGGCGCCGTCGAGCTCGCTGAGCCGGACGCGGCTGGTGATCAGCACCAGCGAGCCGGGAGCGGCGGGGAGCAGCGGCTGCACCTGCTCGGCGCTGCAGGCGTTGTCCAGGAGGACCAGAAGCCTGCGGTTGGCGGTGGTGACCCGCCACAGCGAGATCCGCGCCAGCAGGCCGTCCGGGATCCGCTCGCCGGGGACGCCCACGGTCCGCAGCAGCACGTCCAGCGCGACGGAGGGGTCGAGCGGGAGCTGCCCCGGGGTGAACCCGCCGAGGTCGATCCAGAGCTGGCCGTCCGGGTAGTGGGCGGACACGGCGTGGGCGGTGCGCACGGCCAGGGTGGTCTTGCCGCAGCCGCCCATCCCCTCCAGGGAGATGATCTTCACCCGGGCGCCGGGCGCGGCCATGTCGATCAGCCGCTCCCGCTCGTCCCCGCGGCCGGTGAAGTCGGGCAGGTCGTACGGGAGCGAGCACGGCGCCTCGGAGCTGTGCACGGCCGGGCGGGCCGCCGGGACGAGGGGGGCCGCCGGCGCGGGAGGGACCGGGGACGGGGAGGCGAACAGGTCCGGACTGGCCCGGAGGATGTCGCCGTGCAGGCGCTCGAGCTCGGGACCCGGGTCGATGCCCAGCTCCTCCCCCAGCAGGTCGCGGATCCGGCGGTACTCCTCCAGCGCCTCGGCCTGCCGGGCGGCCCGGTAGAGGGCGCGCATCAGCAGACCGCGCAGCCGCTCGCGCAGCGGGTGCTCGGCGACCAGCCGCCGCAGCTCGCCGATCAGGTCCGCACCGGCACCCAGCTCGAGCCGCAGGACCGCCAGCTCCTCGCAGGCCGCGAGCCGCAGCTCCTCCAGCTCGGCGACGGCCGCGGCCAGCACGGGCCCGCCGGCGCCGCCGAGCACGGGCCCGCGCCACAGGTCCAGGCCGGCCCGCAGCTGCTCGGCGGCGTTCTCCCGGAGTCCGGCCGCTGCGGCCTCGCGGGCCCGGCGCAGGCGGACGTGGAACAGGCTGAGGTCCAACTGCTCCTCGCCCAGGGCGAGCCGGTAGCCCGCCCCCTCGGTGAGCAGCACCTCCGGGCCGTCCGGGATGCGCCGGCGCAGGTCGCCCGCCATCTTCCGGATCTGGTGCGCGGCGGTGGCGGGGGGCTCGCCGTCCCAGACGGCGTCCACCAGGCGCGGAACGGGGACGACCCGGTTGACCGCGAGCGCCAGGGTCACGAGCAGGCGTTCCTGCTGCGGGCCGCCGAGAGGAAGCCTGCCGCCCGCGGACCGGCACTCCAGTGGGCCGAGTACGCAGAGCGAGATTCCGGACTCCGCGCATTCCCCATCGATGCCTGCCATGAGCGGCGCCTCCCGAATCCCCCGTGTGCCGCGGCCAGCCGGGGTGAAGGCTACAGCCCGCACACGACCGGCTTCAATCGTGTGACCGACATGTGACCGTGAACGGGCGAGGGTTCGATTGCGGTTCTGTCCGGGCCCGCATTCACGGGTCCTGCCGCGATGGGCACGGGGTGGCCGCAACGGCCGCTGAGCTGCGCGATCGGGGCGGCGGGGCGGCGGGGCGGGGCGCCTCCCGGTCTTCGCACCGGACGGACCGTTTTCCGGGGCGGCGGCCCGGGGTCCGGTTCCGGCCGGGGTGATGTCCGGTGTGCCTATCGGAAGAAGGGACCGGACGGAGAACGTCCCGGCCCTCTCCATTCGGCACGGATGTCCGCGCCGCATCAATCGCCCTGCACTCCCCAAACGTGCAATTCCGGGTCAGAATCGCTGCGAGGCCCAGAAAGGGAGGTCCACCTCCCGGAGGCGGACGCGCGGGGCGCGCTCCCCGGGACCGGGGAGGTGGAGGGCCACGGCGCCGCCGTGGGTGGCCGCGGTCGGGATCTCGGCGAAGGACCAGTCCTCCGGCGTGTCGTCGGCCGCCCGGCCGGCCGGCGTCCCGTAGGCGGGGCCGGGGCCCACGCAGAAGCTGTCCAGTTCCGCCCAGAGGCCGTCCCCGGTGCCCTTGAGGTAGGCCTCCTTGCGCACGAAGCAGTGCAGGAACGCCCGCGCCCGGTGCTGCTCCGGCAGGGCGAGGATGGCCTCCTGCTCGACGGGGTGCAGCAGCGGCACCAGGTCCGTGCCCGGCACCGAGGCCAGCGTCTCGACGTCCGCGCCGACGGGCGTGGACGCGAAGGCGCAGACGGCCAGGCCGGCCGTGTGCGAGAGCGAGAAGTGCAGCGGCGGCCGCGCGGTCACCACGGGCCGGCCGTGCCGCCGGCCGCAGCCGCGGCAGTTGGCGTGCTCGACGGGCACGCGCTCGGGTGCGCAGCCCAGGTACGCGCCGAGGAGCAGCCGGAGGGCGACGTGGGAGGCCAGGAGCGAGGCACGGCCCTCCTCGTCCCCGCAGCGGGAGACCCGCTCCCGCTCGCCCGGGTCCAGCACGTGGGCCAGTTCCGCGGCCGCGCGCACCTGCTCCGGGGCGGCGTGCAGCACCCACACCTCGACGCTGCCCCGGCGCGGACGGTGGCCGGGTGACGGCAGATCGGTACCGGCGGACGGTGCTCCTCGGCGTCGGGCGCTGGTGTGCACGGTCACCTCCTGGGTCGGCGGATGCGGGCCAGCGTGGACGCGGGCGCTAAAGCCCCGTTTGGGGCGCCGCGCTCCCGGGGGTGCCGGGTTTAGGCGAACACAAAGGTGGGGCCGCATGCTCGCGGGGACGACGCGCCAGCGAACCGGGGGGCCGGGCCCCCCGGGAAGGGAGGGTTCTGTGACAGCACGTCGAACGGGCGCCGACCGGCCGGAGGTGCGCCTGCGCACCCGCGTGGTGCACGGGCACCGGCGGGCGTTCCGGATGGCCGGGCGCGGCTCCGCGGTGCTCCTGATCCACGGCATCGGGGACTCCTCGTCCACCTGGGCGCCGGTCATCCCGGGCCTGGCCCGGCACCACCGGGTCATCGCCCCCGACCTGCTCGGGCACGGGGCCTCCGACCGCCCCCGGGCGGACTACTCCGTCGGCGCGTACGCCAACGGCATGCGCGACCTGCTCTCCGTCCTCGGCATCGAACGCGCCACCCTGGTCGGGCACTCCCTCGGCGGCGCCGTGGCCATGCAGTTCGCCTACCAGTTCCCGGAGCGCTGCGAGCGCCTGGTCCTGGTCGGCACCGGCGGGGTGGGCCGGGAGGTGACCCCGCTGCTGCGGGCCGCGTCGCTGCCCGGCGCCGAGCTGGTGCTCGCCGCGCTCCGGCTGCCCACGGCCAGGCTCCAGATGCGGTTGCTGACCAAGGCGCTGCAGCTCCTCGACACCGGCCTCGGCGTGGACGCCGCGGACCTGCTGCGGGTCGTCGACGCCCTGCCGGACGCCGCCGCCCGCAGCGCCTTCATCCGCACCCTGCGCACGGTGGTCGACTACCGGGGCCAGGTCGGCACGCTGCTCGACCGGTGCTACCTGACGCAGGGCATGCCCACCATGCTCGTCTGGGGGGAGCGGGACCAGGTGATCCCCTCGGTCCACGCCGGCATCGCGCACGTCTCCATGCCCGGCAGCCGGCTCGAGCTCTTCGAGGACGCCGGGCACTTCCCCTTCCACACCGATCCCCAGCGGTTCATCCGCACCGTCCGCGACTTCATCGACACCACGGAGCCCGCCGGCTACGCCCCTGAGGAGTGGCGCAGCATGCTGCGCGGGCGCCGACCCGATCCGCGGGCCCTCAAGCTCGCCGGAACCCTCGCGAGGTCCGCATGACCAGATACCTCCAGGCCGCAGCCGTGCGCGACGCACGGCTGCGGCTGTTCTGCTTCCCCTACGCCGGCGGCGGCGCCTCCACCTACGCGGGCTGGCAGCGCCGCCTGGGCGACAGGGTGCAGGTGCTGCCCGTCCAGCTGCCCGGACGTGAGGGCCGCTCCGGGGAGCCTCGCTTCACCGACCTGGACGCGCTGGTGCGCGACCTGGACCGGGCCCTGGCGGACGAGCTCGACGTCCCGCACATCCTGCTGGGCCACAGCATGGGTGCGCTCATCGCCTACGCCCTGGCCCGGCACCGGGCCCGGCTGGGCGAGCGGCTCCCCGAGGCGCTGGTGCTCAGCGCCTACCGCGCCCCGCACCTGCCCGCCCCCGAGCTGGCCCCGCCGGACGCCGACGACGACGCGCTGGTGCACTCCCTGGTCGGCCTGGGCGGCATCCCGAAGATCCTGCTGGACCACCCGGAGTGGCTCTCCGCCCTGCTCCCGGTGGCCCGCGACGACCTCCTGATGTGCTCGGGCCCGGGGCCCTCCGGCAAGGAGCCGCTGCCGGTCCCGATCCAGGCCTACGCCGGCTCCGGCGACCAGCTGGTCTCCCCCGCCCAGGTCGCCGAGTGGGTGGACTACTCGCAGTGCGGCTTCTCCATGCGCACGCTCCCCGGCGGGCACTTCTTCCTGCGTGAGCAGGAGGACGTCTTCCTGTCCGACCTGGCCCACTCGCTGGACACGGTGGTCGGCCTCTACCACTGATCCTCCCCGGGCGCACGAAGGGGGGCGGTGGCCGCAACGGCCACCGCCCCCCTTCGTGCGCCGGGCCCGCGTCAGCCGAGCATGTCGGCGGACTGCGGGCGCTTCAGGCCCCGGAAGCCCACCAGGCCGTTGACGATGCTGAGGGCCAGCATCACGACCAGGCCGAGGAAGGCGGCCCGCAGGCCGTGGACGAGGGCCGTCTGCGCCGACGCGCCGTGCGCCAGCTCGTGGGTCATCCTGCTGTTGAGCAGGGTCACCGAGACCGCGATGCCGAAGGCCGCGCCGATCTGGGTGGAGGCGTTGAGCAGCGCCGAGGTGGTGCCGGCGTCCTCCTCGGTGGCGTCCGCCGTACCGACCACCGGGGTGGCGATCAGGCAGAACACCAGGCCGGCGCCGAAGAGCGCGGACAGCGGCAGCATGAAGGAGACGTAGGAGGCGTGCATCGGGATGCCGACGGCCACCCCGATCACCCCGGCCAGGAAGGCCGTGCCGAGCAGGTACATCGCCCGCGGGCCGATCCTGCCGACGAGCTGGGAGGCGACCGGGGCCAGCAGCATCAGGCCGATGCTGGTGGGCAGCCAGGCCAGGCCGGTCCGCAGCGGGCTGTAGCCGCTGACGTCCTGCAGGTAGAGCGGGATCAGGAAGAACAGCGGCATCATGAAGGCCGCGGTGAGGAACTCGCCCAGGGAGCCGGCCACCACCGTGCGGGAGCGGAACAGGCGCAGCGGCAGCAGCGGGGCCGCCGAACGGCTCTCCACCACCAGGAACGCCGAGAGCAGCACGACCGCGCCGGCGAACGAGCCGAGGGTCTGCCCGGCGGTCCAGCCGTGCGTGCTGGAGGTGACGATGCCGTAGACGAGCAGCACCAGGCCGCCGGTCGCGGTGAGCGCACCCAGGGTGTCGGTGGCCTCGCGCACGGCGCTGCGGACGGAGCGGCCCACCAGGGCGATCGCGCCGGCGGCCACGACCACGCCGACCGGGACGTTGATCCAGAACGCCCAGCGCCAGTCGGAGTTGCCGATGGCGCCGCCGATGATGGTGCCGACGCTCGCGCCGACGCCGATCACCGAGCCCCACACGCCGAAGGCCTTGGCCCGCTCGGCCGGGTCGGTGAACGTGGTCACCAGGATGGACAGGGAGGCCGGCGAGAGTGCCGCGGCCGCGATGCCCTGGACCGCGCGGGCGGTCAGCAGCTGCCCCTCGGTGTGGGCGAGGCCCGCCGCCAGCGAGGCGAGGGTGAACAGCACCAGGCCGCCCAGGAAGACCTGCTTGCGGCCGACCACGTCGGCCAGCCGGCCGCCGAGCAGCAGCAGGCCGCCGAAGAGCAGCACGTAGATGTTCATCACCCACTGCAGCCCGGGTGTGGTCAGGTGGATGGCGTGCTGGAGCTGCGGACCCATCACGTTCACCACCGAGGCGTCGATGGCGATGATGAACTGCGCGAACGAGATGACGACCAGCACCCACCAGCGGCGCGGGTCGGCGGCGGCCACCGGTGCGGGGTCCAGCACCGGGAGCTCGGCGGGCGCGAGCCGCGCCTCGGTCGAATCGGTGGTCATTCCTTCTCCTTGGTCGTCCTGTTGGCCTGCCGGACTGTCGGCGGGGAACCGGCTACCGGAACGGTAGGGACCGGCTCCTAAGCGGCACTAAAACGGCGGATCCCGACCGCGGACGGGGGACACCGCGGTCGGGACCGGTCTGGGGGGGGTGGCGCGTCGTGCGGACCTCGGGACGTCCGGTCAGGCGGCCAGCAGCTGGTAGATGCCGCGCAGGTTGCGCTCCGCCAGCAGTCTGCCCAGGGGGGCGCGCCTGCCGGTGTGCTTCTCCACGGCGGCCACCAGTCTGAGCAGGTGGATGGAGTCCCAGGCCACGACCCGGTCGAAGTCGTCCGTCAGGTCGGACTCGACCAGGGGCAGGGCCAGTTCGTCCTTGACGAGCTGCAGGAAGGCGGTCTCGGTGAGCATCCGGGCCTCTCAGAAGTCGGTGTGGAGCTGAAGGTGGGCGGGGGCGTCGACGGGCCGGTCCAGCGGGTGGCGGAAGGCCAGCCCGGACTCGTCGCCGCCGGCCGGCTCGAAGCCGACGGAGGGCCAGAAGTCGCGGACCCGGTGGTTCTTCCTGGTGGGCCGGTAGGCGGCGGTGACACCGGCCAGCCCCTGGGCGCGGGCGTGTGCGAGCACCGCGGCGACCGTGGCCTGCTCGATGCCGCGGGCGAAGACCCGGCAGCTCAGCAGCAGGTTGTCGATGTGCAGCAGGTCGCCCTCGCGGTGGGCGAAGAGGACCCCGACGACGCCGTTGTCGCCGAACCGGTCGCCGGAGCGGACGGAGAGCGCCAGGCGGTCCGGGTCCTCGGCCCAGGCGCGCACCTCGTCCGGCTGCAGCCGCTCCGTCGTGAGGTTGAACTGGTTGGTGCGCAGCGTGAGCTGGGCGACCCGGGCGAGGTCGACCTCTCCGACGGCGGCGACCCGGACGCGGACCTGGAGGTGCTCCAGGTAGTCCTCGTACGACCCGCTGCTGTCCAGCAGGTCCTGGCGCTCGGACTCCACCCGGTACAGTGCGGCGCGGTCGCGGTCCTCCGCGGTCAGCTCCCGGACGTCGAACCAGCCGTCCGCCAGCAGCTTCTCGACGTGCAGGGCCGGCTCCTCGTCGAGCCGGACCACGGCCACCTCCGGCAGGCCGGACGCCACCAGGCCGGTCTCGAAGGGGGAGTCGTCGGCGAAGACGAAGCTGTCCACGCCCAGGTTGAGCTTGGCCGCGATGTCCCGCAGGTTGGCGTCCTTGGGCTCCCAGTTGGCGTTGACCCGGACGAAGTCGGTGTCGCGCAGCACCATGTCGGGGTGGGTGCGCAGCACCTCCAGCACCGGCTCCTGGTCGTTCTTGGAGGAGACGGCCAGCAGCACGCCCTGGGAGCCGATCTGGCGTGCCAGCCGCTGGAAGGCGCCGAAGGCCTCGCCGCGGAAGGTGGTCGCGGCGGCGATGCCCTCCGGGCCGTCGTCGCCGAGGACGCCGTCCCACAGGGTGTTGTCCAGGTCGAGGACCAGGACCTTCTTGGCCCTGCCGCGCAGGGAGCGGCCGAGGTGGCCGACCTCGCGGGCGAGGCGGGAGAGCAGCTCCTCGCCGAGGTGCGCCTTGGCGTAGGCCGACATGCGGGGGTCGGCGAGCGGGCCGCCCTGGGCCACCAGCGGCTCGGTGTCGACCACCACGACCCGGTCGTGGGCCTGCGCCAGCCTGAGCAGGCCGATGTTGAACTCCCGCCAGGCGACCGAGACCTCGGTGCGCGAGCGCAGGTCGACCAGCTGCTGGAGCAGCGTGCGCGGCAGCGGCAGGGTGTTCAGCACCACGGTGGCCGAGGAGGTGCGCTGCAGGTAGCCCTCCAGCAGCGTGGTGAGCTGGGCCAGCTTGGCCCGGGCGGTGGCGGCCAGGTCCTCCGACCGCCAGACGCCCGGGAGCTCGTCGGTGACGGTCTGCGGGTCGAGCAGCACCACGGCGAGGTCCAGTCCCTCCTCGTGGAGCGGACTGCCGGGGTCCTGCAGCTCGCGCACCCAGCCGTCGAAGTCGCCCAGCACGAGGCGGGTCAGGAATCCGTGGCGGGCGAGTTCGGCGTGCAGGGCGGGGGCGATGCCGCCGACGGTGCCGTGCCCGGCCACCGCCACCCGCAGCACCGGGGTGTCCGGGCGTGCGGCGAGGACGGCGGCCGGGTCGAGGCGGGCGAGCAGCTGGCCCGCCCGGGACAGGTCGGCGGCGGACTGCTCGCCCCGGGCCAGCTCCGCGAGCAGCGGGGCGACGCCCGGGTACTCCTCGGCCAGCCGGCCCTCGCTCTGCCAAGCGCGCAGTCGGTCCAGCGGACTCTGGATGACGGTGGACATGCCGTGCTCTCCTTTCCTGGCAGAAGAATCGACGGGGGTCAGGCCTGCGGGGCCCAGGAGGGGACCTCGAGCATCTCCATGACGAAGGCGGTCCAGATGAACCCGGTGCCGACGCCGATGGTGAGCACCTTGTCGCCGGGCCTGAGCGGGGCCGTCTCCACCAGGTGGTTGAGGTTGACGATGTGGTCGGCCGCGCCCATGTGGCCGAAGTCGCGGCCCCACGCGTAGACGGTGCGGGAGGGGTCGACGCCCAGCGGGTGGTAGAAGCCCCAGTCCACGATGGTCTGGCCGGTGTTGGCGTGGATGAGGTAGGCCATGTCGTCGATCCCGGCGCCGATCTCGTCGAAGAGCTGGCCGGTGACCGCGTGGAGGCTCTTGGTCATCCTCTCGATGGTCTGCTCGTACAGGTTCTCGCCGGTGGCGAGGAAGTCGCGCTTGCGGGAGCGCAGCGAGACCGTGCGGGACTCGGCGAAGGGCCCGGTGGTCCAGTCGCCGCCGCGGTAGATCGGCTCCAGGGTGGAGTCGGCGTAGGTGGTGCTGGCGAGCACGCGGGCGAAGCCGGTGCGGGTGGAGAGGACGAGCGCGCCCGCACCGTCGCCGAAGACCTGCTGGTCGTCGCTGTTCCAGCGGTCGAAGTAGGGCAGGTGGAAGGAGTCGCCGGCGGTGACCAGCGCGGCGGTGTCGGGCCGTGCGGCCACCCAGGAGGCGGCCAGCTCGAAGCCGACCAGGCCGCCGTTGGAGCCCTGGCGCACCTCGGCGGTGGCCGCGTGGCCGCCGATCGAGTTGTCCTGCACGTAGGAGGCCGGGGTCCAGAACTCCTGCCCCTGGTGGCTGTTGTTGCCGTGGACCACCAGGCCGAACTCCTCCGGCAGGTGGCCGGAGCGCTCGACGGCCTGGCGGGCCGCCGCCGCGGCCATCTGGGCCGGCCCCTCGTCCTCGAGTCTGGCGACCCGGACCTGGCGTATGCCGTTGGCCAGGTGCTCCTCACGGGTGTAGCGGCCGGCGGCGATCGCCTCCTCGGCGGTCTCGACCGCCTCGGGCAGGTAGGCTCCCAGTCCGGCCACGTAGAGACTGTCCCAGCGCATTTCCCACTCCTCCGATTCACGGACCCTTTCCGGACATCCGGAGCATGGCACCGGGAACTAAAGTTCGACTTCAGTGCCGGGCGAGCTGCGCCCAGAGAAGTCCGACGGACCAGGAGCCGAACAGCAGGAATCCCACCAGTCCGCTCCCGAAGTGCCCGTGGCGGACCATCATGACGAGGTACCAGGCGCAGAGCGCGGTGATCAGCACCGCTCCGGCGATGCTCACCTTCGGCGCGAACAGGCCCACCGCCACGAGCAGCGCGCCCAGCGCGTCGACCGCCGCGACCACCAGCATGGCGTTCCGGCTGGAGATCCCGGTGAACTGGGTGAACAGCGGGGCGTTCCGCCCGGTGACCAGGTTCACCGGAGCGAAGGAGAACTCCAGGATCAGCAGGATGGAGAGAATGACGACGACTGCGGTCATGGTTTTCTTTCCGTTCTTCTCGGCGCCGATCGCCTCTGCCGCGGTCAGCACCGGCGGCCGTCCTCGAGCCGGAACCCGTAGCCGAGGGCGCGGTCGATACCGATGTGCGCCCCCCAGGCGAGCCCGGCGACGATCAGCGGCTGGCCGAAGGTGGCGGCGCCGACGGCGATCATGGTGACCGGCAGCATCGGGTGGTGCAGCAGGTTGTAGAGGCGGGCGGCCCTGGGGCTCAGCTGCCCGCGTTCCGGGCCGGCGTGGTCCATGTCGTAGAGGAGCGCGGTGTCGGGGGCGATCAGCGCGGCCCAGAAGGTCCAGGTGGCCGCGCCGCCGAGGGCGGCGCCCAGCGCGAGCGAGCCCAGCCCGACCGCGCCGCTGACCACCCGGCCGACGGGGTGCCGCCAGGTCCAGGCACCCCAGGGCAGCCGGTCCCCGGTGAACGACACCGGCTTGACGAAGTCCTGCATGGTCGTGCGTCTCCCTACGTGGACGGTGTTGCGGCCACCGCAGGGGCGGGGGCCGGGGCGGGCAGGTCCAGGCCGGGGACGCCGTCGCCGCCCTGGAGTTGGAAGTAGGCGCCCGCGAGGATGCGCTGCTTGAGCTGCGGGCTGCGGTCCACCAGCCGGTAGAGCAGCTGCCGGCCGCGCACCTGCCAGGGGCGGTGCAGGGCGAACATCCGCTCCTGGCGCAGCTGCAGGCCGCGGGAGCGGGCCACGGAGGGCTCGCGCACGGCCTGGAACCCGGCCAGGACGGAGTCGAGCACCGGGAGCGGGGGCGTGCGGCCGTCCGCGAAGTGCGGTGCCAGCATGGGCGCGAGGGTCACCGCGTCGATGACGGCGTGGTTGACGCCCTGGCCCAGGATCGGCGAGAGCGTGTGCGCGGCGTCACCGGTCAGCACCAGCCCGGGGCGGTGCCAGCGGGGCACCAGGGCGGTGAAGATGTCCAGCACGGAGGTGTCGGTCCAGCCCGTGACATGGGTGCGCACGGCGTCGGACAGCTCGGGGGCGAGGGCGTCGATGCGGCGGTGCAGGCCCGCGATCCCCTCCGCGCGGAGCTGCTTGAGGCCGCCCTTGGGGATGTTCAGGCCGACCCGGACGTCGTCGGGGTGGGTCGGGATGAACAGGCCGTGCTGGCCGTCGCGGATCCGCACCCGGTAGGTCGCCCCGTCCCACACGTCGGGGAAGGGGAGCTTGAGCCAGACCACGTCGCGGTCCAGCGGCACCTTGGTGGCGGCCAGTCCGGAGAGCTCGCGCACCTTGCTGAACCGGCCGTCCGCGGCCACGGTGAGCGCGGCCCGGACGGCGACCTCGCCCTCCGGGGTGCGGCAGCGGACTCCGGTCACGGCGCCGTCGGCGTCCTCCAGCAGCCCGGTCGCGGTGGCCCGGCGGAGGAGGCCGAAGCCCTCGAACCGGCCGGCCTCCTCCGCGAGCACGGAGAGCAGGGCCGGCTGCGGGAGCTCCACCGGGTAGGGGTGCGGGTAGGGGAAGTCGGAGAACTCGGCGCGCAGGACGGTGCGCCCGCCGTCGGTGATCTCCATGCGGCGCATCTCCAGGAAGGAGCCCCGCAGTCTGTCGAGCAGGCCGAGCCGGTCGAGCAGCCAGACCGAGTCCGGGGAGATGGACTCCCCGCGGAAGGAGCGGGCGAAGCTGCCGCTCTGCTCGACGACGGTGACACGGACCCCGCGTCTCGCGAGCTCCAGGCCCAGCGCGAGGCCGGCGGGGCCGCCCCCGACGACGCACACCTGTGTGGTCACATCCTCAGCCATCGTCTCCCTGCCTCCCGTACTTCTTCCCCGGTCGCCCGCCACGCTCCCCGACGGCCCTTAAGCCCCGCTTGCGCATCCGCGGGGCGGCCGTGCGGACCGGGGCGCCGGACGGAGTCGTCGGACGGGGGCGCCGGGCGGGGCCGCCCGCCCAAACGGGGCTTTAGCGCCGTGCCGCAGGCTCCGCGGAAGCCACCGGGAGGGAACGTACGCATGTCCGAGGTGCCGGAGTACCCGTTCGAACGGGAGGGCGTGCTGACGCCCTGCCCCCACTACGCGCGACTCCGGGCGGAGAGCCCGGTCGCCCTGGTGCGGATGCCCAGCGGGGACACGGCGCGCCTCGTCACGAGCCACGAGGGGGTCCGGGCCGTGCTCGGCGACCCCCGGTTCAGCCGGGAGGCGACCCTCGCGGAGGGGGCCCCGCGCCTCGCCGCCGCGCCGCAGCGGTTCCCGAGCCTGCCGAACCTGGACGGCGCCCCGCACGCACGCGTCCGCGCCCTGGTGTCCAGGGAGTTCACCGCCCGCCGGGTGGCCGCGCTCCGCCCGCGGATCCAGGAGCTCACCGACGGTCTGCTCGACCGCCTGGCCGACGGCGGCCCCGGCCAGGACCTCGTCGGCGCCTTCGCCTTCCCGCTCCCGGTCCGGGTGATCTGCGAGCTGCTGGGCGTGCCCCTCGCCGACCAGGAAATGTTCTCCCGCTGGTCCGCCGCCTTCGTCGCGACCACCGGCAGCAGTGCCGCCGAGATGCTCGCCGCCCAGGCCGGGCTCCGCGGCTACCTGGTCCGGCTCCTGGACGCCAAGCGCGCGTCGCCCGGCGACGACCTGCTCTCCGCCCTGGTCTCGGTGCACGAGCAGGACCAGGAGCAGCTCAGCCAGGAGGAACTGGTCTACCTCGGCGTCAGCCTGCTCGTGGCGGGGCACGAGACGACCGTCAACCAGATCGCCAACGGCACCCTGGCCCTGCTCCTCGAACCCCGGCCGAGCAGTGCCGTCGAGGCGCTGGCCGAGGGATCCGAGGACGAGGCGGCCGCCGTCGTCGAGGAGCTGCTGCGGCTGCACCTGCCCGGGGACGAGACGCTGCTGCGGATCGCCGTCGAGGACGTGGCCGTCGAGGGGACCGTGGTCCGGGCCGGCGAGGCGGTCCTGCCCTCCCTCGGCTCGGCCAACCGCGACGCGGCCCGCTTCGCCGAGCCGGACGCCCTGCGCTGGGACCGGCCCGAGCGCGGCCACCTCAGCTTCGGGCACGGCCCCCACTACTGCCTCGGCTCCGGCCTCGCCCGCGCCGAGCTGCAGATCGCGCTGCGCAGCCTGTTCCGCCGCTTCCCCACGCTGCGGCTCGACGTCCCGCCCGCACAGGTGCCGCGCAGCTCCGGACGGCTGATCCACGGGGTCAGCAGGCTCCAGGTGGCCTGGTGAGGCTCGGGGGCCCGGGGCGCAGGACCGGGCTCGCGTTCCGGGTGCGCTGGTGGCTGCGGCTGCTGCGCCGGGAGCTGTGGCGGAGCCTGGTGGCCGCGGGGATCTGGTACGGCACGGTCGGCCCGGAGATCCTCCCGGCGGTCGCCCCGGGCGGCCCGGGCGGCCCGGGCGGCCCGGGCGGCCCGGGCGGCCCGGGCGGCCCGCCGCCGGGGCACCCGGAGCGTCTGGTGCCCGAACGGCCCCCCAGCCGGCGGGAGTCGGTGCTCTGGGTGCAGCTCATCCCGTGAGCGGCGCGGGCGCGGACAGCCCAAGAGAGCCTTAAGCGCCCCAGGCGAACATCGGTTCGCCCGGGGCTCGCCGCCCACCGATCCGTCGACTGCGAAGAGACGAGGGACCCACCTTGAACAGCACGCGGACCTTCACGGAGCTGGTGCTGCAGCGCAGCGCCGATCTGGGAGAGAAGGACGCCTTCATCTTCCTGCACGACAGCGCCGCCGCCAGCGAGGCCGAGCGGCTCACCTACGAGGCCCTGGACACCGAGGCCAAGCGGATCGCCTCCTGGCTCCAGCAGCGCGGCGCCTCCGGCGGCCAGGTGCTCCTGCTCTACCCCTCCGGACTCGACTTCATCAAGGCCTTCACGGCCAGCCTCTACGCGGGCTCGGTCGCGGTGCCCGCCCCCCTGCCCGGCGACCAGGGGAGCCACTTCGCGCGGGTGACCGCGATCCTCAAGGACGCCGAGGTCCGCGCGGTCCTCACGGACAGCGCCAACGAGCCGGGCATCAGCGGCTGGCTCAAGGAGGCGGGTCTGGACAGCATCCCGGTGCTGGCGACGGACACCGCCGGCTGGGGCGACGCGGCCGACTGGCGCGAGCCCGGGCTGACCCCGGAGTCGCTGGCCTTCCTGCAGTACACCTCGGGGTCCACCAGCACCCCCAAGGGCGTGATGGTCTCCCACCGCAACCTGCTGGCCAACGAGCTGGCGATCCAGCACGCGCTCAGCAGCCACCAGGACACCCGGCTCGGCGGCTGGCTGCCCTTCTACCACGACATGGGCCTGATCGGGCACATCCTGCAGCCGCTGTACCTGGGCGGTTCCGCCGCGCTCATGTCGCCGATCTCCTTCCTCAAGCGCCCCGTGCGCTGGCTGCAGATGATCAGCGAGCACCGGGTGACCGTCGGCGGCGGACCCAACTTCGCCTTCGACCTGTGCCTGCGCCGGGTCACCGACGAGCAGCTGGCCCGGCTCGACCTCAGCAGCTGGGAGCAGGCCTGCAACGGCGCCGAGCCGATCCGCGCCGAGACGGTCCGCGCCTTCACCGAGCGCTTCGCCCCGGCCGGGTTCCGCGCCGAGTCCTTCTTCCCCTGCTACGGCATGGCCGAGACCACGCTGCTGGTCTCCGGCACTCCGCTCGGCAAGGCCCCGGTCTTCCGCCGCGCCGACGCCGAGGCCCTGGAGCAGGGCGAGCTGCGGGAGGCCGCCGAGGACGCCGACACGGGTGTGCGCACCCTCGTCAGCAGCGGCGTGATCACCGACTTCGACGTCCGCATCGTCGACCCCGAGACCTTCCGCGAGCAGCCCGAGGCCCACGTGGGCGAGATCTGGGTCAAGGGCGACAGCGTCGCCTCCGGCTACTGGAAGCGCCCCGAGGTCAACGAGGAGATCTTCAACGCGGTGCTGGCGGACGGCGCGGGCGGGGACGCGGGCTGGCTGCGCACCGGCGACCTGGGCCTGCTCGACGACGGCCAGCTCTACGTCACCGGCCGGCTCAAGGAGATGATCCTGATCAACGGCCGCAACATCTACCCGCACGACGTCGAGCGCGCGGTGCAGGCGCTGGACCCGGCCTTCGGCGTGGGCGGAGGAGCGGCCTTCTCGGTGGACCGGGACGGCGCCGAGCACCTGGTGCTGGTGCAGGAGGTCCGCCCGAACGCCCCCTCCGCCGGGGACCTGCAGCAGCTCGCCTCCGCCGCGAGGTCCCTGGTGAGCCGTGAGTTCACGGTCGCGCTCAGCGTGCTCCTGGTCCGTCCCGGCACCGTCCGGAAGACCACCAGCGGCAAGGTCCAGCGCACCCTGATGCGCAAGCTGGTCCTGGAGAACCGCCTGGAGCCGGCGTTCCAGCAGCTGGAGGGGCCGGTCGCCGCCGCTGCCGCCGCCCTGGAACCGGTGGGCTGAGCCGTGGCCGACGAGGAGACCGCCGCCCCCGCCTCCTACCGGCAGGCCGAGTGGCTGGAGCAGGAGCTGGGCCCCGCCGAGGACCCGGAGAACCGTTTCAGCCACCGCGCCTGCATGGAGCTCGACGAGCGGGAGGAGTTCCCCGCGGCGCCGTGCGCCCGGCTGGAGGAGCTGGGCGTGCACGCGTACTACGTCCCCGCCGAGCACGGCGGGCGGCTGGAGGACTACGGGCAGCTGCTCCAGGTGATGCGCACGGTGGCCCGCCGCGACCTGACCGTGGCCATCGGCCACGGCAAGACGTACCTGGGCGGCGTCTGCGTCTGGGTGGCGGGCGACCGGGAGCAGGCCGGCCGCCTCGCCGGGGCGGTCCTCTCCGGGCTGCCGGTCTCCCTCGGGCTGACCGAGCGTGCCCACGGCAGCGACCTGCTGGCCGGTGAGGTGCGGGGCGACCCGGACGGCGACGGCGGCTGGCTGGTCAGCGGCGAGAAGTGGCTGATCAACAACGCCACCCGGGGCAGCCTCGTCTCGCTGCTCACCCGCACCGACCCGGCCGGCGGCCCGCGCGGCTTCAGCATCCTGCTGGTGGACAAGCGCGAGCTCCCGGACGGCAGCTTCCGCCACCTCGACAAGGTGCACACCCACGGCATCCGCGGCGCCGACATCTCCGGCATCGCCTTCGACCGGGCCCCGGTCCCCGCCTCGGCGGTGGTCGGCAGCGTCGGCGGCGGACTGGAGACGGTGCTCAAGGCGCTGCAGCTGACCCGCACCATGTGCGCGGCGCTGTCCCTGGGGGCGGCCGACCACGCGCTGATGCTGGGCCTGGAGTACGCCGGGCAGCGCCGCCTGTACGGGCGCACCCTCGTGGAGCTCCCCAAGGCACGGTACGAGCTGGCGGAGAGCACGGTGGACGTGCTCACCCACGAGGCGCTGGCGCTGGTCGCCTCCCGGGCGGTGCACACCGCGCCGCAGGAGCTGTCGCTGAGCGCCGCCGTCACCAAGTACCTGGTGCCCACCGGCACCGAGGCGGTGATCGGCCAGCTGACCCGGCTGCTCGGGGCGCGGGCCTTCCTCAAGGGCGTCCACGCGGACGGCCGCTTCCAGAAGGTCGACCGGGACCACCGCATCGTCGGGCTCTTCGACGGCAACACCCTGGTCAACCTCAGCTCGCTGGTGGGCCAGTTCCGTTCGCTGGCCCGGGCCCACCGGCGCGGCGGCGGGCAGCCGGCCGGGGCGGTGGCCGCGTTCCGGCTCCACGAGCCGCTGCCGCCGCTGGCACCGGAGCGGATGTCGCTGGTCGCCCGGCACGGCAGCGGCGTCCTGGCCTCGCTGCCGGACTCGGTGGCGGTGCTGCGCGCGGCCGCCGGGGACGACCCGGCCCACAAGCCCGCCCTGGCCGCCGCCGAGGCGCTGCTCGCCGTCGTCGCCGAGGTGCACGAGGAGATGGAACGGCACCAGGACGCGGTGGCCGAGGTGTCCCCGGCCGCCTTCGAGACGGCCCGCCGCTGGAGCCTGTGCTTCGCGGCGGCGAGCTGCCTGGGCGTCTGGGCGCACAACCGGGAGGCCGCGGAGCGGGACGGCACCGGCGAGCTGTGGCAGGGCGCCCTGTGGCTGCGCGCCTCGCTGGCGCGGCTGCTGGTCCGGCTCGGCCACCCGGGGGCCGCGGACCCGGAGGCCTACGAGGGTGTGCTGACGGCGGCCCTGAACCTGCACGGCGGCGGACGGCTGGTCTCCCTGCTGCCCTTCCGCCGGGCGGCGACTTCGATCCGGAACCACACTGAGGAGGCGTCATGACCACCGACGCCGTCGCGCTCAACGCCGGCGGTCGGAGCGACCAGGAGGACCGCGCAGCGGCCCGGGTGGCCGAGATCGAGGCCGCGCTGGGAGATCCGTGGGACCCGGCCAACCCGGTCGGCTTCAGCAGGCTGCTGGAGGCCGACGAGGCCGGGGAGCTGTCCGACGCGGGCGAGAAGGCGCTGGACACCCTCGGCCTGAACGCCGAGTTCGTACCGGTCGCGTACGGCGGCCGGCTGGAGCGTGTCGACACGCTCGTGCGGGTGCTGCGGCAGGTGTTCCGCCGGGACGTGGCCCTGGGCCTCGGCTACGGCGTCACCTCCTTCATGGCCTCCGTCAACGTGTGGACGCAGGGCAGCGAGGAGCAGCGCCGGCGGCTCGCCCGGATCCTGCTGGACGGCGGCCGGGCCTCGGTGGCCTACCACGAACTCGCCCACGGCAACGACTTCGTGCGCAACGAGTTCGAGGCCGGACCCCTGGCCGGAGGCGGCTTCCGGCTGCACGGCAGCAAGCAGGTCATCAACAACGCCGCCCGGGCCGACGCGTGGCTGCTGTTCAGCCGCACCGACGCGGCCCCCGGTTCACGCAGCCACTCGGTGCTGATGGTCGAGCGGGCCCAGGTGGACCCGGAACGGCTCCGGATCCTGCCCCGCTACGAGTCGGTGGGCGTGCGCGGCTGCCAGCTGTCCGGCCTGGACTTCGACCACGCCGAACTGCCGGAGGACACCCTGGTCGGTGAGCTGGGCCAGGGCGTGGAGCTGGCGCTCCGCTCCTTCCAGGTCACCCGCAGCGCCGTGCCCGGCATGGCCCTGGGGGCGACCGACACCGCGCTGCGCACGGTGGTCTCCTTCGCCCGCGGCCGCACCCTGTACCGCAAGCCGGTGGCGGACATCCCGCACGCGCGGGCGACCCTGCGCAACGCCTTCCTGGACCTGCTGACCAGCGACAGCCTGTCGCTGGTGGGCACCCGCGCGGTGCACCTGCTGCCGGAGGAGACCAGCGTCTACGCCTCCGCGGTCAAGTACCTGGTGCCGAAGCTGCTCACGGAGGCGATGAACGACCTGTCCATCGTGCTCGGTGCGCGCTTCTACGTCCGCGAGGGCGAGTTCGGCATCTTCCAGAAGCACCTGCGGGACCTGCCGGTGCTGAGCCTGGGCCACGCCGGCTCCGCCGCCTGCCAGGCGACGATCATCCCTCAGCTGCCCCGGCTGGCGCGCCGCGCCTGGTTCCAGGGCGAGCCCGCCCCGGCCGGGCTCTTCCAGGTGCGCGGCCGGCTGCCGGAGATCCCGTTCTCCCGGCTCACCCTGGCCAGCGGCCGGGACAGCCTCAGCGCCTCCCTGGTGGCGGCGGTGCACGAGCTGCCCGACCGCACCCCGGAGGAGACCGCCATCCAGCGCCTGGCCCTGCTGCTCATGGACGAGCTGCGCCAGCTGCAGGAGCAGAGCCTGGAGCTGAGCCTGGAGGACCGGACGGCGCTGGCCTCCCCGGCCAGCTTCGCCCTGGCCGACCGGTACACCGTGGTCCTGGCGGGCGCGGCCGTGCTCGGCGTCTGGCGGCAGGCCGCAGCCGAGGGCGCGGACCCGTTCCTGGCCGACCCCGCCTGGGCCGCGGCCGCACTGGACCGGCTGCTGCGGCGGCTGGGCCACCGGCTGCCCGACCCCCCCGCCTCCTGCGAGGAGCGGGTCCAGCAGGAGCTGATGCGCCGCTTCGACGAGCGCCGCAGCTTCGACCTCTACGACACCCCGCTCGCGGGCTGACCACACCAACCCGGCACCCCATCCCAGGAGGACCGACCCCATGACCGTCTCCACCCACACCGCCGAGTCGCTGACCGTCTGGCTGGTCGACCGGATCGCGGTCTACCTGCGGCGCAGCCCCGGCGAGATCGACCCGACGGTGCCGCTGGCCGAGTACGGGCTGGACTCCGTCGCCGCGCTGAGCCTGTGCGGCGACATCGAGGAGGACTTCGACCTGGTCCTGGAGCCCACCGTGGCCTGGGACTACCCGACCGTCGACGCCCTCTCCGGACACCTGCTGGAGGAGTTCCGGATCCAGGAGGGCGCGTCCCGATGACCGACGTCGCCATCGTCGGCCTCGACTGCCGCTTCCCCGGCGCGCCCGACGCACGCGCCTACTGGGAGCTGCTGATGCGCTCGGGCGACGGAGTCGGCGCGGTCCCCGCCAACCGCTGGGACCGCGCCGAGTTCCACTCCCCCGAGGGCGGCGACGGCCGCGCCAACACCGACCAGGGCGGCTTCGTCGCCGACCCGGACGCCTTCGACAACGAGTTCTTCACCATCTCGCCGCGCGAGGCGCAGGCGATGGACCCGCAGCAGCGGCTGCTGCTCCAGTGCGCCTGGCGCTCCCTGGAGGACGCCGGCGTCGCCCCCGGCACCCTGGCCGGGAGCGACACGGGCGTCTTCGTCGGGATCATGGGCAACGAGTGGGCCCACCAGCACCTGACCGACTTCGACCGGATCACCGCACAGGTGGGCTCCGGCAACGGCTACTGCATGACCGCCAACCGGATCTCCTACCACCTCGACCTCAAGGGACCGAGCCTGGCCGTGGACACGGCCTGCTCCTCCTCCCTGGTCGCGGTGCACCTGGCGGTCAACTCGCTGCTGTCCGGCGAGTGCTCGACCGCGCTGGCGGGCGGCGTCAACATCACCGTCTCCCCCGCGCTCGGCATCTTCTACACCCGCGCCGGGCTCTCCGCACCGGACGGCCGGTGCAAGCCGTTCAGCGCGGACGCCGACGGGATCGGCCGCGGCGAGGGCGTCGGCATGGTCGTGCTGCGCCGCCTGGAGGACGCGCTGGCCGACGGCCAGCAGGTGTACGCGGTGATCCGCGGCACCGCCGTCAACCAGGACGGCCGCAGCAACGGCCTGACCGCGCCCAACCGCTGGGCGCAGCAGGCGGTCGTGGAGGCCGCCTGCCGGCGGGCCCGCGTCGAGCCCGCCGAGGTGACCTTCATCGAGGGCCACGGCACCGGGACCGAGCTCGGCGACATGATCGAGACCAAGGCGCTGGGCGCCCTGCACGCCTCGCGGACCGGGAGGCCCTTGGCGCTCGGCTCGGTCAAGGGCAACCTCGGCCACACCGAGGGCGCGGCCGGGGTCGCCGGCCTCATCAAGGTGGCGCTGGCGCTGCACCACCGCGTCGTGCCGGCCAGCCGTTTCGCCCGCAGGGAGAACCCGAAGCTGGGGCTGGCGGCCAAGGGCATCCGGCTGCTCAAGGCCCCGCTGCGGCTCCCCACCGGGACCGCCGTGGCCGGGCTGAGCAGCTTCGGCATGGGCGGCACCAACGCCCACGCGGTGCTGGCCTCCGCGCCCCCGCAGGCGGTGCGTCCCGCGGGCGGCGGACTGCCCGAGGGCGGCGTCTTCACCCTGAGCGCCCCCAGTCCCGAGGCCCTGCGCCGCAACCTGCTGGTCCAGGCCGAGGAGCTGACCCGGAGCCGGGCCAGGCTGCCCCAGCTCTGCTGGAGCAGCAACCAGGTGAAGACCGGCCACCGGTTCCGCTTCGCGTTCGCAGCCGCCGACACGGCCGGGCTGGCGCACGCGCTGCGGGCGGCCGCCGAGGACGACGAGCAGCTCACCCGGCACACCTCCCGGCCCGCCGGCAGGCCTCGCACGGCCTTCCTCTTCACCGGCCAGGGCGCCCAGTCCCCCGGCATGACCATGCGCCTGTACCGGGAGTCGCCCCGCTACGCCCACCACCTGGACCGGGCCGACGCGGCCCTCCGTCCGCACCTGGGCCTGTCGGTCCGCGACCTGCTGGACTCCGGGGACCTGCGGATCCACCGCACCGGCCTCGCCCAGCCCGCCCTGTTCGCGGTCGGCCTCGCCCTCGCCGAGACGCTGCGCGAGCTCGGTGCGGAGCCCGGCCTGCTGCTCGGCCACAGTGTCGGCGAGTTCGCCGCGGCCGTCGTCGCCCAGGCGCTCACCCTGGACCAGGCCGCCGCCCTGATCACCGCGCGCGGCCGGCTGATGGACGCGCTGCCGGACGGCGGCGGCATGCTCTCCGTCTTCGCCCCCGAGGCCGAGGTCCGCCCGCTGGCCGAGGCGGAGCCCCTGGTCGGCGTGGCTGCGGTGAACGGGCCCCGGCAGACCGTGCTCTCCGGCGACCTCCGGGCCCTGGAGCGGATCGCCGGCCGGCTGGCCGGGCAGGGCGTGGAGTCCAGACCGCTGAACGTCTCCCACGCCTTCCACTCGCCGCTGATGGAGCCGATGCTGGCCGAGTTCGCCCGCGTCGCCCGGGACGTCGGCGGGGGCGTGCCGCGCATCCCGTTCCACTCCACCGTCCGCGGCCGGCTCCTGGAGCCGGGCGAGGCGCTGGACGCCGCCTACTGGGTCGAGCACGTCGGCGCCACCGTGCGCTTCGCGGACGCCGCGAACGCCCTGTTCGCCGCCGGGCCCACCCACGTCGTCGAGATCGGCCCCACGCCGGTGCTGGGCGGCCTGGTGCGCCGGCTGCGCCCCCCGGCGGGGCTGCGCAGCCTGCACCCGCTGCCCGTCGAGGACTCCGGGCGGCAGCAGCTGGCCGAGCTGGTCGCCCGGCTGTACCAGGACGGACTCGACCCGGACTGGGAGGCGTTCTACCCGCAGGAGCAGCGCCGCGGGGTCCGCCTCGCCCCCTACGCCTTCTCCGACGCGCACCGCTTCTGGGCCGAGCCGCCGACCCGCCGCGGCCGCCCCCGGTCCTCCCTGCGCCTCCAGCCCGAACCGGGCGAGCCCCTGCCGCAGGAGCCGGCCGGACTGGTGCGGCTGGCCCCCGCCGGGCGCTCCGCCTTCACCGGCCGCGTCCCCGAGCGCGTCGCCGCCGCCGTGGCCCGGGTCGGCGGCTACAGCGTCGACGAGCTCTCCGCGCACTCCCGCCTGTACGAGGACCTCGGCTTCGACTCGGTGCTGCTGATGGAGCTCAAGAAGCAGCTGGAGCAGCAGCTGCCGGAGCTCGGCGCGCTGTCCGTCCCCGACCTGCTGCCCGTGCTCTCGTCGGTCGCCGAGCTGACCGCCTGGTGCGAGGCCCGTGCGGCGTCGGCGACCGCGACCGCCGCATCCTGACCCCTCCTGCCCGCCCTCCCCCCTCCTCATCCTTGGAGCTCCAGATGGAACTGACGGACCCGCGGACGGCGTACCTCGTCTCCGTCGGCACCTTCCTGCCGGGCGACCCGGTGGACAACGCCCGGCTGGCCGCCGCCCTCGGCGTGAGCGAGGAGTGGATCGAGGTCTTCATCGGCACCAGGACCCGGCACTTCGCCCGTGACGTCGAGTCCGGCGAGGTCCGCTTCAGCCTGGCCGACCTCTGCGCCCGCGCGGGCGAACGGGCCCTGGAGGCGGCCGGGCTGGGCCCGGAGTCGGTCGACTTCGTGGTCATGGGCACCGCCACCCCCGACCACCTGATGCCGGCCACGGTCAACCTGGTCGCGGACCGGCTGGGCATCGACCAGGTGCCCACCTACCAGCTCCAGTCCGGCTGCGCGGGCGCCGTCCAGGCCCTCGAGCTCGGGCGCACCCTGGTCGCCGCGACCGGCGGCACCGGCCTGGTCATCGGCGGCGACGTCTGCACCAAGCACCTGGACCTGCGCCGGGACCTGACCGGGGCCGCACCCAGCGAGCTGGTCAACTACGTGCTCTTCGGCGACGGGGCGGGTGCGGCCGTGGTCGGCCCGGAGCCCGCCGGCGAGGCGGTGGTCCTGCACCGGGTGCTCAACCGCCTGACGGGCCTGGGCCGTTCGCCGGGGCAGCTGATCGAGTGGTTCGGGGTGGCCGACCGGGACAGCGCCGGGCAGGCGGTCGAGGAGGACTACAAGGCCATCGAGCAGTCGGTCCCGGTCCTGGCCGGCGAGATCCTCTGGGAGCTGCTCGGCGACCTCGACTGGGCCCCGGAGGACCTGGACTACCTGCTGCCGCCGCAGCTCTCCGGCGTCATGACCGCGAAGATCACCGCCGAGCTGGGCGTACCCGGCGCGGAGGAGGTCTCCTGCGTGGCCGACACGGGCAACAACGGCAACGCCCTGCCCTTCCTGCAGACCGAGCGGCTCCTGCAGCGCATGACCAGCGGCCAGAAGGCCCTGGCCGTCGCGGTCGAGTCCAGCAAGTGGATCAAGGGCGGCTTCGCCCTGGAGAAGCTCTGAGCCGCCCCCGCCCCCGTTCCGTTCCCCCACCGAGGAGTTGACCGTGACCACGACGATCGCCACCCCGGCCGAGTTCGTCGGCCTGCTCCGCGACGCCACCGGGCTCGACCTGGGCGCCGCCGAGCTGGATCTCGACTACGACCGGCTGCCCGGCTGGGACTCGCTGCACCTGCTCAAGCTCGTCTCCGCACTGGAGCGGGCCACCGGCCGCCGGGTCCCCGTCGGCAGGGTGCTGGAGACCCGCAGCCTGGCCGAACTGCACTCCCTGGCGGTGGCCGGATGACCCCGCCCCGGTCGGAGCCGGTCCGCTCCCGCCGCCACACCGTCTACTTCCAGGAGTTCGCCGCCCGCCAGCGTCCGGTCTTCCTGGACACCGAGGTCGACATGGGCCGCGTCCTGGCGCACCGCGGGGCGCACCGGGCCGAGGGCCGCGCCTACTCCCACGTCGCCTACGTCCTGTGGGCGGTGGGCCGGGTGCTGGACCGCCACCCGGAGGCCAACGCGGTGATGGCCCCGGGCTGGCCGAGCCGCTGGCGCACGCCCCGGGTCGCCCGCTACACCGGCGGGGTCACCGCCAAGCTCGCCCTGGACCGGCAGCTCGACGGGCAGCGCACGGTGCTCTCCGCGCTGCTGCCGGGCCTGGAGCGGGCCTCCCTGGACGACGTCCAGCAGCGCATCGACCGCTACCGCGGTCCGGGGACGGAGCGGCTGCCGGAGTTCGCCGGGGTCCGCAGGCTGTCCCGGCTGCCGGTCGCGGCGGGGCGGCTGGCCTTCGCACTGGCCCTGCGGGACGTCCGCCGCCGCGAGCAGATCTTCGGCACGGTCGCCGTCAGCTCATTGGGCCACCAGGCCGTGGACGGCTTCCACTCGGTCGGCGGCACGGCGCTCACCGTCAACCTGGGCCGGGTGCTGGACCGGCCGGTGGTCCGCGACGGGGAGGTCGTCGTGGCCCCGGTGCTCCGGCTCGGCCTGGCCTTCGACCACCGCGTCCTGGACGGCGCCCTCGCCGCCGAGATCCTCGGCGCGCTCAAGCACACCCTGGAGGAGTTCGATGACGGCGTCGACGGTGCCGGGCGGGCCGCCGGCCACGGGACCGGCGTTCGGCCTGCCGATCAGGATCGCCGGCCGCTCGGGGCCCTGGCAGCAGATCCGGGCTGACCTGGACCGCCACGGCACCGCGGTCGTCTACGCACACGCCGAGGACTGGCGGCCCGACCAGGCGGCCGGGCCGCGGCTGAAGGAGCTGCTGGGCCGCCAGGACTGGGACCGCTACCTGGAGCAGCGCCACCCCGGGGTGCGCAGCCGCTTCGCCGCGTCCCGGGTGCTGCTCAAGTACGCGGCCGGCGCCGCCCTGCAGGTCCCGCCGGACCGGCTGGAGCTGGGCTACCTCGGCACCGGCCGCCCGTACCTGCGCGGGAACGACTCGCTCGACATCAGCCTCAGCCACACCGACGGGCTGCTCCTGGTGGGCCTCACCAGCCGCGGCGCCATCGGCGTGGACGTGGAGGACGCACACCGCAGGTTCCACGAGGCCGGGCTCGCACGGCACTGGTGCAGTGCCGAGGAGTCCGCGCGCGTCGACGCCCTCCCGGCGGAGCGGCGCGACCCGGAGCTGGTGCGGCTCTGGACGCTCAAGGAGTCCTACAGCAAGGCCCTCGGCGTCGGCATGCAGTTCCGCTTCACCGACTTCACCTTCGCCGAGGAGGAGGGTCGGCTCACCGTCCGCAGCGCCCACCAGGACAGCGGCGGTGAGGCCGCCTGGGCGTTCCGCACCTGGACGGTCGGCGCCGACTACGCCGTCGCGGTCGCCGTGCGCAGCTCGGGCTTCGGGCGGACCGACGACACCGCCGCGCACACCATGCTCGACCCGGGCTTCATGGACGCCGTCGCGTCGGTGCTCGCCGACGACCCCGACGAGGACGAGGCCCCCGGCACCGACCCCGCAGCCGACGACTGGTGAAAGGTGGCCCACCGTGGCCGAGTTGACCGAACTGAAGCAGTACGCCCGCCTGCACGCCCGCGGTCAGGGACTCGACCCGCGCCGGACCGCGCGGCTGCTGGCCGGCGTCCACGACGACGAGCCCGGCAGTCCCACCTCCTGGGCCCGGGTGTGGAGCCGGGCCGGCGACGAGCTCCTCGACCGCAGGCACTACCTGGACGCCGCCCGGCACTACACCCTGGCCCGGTTCCCCTACCCCGCGGACGAGTTCCGCGCCCGCGCCCAGCAGCGGGCGGTCGCCGCCGTCGACGCCTGGCGGAAGGAGCGCGGCGGCATCGAGCGCAAGGAGTTCGGCCTCCCCGGCGGGACGGTCCGGGCCTGGGCCTCGGGCCTGGACAGGGCGGCCTCGCGGCCGCTGCTCGTCGTCATGGGGGGCATCGTCTCCACCAAGGAGCAGTGGGCCCCGCTGCTGCCCAAGCTCACCAGGCTCGGCTTCGCCACCGTCGTCACGGAGCTCCCGGGTGTCGGCGAGAACGAGCAGCCCTACGGTCCGGACGCCTGGGGCTTCCTCCCGGAGCTGCTGGACCGCCTCGACGGCTGGGCGGACACCGCGGACACCTCCCTGCTGGCCCTCAGCTTCAGCGGCCACCTCGCGCTGCGCGCCTCGCTGGAGGACCGGCGCATCCGCCGCATCCTCACCGTCGGGGCCCCCGTGGCCCGCTTCTTCACGGACGAGCGGTGGTGGAGCACCCAGGTCCCCGGGATCACCAAGGACGTCCTGGGCCACCTGACCGGCGCAGCCGGCCACGACGCCCTCCTCGCCTCCCTCTCGGGCGGCGGCTGGGCCCTGACCCCCGACCGGCTCGCCTCCGTCACCGCCTCCTTGGGCTACGTCCTGAGCAGCCGCGACGAGATCATCCCGCGCGACGACAGCCGGCTGCTGGCCGCCGCCCTGGACCGGCTGGCCCTCAAGGAGTTCGACGACGTCCACGGCTCCCCGGCCCACCTCGGCGAGATGCGGACCTGGCTGCTGGCCACCCTGCTCCGCTTCCGCTCGGAGGCGGACCCGCGCGCCCGGGCGCTCGACCTGGTCCTCGCGGTGCAGGAGTTCGCCTCGCGCAGAAGAGGGGCCGGAGTCTGATGCCCTCCGCCGCCCCCACGGCGCTGACCGCGCTGGACTCCACCTTCTGGAGCCTGGAGTCCCGCGAGTCCCCGATGCACCTCGGAGCCCTCCTGCGCTTCGGGCCGGGCGGGCCGTCCGCCGACGTGCTCCCCGTGATGCTGGCCGAGCGCGCGGCCCGCTCCCCCCGGCTGCGCCAGATCGTCTCGGTGCCGCGCAACCCCTTCCAGGCCCCCCGATGGATCGCCGACCCGCACTTCCACGCCCCGCGCCACGTCCGCGTCCACGCCCTGCCGGGCGGGGGCGCGGCCGTCGAGCGCCTCACGGCCTCGCTGATGGCGGCGGCGCTCCCGCGCGGCCTCCCCCCGTGGGAGCTCCACCTGCTCGTCGGTCCGGGGGGCCCCGAGCAGGGCTTCCACCTGCTGGCCAAGCTGCACCACGCCACCGTCGACGGGCTGCGCGCGGTCGAGGTCGTCACCCGTCTCCTCGACCGCCTCCAGCGCTCCTCCCCCGCCGCCCCCGGCCGCGGCGCCGCCCCCACCCCCGGTTCCGCCTCCGGTTCCGCTTCCGCCTCCGTCCCTGCGGGCCGCCCGGCGGCACCTCCCCAGCCGCCCCCTCTCCTGCGCCGCCTCACGGACCAGGCACTGCGCTCCGCCTCGGTCGCCACCGACGTGGCCGCCACGGCGCTCGCCAACGCGGTGCGCCCCGGCGGCCACCCCCTGCACGGCCCGGCCGACGTCACCGACCGGGTGCTGACGCTCCGCTCGTTCCCGCTGGCCGACCTCCAGCGCATCCGCCGTGCCCACGGCGGCACGCTCCACGACGTCGTCCTCGCCCTCCTCGCGGGCGCCCTGCGCCGCTGGTACCTGGGGCTGGGACACGACCCGGAACGCCACAGCACGCGCGTGCTGGTCCCGGTCAGCCGCCGCACCCGGCCCGGCGAGACCCTGCACGGGAACCAGCTCTCCGGCTACCTCGTCACCCTGCCGCTCGCGGAGCCCGACGCGCTGGTGCGGCTGTTCCGCGTCCGCGAGTCCATGTCCGCCTGCAAGGACCACGGGCCGTCCCGCGGGGCGGGGGCGATCGCCACCCTCCCTGAGGTCCTCCCGGCCGGCGTCCAGCGCTTCACCGGCCCCCTGCTCCGCCCGACCGCGCCGCTCCTCTTCGACGCCCTGGCCACCGACGTCCCCGTGCCCGGCCTCCCGTTCACCCTCGGGGGCGCCCCGCTGGCCGCCGTGCACGCCCTGCCCCCGGTGGCCCACGGCCACCTCCTCGCCCTGGCCGCCAGCCGCTACCGCGACCGGGTCCACCTCACCGTCCACGGCACCGTCTCCGGGCACCGCGACCCGCGCCTCCTCGGCCCGGCCCTGAGGGCGGAGCTCGCGGAACTGCTGCGGACCTGACGGCAGGCCGTCCCGCGCGCCCCGGCCCGGGGCCGGGACGCGGCCACCGGCCGCTCCGGCTGCCCGCCCCGCCCGCGCGCACCGGCTCCCGCCGACCCCGGGCGCCCGGCCCCCGCGCCGACGGCGGCACGGGCCCCGGCGGGTTCAGCCGCCCGCGGCGACGGCGCGGCGGTAGAGGGCGGTGACGGCGGGCCCGAAGACGGAGCTGTAGGAGACCTCGTCCGTGTCGCCGCCCTGCTCGTGGCCGCCGATGACGCCGACGACGGTGCCGGTGCGGGCCGGGTCGGCGCGGTCGGTGCCGGTCACCCAGGGGCTGCCGCTGGTGCCCTGGCTGTAGGAGGAGCAGGCGATGCGCAGCTGCCCGGCGCTGATCCGGGTGGCGGTGTTGGTGCAGGTGAGGGGCTCCTCGCCGGAGTCGGGGTAGCCGGTGAGGCGGACCCGGGCGTGGTCGGCGGGGCTGGCGCCGAGGCGGTTGCCGCCCACCGCGTCCTCGACGCGGGCCCCGTCCGTGCGGCTGACGACGGCGAACGCGACGTCGGCGTCCTCGTCGCCGTCGGAGTCCCAGCGGGGGTCGGTGAAGGTCCGGGCGAGGTGCCACACGCCGTGGGGGGCGGTGCCGTTGCGGTACCCGGGGACGAAGAGCAGGTCGCCGCCCGCCCCGGGGTCGTCGAGGCAGTGGGCGGCGGTGAGGACCAGGCTGCGGCCGGGGCTGTCGACGACGCTGGCGGTGCAGAAGTGCCCGCTGGCGAGGCTGCCCCGGAAGAGTGCGCCGACCCGGGCGGCCTGGGGCGTGCGGTGGGAGACGTGGGCCGTGCCGGGGCGGTGGGCCAGGACGGCGCTGGTGGGCGAGGCGCCGGCGGCGAGCAGGAGGGAGGCGAGCAGGACGACGACGGCGGGGGCGCCGGGCCACCGGCGCCGCCCGGCGGCGGGCCCCGGCGCCTCGGCGGTCGCGGTCTTCACGCCCTTACTGTGCACCACGGCGCGCCCGCGCGCGGGGGTCACATGCCCTCCGGACCGCCGGTGTCCGCACGGCCGGCGGCGGCGCCCGTGCCCGGGGACCCGCCGTCCGGGCGGTCGCCGTCCCCGGGCCCGCCACCGGGACGTCCGCCGTCCGGACGTCCGCCGTCCGGGTGGTCGCCGGCCTGCTCGGCCCGGCGCCGCTCCAGGCGCTCGCGCTGCGGCAGCACCGTGTACTTCGGGTCCTCCGCCGACTGCACGCCCGCGTGGAAGACCCCGAACCGGGTGCAGGCGGAGGCGGCCAGCAGGGCCGCACCGCTCAGCGCGGAGACGGCGCGGCTGCGCCGCCCCAGCACCGCCCCGGCGGCGCCCGCCGCCGTGAGCAGTCCGGCGGCGCGCATCAGCCGCCCGGCCCTCCCCTCGCGGTAGGTCTCGGCGACGACGCCGAGGCGGCGCTCCATGGCCTTCACGGCGGCGGTCTCCACGGCCGCGCCGAGGAGCGCGGCGCTGCGCGCCGGGCCGCTCTCCGCGAGCGGGCCGGTGACGAGCGCCATGCCGGAGGCGGCGACGGCGGCGGAGCCGACGAAGACGACGGGCAGCTCGCGGTGGGCGTCGTGCCAGGCCGGCACGGCGGTGTCGGCGGCGAGGACGGCGGTGTAGGAGGCGACGGCGGGCCCGAGGAGGGCGGCGGCGCCGGTGGCGGTGCGGCCGAGGCGCGGGAGCAGGCCGGTCACGTCGAGGGCGGCGGCGGCGCCGGCGGCCGGGCCGTACGCGGCGAGCAGCCAGGAGCCGACGGACATCGGCGAGGTGGGCTTGAGGACCCGCAGCATGGTGTAGAAGCGCCCGGGGCGGCCCAGGTCGTGGACGAGGGCGGCCGCGGAGGCGGTGATCGCCGCGAGCGAGGAGAGCTTGAGGGCGCGGGCGGTGGCGGGCCGGCCGGTGGCCTGGGCGCCGGCGGCGAGGACGGACCCGGCGCCGGCGAGGCCGCCGAGGAAGAAGTACCCGGCGATGTCGAGCGGCTCCCAGCCGGGCTTCCTGATGACGGGCCGGCCGTAGTAGGAGGTGAACTCGGCCTGCGGCACCATGCTCTGCTCGGCGCGCCGCCCGCGGTGGCGGCCGCCGCGGCGGCGCAGGCCGCCGCCGACCTCGGCCTCCCGGCCGGGGCGCTCCCCGCGGAGGCCCTGCCTGGTGACGTCGGAGGTGCTCATCGGCGGCGGGTCCTTCCGAGGAGGGCGGCGAGGCCGGAGGGGCCGGGGCGGCCGTGGGCGGCGAAGACGGCGGCGAGGCCGCCGAGGAGGCCGGCGGCGGCGATCCCGGCCTGCCGCCACATGGCGGGCAGGTCGCGGGTGGTGACGACGGGGTCCGGCGGCAGGCCGTAGACCTCGGGTTCGTCGAGGAGGAGGAAGAAGGCGCCGTCGCCGCCGACGCCGTCCCCGGGGTCCTCGCCGTACAGGCGGGCGTCGGCGACGCCGAGGTCGTGCAGCTGCTCGACGCGGGCGGCGGCGCGCTCGCGCAGTTCGTCCAGGGGGCCGAACTGGATGGAGTCGGTGGGGCACGCCTTGGCGCAGGCGGGCTCCTGGCCGGCGCCGAGCCGGTCGTAGCACAGGGTGCACTTGAAGGCGCGTCCGTCGCCGGGGCGCTGCTCGATGACGCCGTACGGGCAGGCGGGGACGCAGTAGCCGCAGCCGTTGCAGACGTCCTGCTGCACCACCACGGTCCCGAACTCGGTGCGGAAGAGCGCGCCGGTGGGGCAGACGTCGAGGCAGGCGGCGTGGGTGCAGTGCTTGCAGACGTCGGAGGACATCAGCCAGCGCAGCTCGGTGCGGCCGTCGGCGGTGGGCGGCCCGGGGGTCGTGGGGGTGATCGCGGCCCGGTCGACGGGGGTGGCGGAGCCCTGGGCGGCGAGCGCCAGGACGTCGAGGCCGCTGTGGTCGACGTCGGCGTGGGTCATGCCCAGCGGCTTGCCCTGCTCGATGAAGGCGACGTGCCGCCAGGTGGAGGCGCCCAGGCCCTGGGAGTTGTCGAAGGACATGCCGGTGAACTCCAGCCCGTCCTCGGGGATGGCGTTCCACTCCTTGCACGCCACCTCGCAGGCCTTGCAGCCGATGCAGACGGAGGTGTCGGTGAAGAAGCCGACCCGGGGCGGGGCGTCGGTGTGCCCGGCGTCGCGGGCCGGGTCCGGCTCGGCGCCGGCGAGCAGGTTGCGGCCGATCAGCGAGTCGGTCATCCCTTGGTCTCCGTTCCGGTGGAGGCGGTGATCCCGGCCCGCTCCCGGTAGTCGCGGACGAGGTCCAGCAGGCGGGGCCCGCGCGGGCGGCGTCCGGGGCGGATGTCGGCGGTGAGCGCCTTGTCCTCCTGGATGTGCACGTTGGGGTCGAGCGCCATGGCGGTCAGCTCGTTGACGGCGTCGCCGGTGGTGTGGCCGTTGGGTCCCCAGTGGAACGGCATGCCGATCTGGTGGATCGTCCGGCCGCCGGCCCGCAGCGGCGTCATCCGCTCGGTGACCAGCACCCGGGCCTCGACGGCGCCGCGCGCGGTGACGACGGTGGCCCACCCGGCGTGCTCCAGGCCGCGCTCGGCGGCGAGCTCCGGGGAGACCTCGCAGAAGAAGGCGGGCTGCAGCTCGGCGAGGTAGGGGGACCAGCGGGTCATGCCGCCGGCGGTGAAGTGCTCGGTGAGCCGGTAGGTGGTCACCACGTACGGGAAGACCTCGGAGCCGGGGTCGCCGGGCCCGGGGTGCATCGGGTTGTGGCGGTGGGCGAGGAGCTGCCGCACGGGGCTGCGCTGCTGCTTGCCGTACACCGGGTTGCGGACCGGGGAGTCCTGCGGCTCGTAGTGGGTGGGCAGCGGCCCGTCGACCAGCCCGGCGGGGGCGTACAGCCACGCCTTGCCGTCGGCCTGCATGATGAACGGGTCGTCGCCGGCGAGGGCGTCGGTGCCCGCGGCGTCCTCGGGCGGCCGGTAGCCGGGGGCGCGGTCGGGGATGAAGTCGGGCACGTCGTGGCCGGTCCACCTCCCCTGCTCGGCGTCCCACCACACGTACGCCTTGCGCTCGCTCCACGGGTTGCCGTCGAGGTCGGCGGAGGCCCGGTTGTAGAGGATGCGGCGGTTGGCGGGCCACGCCCAGGCCCACTCGGCGGCGACCCAGTCCTGCTCGGTGTGCGGCTTGCGGCGGGCGGCCTGGTTGACGCCGTCGGCGTACACGCCGCAGTAGATCCAGCAGCCGCAGGAGGTGGAGCCGTCGTCCCTGAGCTCGGTGTACGCGCCCAGGGGCGCGCCGTCGGGCCCGCGGCCGTTGATCTCGGCGAGGACGGCCTCCGCGCTGGGCTCCTCCAGGGGGCCCTCGGTGGGGTAGTCCCAGACGAGGTCGAGGACCGGGCGGTCCATGGGGTCGGTGGACTCCCGCAGCCGCTCCTTGATCCGGCGGCCCAGGTGGTACATGAACCACAGGTCGCTGCGGGCGTCGCCGTCGGGCTCCTTGGCCGCGTGGTGCCACTGGAGCATGCGGTTGGTGTTGGTGAAGGAGCCGTCCTTCTCGGTGTGGGCGGCGGCGGGGAAGAAGAAGACCTCGGTGCCGATGTCCTCGGTGCGCATCTCCCCGGTCTCGATCTCCGGGCCGTCCTTCCACCAGGTGGCGGACTCGATGAGGGAGAAGTCGCGGACCACCAGCCAGTCGAGCTCCGCCATGCCGAGCCGCTGCATCTTCGTGTTGGCCGAGCCCACGGCGGGGTTCTCGCCCATGAGGAAGTAGCCCTTGCAGGTGCCGTCGAGCTGGGCGAGGACGGTCTCGTAGGTGCTGTGGGAGCCGGTGAGGCGCGGCAGGTGGCCGAAGCAGTAGTCGTTCTCGGCGGTGGCCGCGTCGCCCCAGTAGGCCTTGAGGAGGCTGACGACGTAGGCGCGCATGTTCGCCCAGAAGCCCTTCTCGGCCTTCACGGCCTCGACGAAGGCGTCGAGGTCCTCGTGCTGGTGGGCGTGCGGCATGGGGATGTAGCCGGGCAGCAGGTTGAACAGGGTGGGGATGTCGCTGGAGCCCTGGATGGAGGCGTGGCCGCGCAGGGCCTGGATGCCGCCGCCGGGGCGGCCGATGTTGCCCAGCAGCAGCTGCAGGATGCAGGCGGTGCGGATGTACTGGGCGCCGACGGTGTGCTGGGTCCAGCCGACGGCGTAGACGAACTCGGAGGTGCGGTCGGGGCCGGAGTTCTCCACCAGGGCGCGGCAGACCTCCAGGAAGGTCTCGCGGGGGATGCCGCAGGTCTCCTCGACCATCTCCGGGGTGTAGCGGGCGTAGTGCCGCTTGAGGACCTGGTAGACGCAGCGCGGGTGCTGGAGGGTCTCGTCGCGCTGCGCCCGGCTCGACGCGGGCGCGCCGCCGGAGCCGTGGGACTCGGAGCGGCCGGACTCGGCGACGCCGTGGTTCCCGGCGTTGCGCTCGTCGTAGAGGGAGTCGCGGTCCTCGGCGGCGGCCTGGACGTCGGCTCCCTCGTACTGCCAGCTGGAGACGTCGTAGTGGCCGGTCTCCTCGTCCAGGCCGGAGAAGACTCCGTCGAGGTCCTCGGTGTCGCGGAAGTCCTCGCTCACCAGGGTGGCGGCGTTGGTGTAGTGCAGCACGTACTCGCGGAAGTCGGAGCCGGTGCTGAGCACGTGGTTGATGATGCCGCCGAGAAAGGCGATGTCGGTGCCGGCCCGGATGGGCACGTACAGGTCCGCCAGGGCGCTGGTCCGGGAGAAGCGGGGGTCGACGTGGATCACCTTGGCGCCGCGGGCCTTGGCCTCCATGACCCACTGGAAGCCGACGGGGTGGGCCTCGGCGAAGTTGGAGCCCTCGATGACGATGCAGTCGGAGTTCTGCAGGTCCTGGAGGAAGGTGGTGGCGCCGCCCCGGCCGAAGGAGGTGCCGAGGCCGGCGACGGTGGAGCTGTGGCAGACGCGGGCCTGGTTCTCGACCTGGACGATGCCGAGGGCGGTCCACAGCTTCTTGATGAGGTAGTTCTCCTCGTTGTCGAGGGTGGCGCCGCCGAGGTGGGCGATGCCCATGGTGCGGTTGACCTGCTTGCCGTCCAGCTCGGACTGCCAGGTCTCCCAGCGGGTGCGCAGGATGCGGTCGACCACCATGTCCATGGCGGTGTCCAGGTCGAGGGACTCCCAGTCGGTGCCGTACGGGCGCCGGTGGAGCACCTCGTGGCGGCGGGCCTCGCCGGTGGTGAGCTGGAGGCTGGCCGAGCCCTTGGGGCACAGGCGGCCCCGGCTGACCGGCGAGTCGGGGTCGCCTTCGATCTGGACGACCTCGCCGTCCTTGACGTAGACGTTCTGGGCGCAGCCGACGGCGCAGTAGGGGCAGACCGACTTCACCACCCTGTCGGCGGTCTCGGTGCGGGCGGTGAGGGCGCGGGTCTGCCGGGACTCCGCGGCGGCGCCGCGCCCGAGCGGGTCGCCCCCGCTGAGCTGCCGGTACACCGGCCAGTCCTGGATCCAGGTGCGTACGCCCATGGCGCGTCCTCCCGTGGTGATCGGTCCGCGTGGTGCGGGTGCCCCGTCGGCACGGGTTCACGCCTGGCCCGGGGATCGCGCCGCAGGTCGGACGGATAATCCTCTTCGGGCGGGAATACGGTCTTTCGGGCTAACCGCACCCAGGATGCGGCGTGCCGCCTCCGGGGGGCCCGGAGCATCCTGCGTGTGAGCGAACGGCTTCTCCCCCGGACGGGTGCCCGGACCGGCGTCCGTCACTACGTCCGGACCGACGCACGGACCGGCGCCCGGACCGACGCACGCACCGGCGTCCGTCACTGCGTCCGCGCCGGCGCGGTCGCGCTGCTGGCCGCGGTCGCGGCGGGGGTGTGCGGCGGTGTCTCGGCGGCGTTCCCGCCGCCCGCGCCCCCTGCGCCCGTCCCGCCGGCACCCCCGGCCGTGGTGCGCCCGGCGCCGCCCGTCCCGCCCGCCGTGGTGCCGCCGCGCCCGCCGGTGCCGCCGGTGCCGCCCAGGCTGCCGGTGTTCCCCGCACCGCACCGGCCGCACGCACCCGTGCGGGTCCCCGCGCCCGCGCCGCGGCGGCGGCCCGCACCGGCGCCCGTACCGGCACCGCGGCCCGCCCCCCGGGAGGCCCCGGCGCCGAGGCCCGCCCCGCGGCCGGAGCTGCGGCCGTCCCCCGCGCCCGCCCCGGCGCCTGCGCGCCCCGCCCTGCCGCGCGCCGCAGCGGCGGCGCGCCCGGTCCCGCAGGGGGCGTCCACCGTCCGCACCACCCTGCTCGTCACCGTGCCCGCCGTCCTGACCGCCGTCGCCCTGCGGCCGCGGTCCGGCGCGGGCCGGGCGGGCGGCCGCCGGTCGTCCTGAGCCGGGAGGCCCCGGAGCAGGGCGCGCCCCTGCACGGGACCACCCCGTGCGGGACCGCCCCGCACGGAGCCGTCCCGCCCCGGCCTTCCCGGGCGACCGCCGCCGTCCGCCCCGCCACCCGTTCCCGCGCCCCGTTCCCGTCACCCCTGGAGGTACCGCCGTGTCCGAATGGCTCGCCCTCGCCCTCGCCATGGCCGCCGCCGGGGCGGTGGTCGTCTCCGTGGTGGTGCTGCGGCAGCGGCGCATCCCGGAGGACGACGACCCCTCCGAGACCCCCGACGTGATCGAGTACATGACGATGATGATCGGCGTGGTCTACGCCATCGTGCTGGGCCTGGCGATCGCCGGCGTCTGGGAGGGCCGCAGCGGCGCGCAGGCGGGCACGCTGCAGGAGGCGCAGGCGCTGCACGAGGTCGCCTCGCGGGTGCAGGTGTACCCGCCGGCCGTCCGCGACCGCACCCGGGCCGACATCGACGCGTACGTCTCCTACGTGGTGCACACCGAGTGGCCGCACATGGCGGCCCGGGGCGAGCTGACCGACCGGGGCGGGGCGCTGCTGGAGCGGGTGCGGCGCGACGTCACCGACCGCGCGCCGCAGGGCGACCTGGAGGGGCAGGCGTACCAGCCGCTGGTCGACCAGGTCGCCCTGGCGGACCTGGCCCGCACCTCGCGCGGCCAGAACGCCGGGGAGACCATGCCGCCGATCGTCTGGTTCGGGCTGGTCGCGGGCGCGCTGGTCACGGTGGGGCTGGTCTTCACGCTGCAGATCCGGCGCTCGGCCCGGGAACTGCTGCTGGCGGGGCTGTTCAGCGCCCTGATCGCCTTCCTGCTCTTCCTCATCTGGGACTTCGACGCGCCCTTCGCCCGCGGCCTGTCCGTGACGGCGGGGCCCTTCCTCGACCTCTTCCCGCACGTGGCGGGCTGACCGGCCGCCCGCCGGACCGCCCGCCGCACCGCCCGCCGCGCGGCAGCACCGCCGCCCTCCGCACCGCTCCCGGAGGCCCCCGCCCCCGTCCGCCGCACCCCGCGCCCTGCCGCGGGCACGGCGGGCGGGGGCGGACCGTTGACACGGCGGGCCGCCGGGATGAAGCATGAGCAAGCGCTTACTCACACTCCTCCCAGGACAGGACCCGGACATGCGCCTCTTCCAAGGGCTCGACGAACTCGCCGCGGCCAAGGGCGAGCACCTCGGACACAGCGGCTGGCACACCGTCACCCAGGAGCAGGTCGACCTCTTCGCCCAGGCCACCGGCGACCACCAGTGGATCCACGTCGACCCGGAGCGGGCCGCGGCCGGGCCGTTCGGCGGCACCATCGCCCACGGGTACCTCACCCTCTCGCTGATCCCCATGCTGACCTCGGAGATCTTCCGGGTCGAGGGCATCACCATGGGCGTCAACTACGGCACCGAGAAGGTCCGCTTCCCCTCCCCCGTCCGCGTCGGCTCCCGGGTCCGCTCCGGCGCCGAGCTGCTCGACCTGCGCGACGCCGCCATGGGGAAGCAGGCCGTGGTGCGCCACACGGTCGAGATCGAGGGCGGCGCCAAGCCCGCCTGCGTGGCCGAGACCGTCTCCCTGCTGGTCCCCTGAGGAGGACGCCGTGGACTTCGCGTACGACGCGCGCACCCTGGAGCTGCGCGAGCGCCTCCTCGCCTTCATGGACGAGCACGTCCACCCCGCCGAGCCGGTCCTGCAGGCCGAGCTCGCCGACCCCGCCCGCACCCCGTGGACGGTGCCGCCGGTCGTCGGCCGCCTCCAGGCCGAGGCCCGCCGGCAGGGGCTGTGGAACCTCTTCCTGCCCGGGGAGCACGGCGCCGGGCTCACCAACCTCCAGTACGCCCCGCTGGCGGAGGTGACCGGCCGCTCGGTCCAGCTCGCCCCCGCGGCGCTGAACTGCGCCGCGCCGGACACCGGCAACATGGAGGTGCTGGCGGAGTTCGGCGACGAGGCCCAGCGGAAGCAGTGGCTGGAGCCGCTGCTCGCGGGGGAGATCCGCTCCGCCTTCGCCATGACCGAGCCCGACGTGGCCTCCTCCGACGCCACCAACATCGCCACCCGGATCGAGCGGGACGGCGACACGTACGTGGTCAACGGCCGCAAGTGGTACATCACCGGGGCGATGAACCCCGACTGCCGCATCCTGATCGTCATGGGCAAGACCGACCCGGACGCGCCGAAGCACCGGCAGCAGTCGATGGTGCTGGTCCCCCGCGACACCCCCGGCGTCACCGTCCGCCGCGGGATGCAGGTCTTCGGCTACGACGACGCCGACCACGGCGGCCACGCCGAGATCGTCTTCGAGGACGTCCGGGTGCCCGCCGGGAACATCATCGGCGGCGAGGGCGAGGGCTTCGCCATCGCCCAGGCCCGCCTCGGCCCCGGCCGCATCCACCACTGCATGCGCGCCATCGGCCTCGCCGAGCGCGCCCTGGAGCTGATGTGCCGCCGGGCGCTGGACCGCAGCGCCTTCGGCCGCCCTCTCGCCGAGCAGGGCGTCGTCCAGGAGTGGATCGCCGAGTCCCGGGTGCGCATCGAGCAGGCCCGCCTGCTGGTGCTGAAGACGGCCTGGCTGATGGACACCGTCGGCAACCGCGGCGCCCACACCGAGATCCAGTCCATCAAGATCATCGTTCCGGCGGCCGTCGAGTGGATCCTCGACAAGGCCGTCCAGGTCCACGGCGCGGCCGGGGTCAGCCAGGACTTCCCGCTCGCCGCCATGTGGGCCGGCAACCGCACGCTGCGGCTGGCCGACGGGCCCGACGAGGTCCACAAGCGGTCCCTGGCCCGCCGCGAGCTCAAGCGCCACCTCCGGGAGTCCTGAGCCATGACGACCACCAAGGCGACCACCGGCCGGGGGACGACCGCCCCCGGGGGGACCGCGGCCACCGGGCCCGCCGTCACCGCCGAGGACGTGCGCCGCCGTGTCCGCGCCCTCCTCGACGCCCACGGCACCGCCGACCGCACCGCCTTCCTCCGCGCCCGCTTCGACGCCGGACTGGCCTGGGTGCACTTCCCCGAGGGCCTCGGCGGCCTCGGCGCCCCCGGCGGGCTCCAGGCCGTCGCCGACGCGGAGCTCGCCGCCGCGGGCGCCCCCGACAACAACCCCCGCGCCAACGGCATCGGCCTCGGCATGGCCGCGCCCACCCTCCTGCGCTTCGGCACGCCCGAGCAGCAGGCCCGCTTCCTGCGGCCGCTGTGGACCGGCGAGGAGACCTGGTGCCAGCTCTTCAGCGAGCCCGGCGCCGGCTCGGACCTGGCCGCGCTCGGCACCCGGGCCGTCCTCGACGGGGACACCTGGACCGTCGACGGCCAGAAGGTGTGGACCTCCGGCGCCCACACCGCCCGCTGGGCCATCCTCGTCGCCCGCACCGACCCGGACGCGCCCAAGCACCGCGGCATCACCTACTTCGTCTGCGACATGACCGACCCCGGCGTCGAGGTGCGGCCGCTGCGGCAGATCACCGGCGAGGCCGAGTTCAACGAGGTCTTCCTGACCGGCGTGCGCATCCCCGACGCCCACCGGATCGGCGAGGCTGGCGACGGCTGGCGGGTCGCCCAGACCACCCTCAACAACGAGCGCGTCGCCATCGGCGGCCAGCGCACGCCCCGCGAGGGCGGCATGATCGGGACCGTCGCCGCCACCTGGCGCGACCGGCCCGAGCTGCGCACCCACGACCTGCACCAGCGGCTGCTGCACGGCTGGGTCGAGGCCGAGGTCGCCCGGCTCACCGGCGAGCGGCTGCGCCAGCAGCTCGCGGCGGGCCAGCCCGGCCCCGAGGGCGCCGCGATGAAGCTCGCCTTCGCGCGGCTCGCGCAGCAGCTCAGCGGGCTGGAGGTGGAGCTGCTGGGCGAGGAGGGCCTCGGCTACGGCGACTGGACCATGGTCCGGCCGGACCACGTCGACTTCCTCGGCCGCGACGCCGGCTACCGGTACCTGCGCGCCAAGGGCAACTCCATCGAGGGCGGCACCTCGGAGATCCTGCGGAACATCATCGCCGAGCGGGTGCTGGGCCTGCCCCCCGAGCCGCGCACCGACAAGGACGTGCCCTGGAAGGAGCTCCCCCGATGACCACCCCCGACCTGCTCTACTCCGAGGTCGAGGAGGACCTGCGGGCGAGCGTCCGCGCCCTGCTGGCGGACCGCTGCCCGCCCGCGGCGGTCCTCGCCCGCGCCGAGGGGCCCGCCCCGTACGACGGGAGGCTCTGGCACGCCCTCGCCCGCGAGCTGGGCGCCGCCGGGCTCCAGGTGCCCGAGGAGCACGGCGGGGCGGGCGCCACGCTGCGCGAGACCGCCGTCGTGCTGGAGGAGCTGGGCCGGGCCGCCGCGCCCACCCCGTTCCTCGGCAGCGCCGTGCTGGCCACCACCGCCCTGCTCGCCTGCGCGGGCGGCGCGGAGCTGCTCGCGGCGCTCGCCGCCGGGGAGCGCACCGCCGCCCTCGCCGTCCCCCTGGCGGCCGCGCCCGGGACGGGGTTCCCGTGGGCCGGCCTCCCGCAGACGGTGCGGGCCGACGGCGCCGGCGCCCTCACCGGCCGGGTGGCCGCCGTCGCCGACGCGGCCGCCGCCGACGTGCTGCTGGTCCCGGCCGCCGGCCCGGACGGGCCCGGCCTGTACGCGGTCGAGGCGGACGCGGCCGGCCTCGCGGTGGCGCCCCGCACCTCCCTCGACCTGACCCGGCCGCTCGCCGACCTCGCCCTGCACGGCGTGCCGGCCCGCCGCCTGGCCGGTCCGGCGGAGGCCCCCGCCGCCGTGGAGCGGGCCCTGCTCACCGGCGCCGGGCTGCTCGCCTCCGAGCAGCTGGGCATCGCCGAGTGGTGCCTCGCCACCACGACGACCTACCTGAAGGAGCGCCGCCAGTTCGGCCGCCCGGTCGGGTCCTTCCAGGCCGTCAAGCACCGCCTGGCCGACCTGTGGCTGGAGGCGGCCGGGGCCCGGGCCGCCGCCCGGGGCGCCGCCGACGCGCTGGCCCGGGGCGCGGAGGACGCGCCGCTCGCCGTCGCGGTGGCGCAGGCGTACTGCGGCGACGCGGCGGTGCGGGCCGCCGAGGAGTGCGTGCAGCTGCACGGCGGCATCGGCATGACCTGGGAGCACCCGGCCCACCTGTACCTCAAGCGGGCGAAGGCCGACCAGATCGCGCTGGGCACCCCGGGCCGCCACCGCGCCGCCCTCGCGGTCCTCGCCGACCTGCCCGCCCCCACGGGCTGACGCCCCGGCGCCGCACCCGCACCCCACGGCCCCGGCGGGCCCCGGACACGGTCCCGGGGCCCGCCGGGGCCGTCCGCGCCCTCGCCGGACCGCCCCGGCACGGTCAAGCTGGAGGGGAACCCCGAGGACCCCGAGGAGCGGACCGGCGGATGCAGCAGCTCACGCAGTGGCTCGGCGACCTGGCCGGGGCCCCGGCCTACGGCGCGGTGGCACTGCTCGTCTTCTGCGAGGTGGCGGTCCCCTTCGGGTTCCTGCTGCCCGGCGAGACCTCCGTCGTGCTCGGCGGGGTGCTGGCGCAGCACGGACGGGTCTCGGTGGCCGCGGTCGCCGCCGTGGCCGCGGCGGCGGCCGTCGCCGGGGACTCCGCCGGGTACCTCGTCGGCCGGCTGACCGGCGGCCGGCTCCGGGAGGCCGCGCCGCGCGGCCGCAACGGGGAGCGGCTGCGGCGGGCGGAGCGGCTGATGGAGCGGCACGGCGCGGCCGCGGTCTTCGCCGGGCGCCTGGTCCCGTTCGTCCGCTCGGCCGTGCCGCTGCTGGCGGGCGCGGCCCGGATGCCGTACGGGCGGTTCCTGCTGGTGGACGCGCTCGCCGGGCTGGTCTGGGGCACGGGCTCGGCCCTGCTCGGCTACGCCGCCGGCGCGGCCTGGAGCCGGGCGGCGCACGCCGTCGGCGGGTCGCTGCTGGTCCTGCTGGCCGCGGCCTGCGCCGCCGCCCTGGCGGTGCGGCGGTACCGGGGCCGCGGGGACGGGAGGGGGTCCGCGGGGCCCGCTCCGGAGGAGGGGCGCACGGGCGGGCCCGGCCCGCGGAGGACTCCCGTCCGGGGCCCGGCCGCGGCGGCGGACCGCACCGCGGTGGGCCCGGACGCCGGGCGGCGGGCTCCGGGGGGCGCCGGCGCCGGTGAGGACGGCGGGAGCGCCGGCCGGCCCGGCGGGACGGGCGGCACGGGCAGGACGGGCAGCACGGGCGGCACCGGGAGCGGCGGCGCGGGTCCCGGGGGCGGACCCCGGGACCCGCGCCGGGTTCAGCCCCGGTAGGCCTCCAGCAGCCGCAGCCACACCTCGCTGACGGTCGGGTAGGACGGGACCGCGTGCCACAGCCGGTCCAGCGGCACCTCCCCGGCCACCGCCACGGTGGCCGAGTGCAGCAGCTCGGCGACGCCCGGCCCGACGAAGGTGACGCCGAGCAGCACGCCCCGGTCCTCGTCGACGACCATGCGGGCCCGCCCCCGGTAGCCGTCCGCGTACAGGCTCGCCCCGGCGACCGCGCCGAGGTCCTGGTCGACGGCGCGGACGCGGTGCCCGGCCCGCTCGGCCTCCGCCGCCGAGAGCCCCACGGCGGCGGCCTCGGGATCGGTGAAGACCACCTGCGGGACGGCCGCGTGGTCGGCGGTGGCCGCGTGGGCGCCCCAGGGCGCGGTGTCGGGCTCCCGCCCGGCGGCGCGCTCGCCGATGGCGGCGCCCGCGATCCGCGCCTGGTACTTGCCCTGGTGGGTGAGCAGGGCCCGGTGGTTGGCGTCGCCGACCGCGTACAGCCAGCCGCCCTCCACGCCGCGGACCCGGCAGGTGTCGTCGACGTCCAGCCAGGAGCCGGGCTCCAGGCCGACGGTCTCCAGGCCGAGGTCGGCGGTGTGGGGCACGCGGCCGGTCGCGAAGAGCACCTCGTCGGCCTCCAGCCGCTCCCCGCCGCCGAGGACGAGCGTCACGGGGCCGCTGCCGCCGGGCCGGTGCAGTTCGGCGACGGAGGTGCCGGTGCGGACGTCGACGCCGGCGCGGGCGAGCCCCTCGGCGACGAGCTCACCGGCGAAGGGCTCCATGCGGGGCAGCAGGCGCCCGCCGCGGACGAGCAGGGTGACGGCGGAGCCGAGGGCCCGCCAGGCGGTGGCCATCTCCACGGCGACGACGCCGCCGCCGACCACGGCGAGGCGGCCGGGGACGGTGTGCGAGCCGGTGGCCTCCCGGCTGGTCCAGGGCCGGGCCTCGGCGACGCCGGGCAGGTCGGGGACGGCGGCGCGGGTGCCGGTGCAGACGGCGACGGCGTGACGGGCCGTGAGCACCAGCCGCCCGCCCTCGGCGGTGTCGACGAGGACCCGGCGGGGGCCGTCGAGCCGCCCGTGGCCGCGGACCAGGTCGGCGCCGATGCCCTTGACCCAGTCGGCCTGGCCGTCGTCGTGCCAGTGGGAGGTGAAGCCGTCGCGGCGGGCGAGGACGGCGGCGGCGTCCAGCTCCCCCGTCACGGCCTCGCGGGCGCCGGCGACGCGGCGGGCGTCGGCGAGGGCGGCGGCGGGGCGCAGCAGCGCCTTGCTGGGCATGCAGGCCCAGTAGGAGCACTCGCCGCCGACGAGCTCGCTCTCCACGACGGCGGTGGCCAGCCCGGCGGCGCGGGCCCGGTCGGCGACGTTCTCGCCCACCGGTCCGGCCCCGATGACCACGACGTCGTACGTGTCGGACGCGCCCATGCGTGCTCCCCTTCGTGCTGCCGGCGGACCCGGTGCGGACCCGCTGCCATCCCTTCCCCCGGGCGGCGGGGGCCGAACCGGGGGCCCCGGGGGGGCTCGGGCGGGGCGCACCCGATCGGCGGACCGGGCGGTGTGGGCGGGGGCGGTGCGGCGCATCCTTCGGGGGTGCGCATCCCGACCGCGGCGGTCCTGCCGGCCGCCGCCCTCTCCGCCGTGCTCTGCGGCGCCCCGGCGGGATCCGGGGCCACCGCGGACCGCGGCGTCCGGCCGGCCCCCGCCGCCCCGGCGGTGCGGGCGGCACCGGCCGCGGCGGCCGCGGGCTGCACCGGCTCCGTTCCGTTCGCCTCCGGCGAGGACGGCTACGCGGTGTTCCGCATCCCGGCCCTGGCGTGGACGCGGGGGGTGCTGGTGGCGTTCGCCGAGGGCCGCCGCGACGGCCCGGCCGACGACGGGGACATCGACGTGGTGGCGCGGCGCTCCCTCGACGGCGGCTGCAGCTGGGGGCCGCTGCGGGTGGTCGCGGACGACGGCCCGGACACCGTCGGCAACCCGGCGCCCGTGGTGGACCGGGGGACGGGGCGCGTCGTGCTGCTGACGACCCGCCAGCACGGCGGCCGCGCGGGCGCGCGCGACCGGCGGGTGTGGCTGCAGTCGAGCCCCGACGGCGGCGCCTCCTGGACGGAGCCGGTGGAGATCACCGCCGACGTGAAGCGGCCCGGCTGGCGCTGGTACGCGACGGGCCCCGGCCACGGCGTGGAGCTGCGCTCCGGCCGCATGGCGGTCGCGGCCGACCACACCGACGGCGGCAGCCTGCACGGCGCACACCTGCTGCTCAGCGACGACGGCGGGCGCCACTGGCGGATCGGCGCGGTCGACGACCACGACGACGGGGAGCTGAACCCGGACGAGACGGCCGTCGCCGAACTCCCCGACGGCAGCCTCTACCTCAACACCCGCGACCAGTACGGGCGGACCCCGGCGACCCGGGCCTTCGCCCGCAGCGAGGACGGCGGGGAGTCGTTCACGGCGCCCTTCCGGCCGCTGCCGGGGCTCGCGGCGCCGGTGGTGCAGGGGTCGCTGCTCCAGGTGCGCGGCGCGCCCTGCCTGCCCCTGCTCCTCGCGGCGCCGGACGACCCGGCCCGGCGGCGCGGCATGGCCGTGCGGCGCAGCACCGACGGCGGCATCGGCTGGACCACGGAGGCCCGGCTCACGGACGGCCCGGCGGCGTACTCGGACCTGGCCGAGGTGGCGCCGGGGGTCGTGGGGGTGCTGTACGAGACGGGCGGCGGCGGCCCGTACGAGCGGATCGCCTTCCGGCTGGTCCCGGTGGGCTGCGGAGCGGGGTGGTGAGCGGCCGGGTCCTCCCCGGCCGGGCCGGCGGCGGGCGGCTCAGCGGCGCGGCAGGCGGACCACCTGGACGAAGAACTCGTCGATCTGCCGGACGGCGGCGATGAACTGGTCCAGGTCGACCGGCTTGGTGACGTAGGCGTTGGCGTGCAGCTTGTAGCTGCGCAGGATGTCCTCCTCGGCGGCGGAGGTGGTGAGCACCACGACCGGGATGAGCGCGAGGTCCGGGTCGGACTTGATGCGCTCCAGCACCTGCCGGCCGTCGTACTTGGGCAGGTTGAGGTCGAGCAGGATCAGGTCCGGCCGGGGGGCGTCGGTGTGGGCGCCCCGGCGGTAGAGGAAGTCGAGGGCCTCCTCGCCGTCCCGCACCACGTGCAGGGTGTTGCCGATCTTGTTGTCCTCGAACGCCTCCCGGGTCATCAGCTCGTCGCCCGGGTCGTCCTCGACCAGCAGGACCTCGATCGGGGCTGCGGGGGTGCTCATGCGGGGGCTCCTTCGGTGGAGGCGGCCTCGGCCTCGGCGTGAGCCTCGGTCTCGGTGCTGGAGGCGGTCGCGGGGCGGGAGGTGGCCTCGGCGGCGGGGGCGGCCTCGGCGGCGGCCGCGGGGCGGGGGACGGACGCGGCGGCGTCGGAGCCGGGGTCCGCGGCGTCCCCGTCCTCGGCGGTGCCCGCCTGCACGGCCGGCAGCGTGAAGTGGATGCTCGCACCCTCGGCGCGGTCGGTGTCCAGCCAGATCCGGCCGCCGTGGTGCTCGACGATCTTCTTGCAGAGGGCCAGGCCGATGCCGGTGCCGGTGTAGGCGTCGCGCCCGTGCAGCCGCTGGAAGATCACGAAGACCTTCTCCGCGAACTGCCCGGGGATGCCGATGCCGTTGTCGGTGACCGAGAAGTGCCAGCCCTCCTCCTCGTCCGGACGGGCCTCGATCCGGACCACGGGCGGCCGCGACGGGTCGCGGAACTTCACGGCGTTGCCGACCAGGTTCTGCCAGAGCATGGCGAGCAGCATGGGGTCGCCGGTGATCTCCGGGAGGGCGTCGGGCCGCTCGACCACGGCGCCGCTCTCCTCGACGGCGGCGGCGAGGTTGGCGAGCGCCTTGTCGAGGGTGCGGTCCAGCTCGACGGGGAGCCGGGCGTCGTTGAGCCGCCCCACGCGGGAGAAGGTGAGCAGGTCGTTGATGAGGACCTGCATGCGCTTGGCGCCGTCCACCGCGAAGCCGATGTACTGGGTGCCGCGCTCGTCCAGCTTGTCGCCGTAGCGCTTCTCCAGCAGCTGGCAGAAGGAGGCGACCTTCCGCAGCGGCTCCTGGAGGTCGTGCGAGGCGACGTAGGCGAACTGCTCCAGTTCGGCGTTGGAGCGGCGCAGCTCGACGGCCTGCGCGTCGAGGTCGGCGGCCTGCCGGGCGAGGGTCTCCCGCTTGGCCTGGGAGGACTCCAGCTCCTCCACGATGCGGTCGCGCATGGCCTCCACGTCGGCGGCGAGGAGCCGCAGGTCGGCGGGGCCGTCCTCGGTGATCCGGTGGCCGAACTGCCCGGCGGCCACCTTGCGGGAGTCGGCGCCCAGGGCCCGCAGCGGGCGTCCGACGATCATCTGGAGCAGCACCGCGAGGGCCGCGCAGGTGACCAGGAAGCCGCCGACCATGGCGCCGAGGACCCCGTCGCGCATGGTGCGGATGCGCTTGAGCTCGGCGCGGGCGCGGTCCCGCTCCCGGACCAGGTGGCGGTCCTGGTCGGTGAAGGCCGTACGCACCTGGTCGAAGGACCGCTTGCTCCGGTCCAGCAGGGCGCTGTCGTCGCCGGGCCGCTCGCCCGCGCGGGTCCTGTCGATCAGCGGCTCGGCGAAGTCGCGGCGCCAGGAGACGGCCGCCTGCTCGACCCGGTCCAGGTCGGCGGCGGCCGCGGGGCTGCCGGCGGTCATCGTGCGCAGCAGGCGTCCGGCCTCGGCGGCCTCGGCCAGGCCGCGGGTGTACGGCTCCAGGAAGCGCGGGTCGCGGCTGATGACGTAGCCCCGCACGCCGGTCTCCTGGTCGGCCAGGGCCGCCTGCAGGCGGTAGGCCTGGGTGCGGGAGGGCAGCACCTCGCCCTGGAGGTGGTCGGAGACGTCGGCGGTGCGGGACAGGAGCTGGGAGCCGACCACGGCGGCGACCACGACCAGCACGCCCATCAGGGCCAGGACGAGGTTGAACCAGCCCTGCACGGTCAGCCGGCCGGTCAGGGTGCGGCGGGAGGCGGACGGGGCGGGGCTCATGAGTCGGTCTGCTTCCATCCGAGGTGGACGAGGGCGACGTCGTCGGCCAGGCCGCCGTGTCCGGCGGCCGCGGCCTCGGCGTCGCTGATGAGGGTGTCGACGAACAGGTCGGACGCCAGGCCGGCGGCCTTGCGGGCCAGCGCCAGCAGGCCCCGCTCGCCCAGCCGCTCGCGGCCGCGGCCGGTGTGCCCCTCGAAGAGGCCGTCCGTGAAGAGCGCCAGCCCGGCGCCGGGCGGCAGGGGAAGCTCCTCCTGCGGCCAGTGTGCCAGGCCGGGCAGGAGGCCGAGGGCGGGTCCGCCGGGCGGCTCCACCCACTCCACGGCGCCGCCGACGCGCTGCAGCATGCCCGGGTGGCCGGCGCGCACCACCCGCACCCGGCGGCGGTCGGGGGTGAAGGAGAGGCTGGTCAGGGTCGCGAAGAGCTGCTCGCCGTCGCGCTCGGCCACCAGGATCTGCTCCAGCAGCTCCATGAGGGTCGACCCGGAGCTGCCGGCCAGGACGAAGGAGCGCCACGCCACCCGGAGGCAGACGCCGAGGGCGGCCTCCGCCGGTCCGTGGCCGGAGACGTCGCCGACGACGGCGTGCACCGTGCCGTCGGCGGTCTCCACCACGTCGTAGAAGTCGCCGCCGAGCAGCGCCTGGGCGCGGCCGGGGCGGTAGCGGGACACGACCTCGAAGCCGTCGCCGCGCAGCAGCGGCACCGGCAGCAGGCCGCGCTCCAGGCGGGAGTTCTCCTGCGCGCGCACCCGCTCCACCTGGAGGGCGGCGGCGGCCTGCTCGACCTGCTTGCGCTGGGCGGCGTAGCGGACGGCGCGGCCGAAGAGCTGCGGCTCCAGCTGTCCCTTGACCAGGTAGTCCTGGGCGCCGGCGGCGACCGCCGCGAGGCCGGAGGCCTCCTCGGCGAGCCCGGTGAGGACGACCACGGCGGCACCGGGGGCGGCCGCGAGGAGCTGGGTGACCGCGTCCAGGCCGTGGGCGTCGGGCAGGTGCAGGTCCAGCAGGATGCAGCCGGGGACGCCCTGCTCGGCCAGGACGCGGCGGGCGTCCGCGAGGGAGCGGGCCCAGGAGAGGGCGGCGGAGATGCCGCTGTCGGCGAGCAGCTCCTCGACGAGGAGGGCGTCGCCCGGGTCGTCCTCCACCAGCAGCAGCGCGACCGGGTCCCCCGGCCACGCGGAGCGGGACGCCTCCAGCGTCCCGCTCAGCACCGCGTCCGCGTTCCTGCGCGGCGCCGGCACCCCTTCCAGGGCCTCAGCCATCCTCGTCCCTTCGACCACCCGCCTGCGCGCACGGCGACACCGGGCAGCACACAACCAGGGGAAGGGTACTTGCCCGAGGGCACGTACAGGCGGTTTCACCGGCCGCAACAGCGGCGGGGAGCGGGCCGGTGGCGCTCCGGAACAGGAGCCTCACCCCTTTTGACCTGCTTTGTTGCATTTCCCTACGCCATCCTTACAGCCCCGGGGGGATGCTCGTCACAACCCCTTCGGGGAGCCCCACCGGGGGGCGGCAGCCCACCCCTCGCGATCGGAGACAGCGATGACCTTCGTGCCCTACGTCGAAGCCCTCGCCTTCTGGGGCAGGGCCGTCCAGAACGGCTCCGCCCCCCGCGACTACGCCATCGGTGTCCTGCTCGACCACCCCCTGATCACGGACCACTCCGCCGGCACCCCGGAGCAGAAGGCGGACCTGGTCGCCGGCGACCTCGACGCCTGGGAGGACCGGGTCGTGGAGATGCTCTGGGACCCGGAGGCCGACGTCGACGAGGGCCTGCGCCGCTCGCAGGGGCTGCCGGCCCGGCCCGAGCGCCCGCAGCGCACCTCCGGGTAGGACCGCGGCGGCCGCGACGGCAACGGGCCGGGCGGGCCGGAACGGATCGGGCCCGGACAGGACGGGCCGGAGCAGGACGAGCCGGTCCTGGCCCGGACAGGTCGGGCCCGGACAGGACGGGACCGGACAGGTCGGGACCGGACAGGTCGGGACGAGACAGGACAGGACGAGACAGGACAGGACGGCGGGACCCGGGGCGGCGCCCCGGGTCCCGCGCCGTCCGCGCGGCGTGTCACCGCGACGCGGCCCCGGCCGCCGCGCCACCGTTGCGGTATGCCCGTTTCGATCGCCCTCTTCACCTCCGACCTGCGCGTCCACGACCAGCCGGTGCTGCGTGCCGCGCTCGACGACGCGGACCGGGTGGTGCCGCTGTTCGTCCTGGACGACGCCGTCCTCGCCTCCGGCTTCACCGCCCCCAACCGCGCGGCCTTCCTCGCCGACTCCCTGGAGGACCTCGACGCCTCCCTGCGGGACCTCGGCGGCCGGCTGGTGGTCCGGCGCGGCGACCCGGCCCGGGTGGCGGCGGAGCTGGCCGCGGAGACCGGGGCGGACACCGTGCACGTCGCATCCGGGGTCAGCCGCCACGCCCAGCGGCGCGAGGACCGCCTGCGGGAGGCGCTCGGCGGCCGGCTGCGGGTCCACGACGCGGTGGTGACCGTCGTCGCCCCCGGCGCCGCGGTGCCCGCGGGCAAGGACCACTTCGCGGTCTTCACCCCCTACCTGCGGCGCTGGGAGGCCGCGGCCCGGCGCGAGGTCCTGGACCCGCCGCACCGGGCGGCGGTCCCGGAGGGGGTCCGCGGCGAGTCCCTGGCCGACGTCCGCGCCGCCCTGGCGAAGGCCGGCGGCGGGGAGCCCTCCCCGGGCCTGCCGCGCGGCGGGGAGACCGAGGCCCGCCGCCGCTGGGACGCGTGGGTGTCGGGCCCGGTGGCGGCCTACGAGGACCGGCGCGACGAGCTGGCGGGCGACGCCACCTCGCGGCTCAGCCCCTACCTGCACTTCGGCTGCCTGTCGGCGACCGAGGCGGTACGGGGCGCGGGTGCGGAGGGGAGCGTCGGCGCGGAGTCGTTCGTGCGGCAGCTGGCCTGGCGCGACTTCCACCACCAGGTGCTGGCGGCCCGCCCCGGAGCCGCGTCCGCCGACTACCGGCCGCGCGGCGACGCGTGGGAGGCGGACGCGCGGGAGGTGGCGGCCTGGCGGGAGGGCCGCACCGGCTTCCCGGTGGTCGACGCGGGCATGCGGCAGCTCGCCCACGAGGGCTGGATGCACAACCGGGCCCGGCTGCTGACCGCGAGCTTCCTCACCAAGACCCTGTACGCGGACTGGCGGCTCGGCGCCGCGCACTTCCTGCACCTGCTGGTCGACGGGGACATGGCCAACAACCAGCTCAACTGGCAGTGGGTGGCCGGCACCGGTACCGACACCCGGCCCAACCGGGTCCTCAACCCGCTGGTGCAGGCCAAGCGCTTCGACCCGCGGGGGGACTACGTCCGCCGCTGGGTGCCGGAGCTGGCGGGCGTGGAGGGGGCTGCGGTGCACGAGCCGTGGCGGCTGCCGCGCTCCCGGCGGGAGCAACTGGGCTATCCGGCGCCGGTCGTGGACCCGGGGGCGGTCGGGGAGCGCTTCCGGCGCGGGCGGGGCCTGGAGCCGTAGGAGGGCCGCTCCGGGACGGGCCGCGGCCCGGGCCGTACGGCGGGGCGGGCCGGGTGCGGAACCCCCGGCCCGCCCCGGCGGCCCGGCGGCGGCGGCCCGCCCCGGGCCGCCGCACCCGGCACCGCCGCGCCCGGGGCGTTAAGGTCGCGTCAAGATGCGGGGCCGCGGTGCACACCGCCGCACGCGCCGGGGATGCCCGCCCCACCGGCCCGTTGGCCCGCGCCCGGCGCCGGGACGGCACCCGCGCGCTCCCCGTCTGCGGTGACGGTTTCTCGTACGCTCGCCTGGCCGTCCACCCGGGCGGTCATATCGTCAGCCGGTACGACAGGAGTCCATGGTGTCCACCACCGTCCCCTCGCAGCAGGGCCGGACAGCCGGGGGCCGCTTCCGCGCCTGGCTGCTGGAGGGGCTGTCCGACCGGGCCGGGCAGCAGTCCGGCCCGCACGCCGCGCCGCAGGCCGGGCACGCCGGGCAGCGCTGGTGGCGGGTCATGTGCCTCACCGGCCTGGACTACTTCTCCACCCTGGGCTACCAGCCCGGCATCGCCGCCCTGGCGGCCGGCCTGCTCTCCCCGCTGGCCACGGTGGTCCTGGTCGTGGTGACGCTCTGCGGCGCACTGCCGGTGTACCGGCGGGTGGCGCACGAGAGCCCGCACGGCGAGGGCTCGATCGCGATGCTGGAGCGGCTGCTCTCCTTCTGGCAGGGCAAGCTGTTCGTCCTGGCCCTCCTGGGCTTCGCGGCGACCGACTTCCTCATCACCATCACCCTCTCGGCCGCCGACGCCACCGCCCACCTGGTGGAGAACCCGCACCTGACCAGCACCTTCCAGGGCCACGAGGTCGTCATCACCCTGGTGCTGGTGGCGCTGCTCGGCGCCGTCTTCCTCAAGGGCTTCACCGAGGCGATCGGCGTCGCCGTCGTCCTGGTCGGCGTCTACCTGGCGCTGAACGTGGTGGTCGTCGCGGTCGGCCTGTGGCACGTCGGCGGGTCGCCGCACCTGGTCACCGACTGGTCGCACGCGCTCACCGCCCAGCACGGCAACCCGGTCGCCATGGTCGGGGTCGCCCTGCTGGTCTTCCCCAAGCTGGCGCTGGGCCTGTCCGGCTTCGAGACCGGCGTGGCCGTCATGCCCCACATCGAGGGGGCGCCCGATGACACCGAGGAGCGCCCGACCGGCCGGATCCAGGGCGCGCGCAAGCTGCTGACCACGGCCGCGGTCATCATGAGCTGCTTCCTGATCACCAGCAGCATCATCACCACCCTGCTCATCCCGCAGAAGGAGTTCCAGCCGGGCGGGGCGGCGAACGGGCGCGCCCTCGCCTACCTGGCCCACGAGTACCTGGGCTCCGGGTTCGGCACGGTCTACGACGTCTCGACCATCGCCATCCTGTGGTTCGCCGGCGCCTCCGCCATGGCGGGCCTGCTCAACCTCATGCCCCGCTACCTCCCCCGCTACGGCATGGCCCCGCACTGGGCGCGGGCGGTGCGCCCGATGGTGATGGTCTTCACCCTCATCGCCTTCCTGGTCACCTGGCTCTTCAAGGCCGACGTGGACGCCCAGGGCGGCGCGTACGCCACCGGCGTGCTGGTGCTCATCACCTCCGCCGCGATCGCGGTGACCATCGCGGCGCGGCGCGCCCGCCAGCGCGGCTGGACGGCCGCCTTCGGCGCGATCTCGCTGGTCTTCCTGTACACGACCGGCGCCAACGTGGTGGAGCGGCCCGACGGCGTCAAGATCGGCGCCTGCTTCATCGCGGGCATCATCCTGGTGTCGCTGCTCTCCCGGCTCTCCCGCGCCTTCGAGCTGCGGGTCACCGGCCTGCAGCTGGACGCGATGGCGGAGCGGTTCGTGCGCGACGCCGCCCACCGCCGCATCCGGTTCGTCGCCAACGAGGCCGGGGTGCGCGACGCGGCCGAGTACCGGGACAAGCTGCGGCAGGTGCGTGCCGACAACGACATCCCGGCCGAGGACGACCTGGTCCTCGTCGAGGTCACCGTCCGCGACCCCTCCGACTTCGAGACCGAGGTGCGGGTGCACGGCGAGGTGCTGCACGGGAAGTACCGGGTGCTCACCCTGGAGGGCGCCGCGATCCCCAACGCCATCGCCGCGCTCCTGCTGCACGTGCGGGACGTCACCGGGGTGATCCCGCACGTCTACTTCGAGTGGACCGAGGGCGGCCCCGTCGGCCAGTTCCTGCGGTTCCTCCTCTTCGGGCAGGGCGAGGTCGCCCCGGTCACCCGCGAGGTGCTCCGCGAGGCCGAGCCCGACCGGGCCCGCCGCCCCCGCGTCCACGTGGGCTGATCCCCGCGGATCCCCCGCCCGGGCTGCGGTGGGCCGCCCCGCTCAGCCGCGCACCCGGACCCTCCCCCGGGCGGCGGTCCCCCCGGGGGAGGACGGCAGGTGCACGACGGCGGCCCGGACGCGGCGGCGGGGCAGCGAGCCCGGCAGGGAGGCCAGCAGCGCGGCCGCCGCCGGCACGGCCAGGCGGGGCAGCTCGACCCCCGGGCCGGCCCAGCCCAGGCCGCCGTACCGGTGGGCGACGAAGCCGTCGTGGAGCAGCCAGCAGGCGACGGCGACCACCGGGGCCGCCCAGGGCCGGGAGAAGGCCCCCACGGCGGCGGCCACGCCGGCGAGGAGGGCCAGGGACAGCCAGGAGGCCCGGTCCTGGCCGGCGGCGGCGAGGACGAGGCACAGCGCGGCCGCGCCGACGGCGGCCGCGGCGCCGGAGACGGGCACGGTCAGCCGGCCCGCGGCCGGCCGCAGGCGCCGCCCGCCCGGCCGGGCCTGGTACAGGGGACCCCTGAGGACGGACACGGCCGCCTCCCTCGCTCGTCGGACCTTCTGCCGGGCGCCGCGTCCGGTCCGGACCCGTCCGGAGCGCACGCGGCGCGCACCTCCAGACCACCACCCGCGGGCGCGGGCGGCAGGGCCCGTTGACGCGCCCCGAGCGGCGGGGGCCCGGATCCTGACGCGTCCTTGACGCCCGGCCCGGGGCCGGGGCGCCTCACCCGCGCGACGGCCGGCCGGCCCCCGCCACCGGTCCGTCCGGGGGAAGGCGCAGTCGGCGGACGCTGCGGCGGTGCAGCGCCTCCAGGTCGCGCCGGAGCGGGGACGGGGGCACGGCCAGCACCGGGCAGGAGGCGTGCGTCAGGCAGTACCGGGCCGGGGAGGGGCGCAGGGCCCGCGCCGGCACACCGCGCGGACCGGTGCCGACGACCAGCAGGTCGGTGTCGCGGTCCGCAGTGCGCACCAGGACCTCGCCGGCGCGGCCGCGCACGGCCCAGGAGAGCACCCGCACCCCGGGGTCGGCGCCGCCGAGCGCGGCGTCCAGCGCGGCGCGCAGCCGCTCACGGGCCAGCCGGCGGCACTCGCCGAGCAGCGGCGGGCACGGGAAGCGGCGGTAGCCGAACTCCCCGCCGGGGGGCTCCCAGGCCAGGACCGCCAGGACCTCGGCGCCGGTGCGCCGGGCCTCGCCCACCGCCCGGTGCAGCGCCGCCAGGCTGCCCAGGGAACCGCTGACCCCGACCACGACGCGTCGACCGCCGCCCTCGTCCACCGCGCACCGCTCCTGTCCTCGTCGTCCTCCGCCCGCAGCCCCCGCGCGTGCGGCCGGGGTGCGGGCGGGCCGTGCCCCGTGGCGGGGCCGTACGGCGGGACGGCCCGGCGGGCCGCCCCCTGCCATGCAACCGGGTCCGCAGCCAGGCCCCGGCCGCCCTTGACGCCGTCCTGACGAGGGGCGGCCGCCTCCTGACGGGACCCTGATCCGGCACCACGCCGCACCGCGCCATGCCGCACCACGCCGCACCGCGCCGCGCCGCGCCGCCGGACCCGGGAGGAGCGGCCCCCGGGAGGAGCGGCCCCCGGGAGGAGCGGCCCCGGGACCGGGCCGCCGGGCGTGCGGCGTCAGGAAGGCGTCAAGGCCCGCGAAGGGGCCGTATGGGCGGCGTCAAGGCGGGCCGCCGCTCCCCTGAGCAGGCTGTTTCCTGCTCCGTGGCCGGTCGTGCACCGGCACCGGGCCGCGCCCGGTCCCCCACCCCCCGAAAACCCCGGGTGATCCCATGCTCGACGTCGTCCTCATCGGCGTCACGGTCGTCGTCTTCGCCGTCCTCGCCCTGATCGCGCGGGGGGTGGAGCGCCTGTGAGCGCCCCGTCCCCCTGCATGTGCCAACCGTCCGCCGACCGTGCCGGAGTGAAGCGATGAGTGTCGAGAACGTCGTCGGTCTGGTCGTCGCCGTCGTGCTGGTCGGCTACCTGGTGCTGGCCCTGATCCACCCGGAGAAGTTCTGATGAGCCCCACCCTGGCCGGCTGGCTCCAGGCGAGCGTCCTGGTGGGCGCGCTGGCCGCCTGCTACCGCCCGCTGGGCGACTGGATCGCGCACCTGTTCACCTCGCCCCGGCACCTGCGGGCCGAGCGCGCCCTGTACCGGCTGACCGGCGTGGACGGCGACGCCGACCAGCGCTGGCCGGTGTACCTGCGCAGCGTCCTCGCCTTCTCGGCGGTCTCGGTCGTCTTCCTCTACGTCTTCCAGCGGGTGCAGGACCACCTGCTGCTCAGCCTCGGCCTCCCCGCCGTCACAGCGGACACGGCGTTCAACACGGCCGCCTCCTTCGTGACCAACACCAACTGGCAGTCGTACTCGGGCGAGTCGACCATGGGCCACCTGGTGCAGATGGCCGGCCTGGCGGTGCAGAACTTCGTCTCCGCCGCGGTGGGCATCTCCGTCGTGGCCGCCCTGATCCGGGGCTTCACCCGCAGCCGCACCGACCGGGTCGGCAACTTCTGGGTGGACCTCACCCGGGTCGTGCTGCGCCTGCTGCTGCCGCCGGCGGTCGTCCTCGGCCTGGTCCTCGTGGCCGCGGGCGCGGTCCAGAACCTCCACGGCCTCACCGACGTGCACACCCTCGTCGGCGGCAGCCAGTCGATCACCGGCGGGCCGGTGGCCTCGCAGGAGGTCATCAAGGAGCTGGGCACCAACGGCGGCGGCTTCTACAACGCCAACTCCTCCCACCCCTTCGAGAACCCCGACGGCTTCACCAACCTGCTGGAGGTCTTCCTCCTCCTGCTGATCCCGGTGGCGCTGCCGCGCACCTTCGGCCGGATGGTCGGGGACCACCGCCAGGGCTACGCGATCCTCTCCGTGATGGCGGTCCTCTGGGTCGCCTCCGTGGCGCTGGTCACCTTCTTCGAGGCGCAGCACCACGGCGCGGCCGCCCAGGCGGCGGGCGCGGCCGCGGAGGGCAAGGAGCAGCGGTTCGGCATCGCGGCCTCGGCGCTGTTCGCGGCGTCCACGACGCTCACCTCCACCGGCGCGGTGAACTCCTTCCACGACTCGTACACGCCCTTCGGCGGCGGCGTGACGATCCTCAACATGATGCTGGGCGAGATCGCGCCCGGCGGCGTGGGCTCCGGCCTGTACGGCATGCTGGTCCTCGCGGTCGTGGCGGTCTTCGTGGCCGGCCTGATGGTGGGACGCACCCCCGAGTACCTGGGCAAGAAGCTCGGCGCCCGGGAGATGAAGTTCGCCTCGCTGTACATCCTCACCACCCCCGCGGTCGTGCTGGTCGGCACCGGCCTGGCGATGGCGCTGCCGGGCGAGCGGGCGGACATGCTCAACAGCGGGCCGCACGGCTTCTCCGAGGTGCTGTACGCCTTCACCTCGGCGGCCAACAACAACGGCTCCGCCTTCGCGGGCCTCACGGTCAGCACCCCCTGGTGGAACACCGCGCTCGGCCTGGCCATGCTCGTCGGCCGCTTCCTGCCGATGGTGTTCGTCCTGGCGCTCGCCGGCTCCCTGGCGCGCCAGCAGCCCGTCCCGGCCACCGAGGGCACCCTGCCCACCCACAAGCCCCTGTTCGTGGGCCTGCTGACCGGCGTCGTCCTGATCGTCGTGGGCCTCACCTACTTCCCGGCGCTCGCGCTGGGGCCGATCGCGGAAGGTCTGTGAGCCATGCCGTCCCCCACCCCCACCGAGACGGGCCCCGCCGCCACCCCCGCACCGGTGCGGCAGCCGGGCGGGTCCCCCGGCCCGGACGCCGGCCCGCACCGGGTCTCCGGCGGCCTGCTGGAGCCCGGACAGCTCCTCGCCGCCCTCCCCGGCGCCCTGCGCAAGCTCGACCCCCGGGTCATGGTGAAGAACCCGGTGATGTTCGTCGTCGAGGTCGGGTCGGTGCTCACCACCGGCTCGGCGGTCGCCGACCCGAGCGTCTTCTCCTGGTCGATCACCGCCTGGCTCTGGCTCACCGTGGTCTTCGCCAACCTGGCCGAGGCCGTGGCCGAGGGCCGCGGCAAGGCCCAGGCCGACACCCTGCGCCGCACCCGGACCGACACCACCGCCCGCCGCCTCGTCGACTGGGCCCCGGGCCGCACCGCCGCCGCCGAGGAGGAGGTGTCCGCCACCGCGCTGCGGCTCGGCGACACGGTGGTCGTCGAGGCCGGTCAGACCATCCCCGGCGACGGCGACGTCGTCGAGGGCGTGGCCAGCGTCGACGAGTCCGCCATCACCGGCGAGTCCGCACCGGTCATCCGCGAGTCCGGCGGCGACCGCTCGGCCGTCACCGGCGGTACGAAGGTGCTCTCCGACCGGATCGTCGTGCGGATCACCTCCGAGCCGGGCAAGACCTTCGTCGACCGGATGATCGCCCTCGTCGAGGGCGCGGCCCGGCAGAAGACCCCCAACGAGATCGCCCTCAACATCCTGCTGGCGTCCCTCACCGTCGTCTTCCTGCTGGCGGTCGTCACCCTGCAGCCCATGGCGGCCTACGCGGGCGCCCCGCAGACGCTGGTCGTCCTGACCGCGCTGACCGTGGCGCTCATCCCGACCACCATCGGCGCGCTGCTCTCCGCGATCGGCATCGCCGGCATGGACCGCCTGGTGCAGCGCAACGTGCTCGCCATGTCGGGCCGCGCCGTGGAGGCCGCGGGCGACGTCAACACCCTGCTGCTGGACAAGACCGGCACCATCACCCTCGGCAACCGGCAGGCGGCCGAGTTCCTCCCGGCCGCGGGCACCGCCACCGGCGAGCTGGCGGACGCCGCCCAGCTCTCCTCGCTCGCCGACGAGACCCCCGAGGGCCGCTCCGTCGTCGTGCTCGCCAAGGAGACGTACGGGCTGCGGGCCCGTCAGCAGGGCGAGCTCGGCCACGCCGTGTGGGTGCCCTTCACCGCGCAGACCCGCATGTCCGGCGTCGACCTGGACGAGGACGGGACGGTGCGCAGCGTCCGCAAGGGCGCCGCCGGGGCGGTCTCCGCATGGGTGTCCGGCAACGGCGGCACGGTCGGTGCGGACGTCGGGGAGCTGGTGGAGCGGATCTCCGCCTCCGGCGGCACCCCGCTGGTCGTCGCCTCCCGCGAGGGGGACGCCGCGCCGCGCGTGCTGGGCGTCATCCACCTCAAGGACGTGGTCAAGCACGGCATCCGGGAGCGCTTCGAGGAGCTGCGCCGGATGGGCATCCGCACCGTGATGATCACGGGTGACAACCCGCTGACGGCACGGGCCATCGCCGAGGAGGCGGGCGTCGACGACTTCCTCGCCGAGGCCACCCCCGAGGACAAGATGGCCCTGATCAAGCAGGAGCAGGCCGGGGGCAAGCTGGTCGCCATGACCGGCGACGGCACCAACGACGCCCCGGCGCTGGCCCAGGCCGACGTGGGCGTGGCCATGAACACCGGCACCATGGCGGCCAAGGAGGCCGGCAACATGGTGGACCTGGACTCCAACCCCACCAAGCTGATCGAGATCGTCGAGATCGGCAAGCAGCTGCTGATCACCCGCGGCGCGCTGACCACCTTCTCCATCGCCAACGACGTCGCGAAGTACTTCGCGATCATCCCCGCGATGTTCGCCGCGGTCCATCCGGGCCTGGACCGGCTCAACGTCATGCAGCTGCACAGCCCGCAGTCGGCGATCACCTCGGCGATCGTCTTCAACGCCCTGATCATCGTGGTGCTGATCCCGCTGGCGCTGCGCGGCGTGCGCTACCGGCCGTCCTCGGCGGCCTCCCTGCTCCGCCGCAACCTGTGGGTCTACGGACTCGGCGGGCTCGTCCTGCCGTTCGCCGGCATCAAGCTCATCGACCTCGTCGTCCAGTTCGTCCCCGGGCTCCGCTGACCCGAGGCCCGAAGAGATCCGGGGCCCGGAGAGGTCCGGGCCCCGGAGGGAACGGAAGAAGCCACCATGGCAACCCCCCTCCCCGCAGCACTCCGCACGCACCTGACGGCGCTGCGCATGCTGCTCGTCATGACCGTCCTCCTCGGCCTCGCCTACCCGCTGCTGCTCACCGGCGTCGGCCAGGCCGCCTTCCCCCGGCAGGCGAACGGCTCCCTGGTGGAGTCGCACGGGAAGGTCGTCGGCTCCAGCCTGATCGGCCAGAGCTTCGACCTGCCGAAGAAGGACCCGGGCGACGCCGACGAGCCGGCGCGGCCGGACCCCCGCTGGTTCCAGCCCCGCCCCTCCGCGGGCGGCTACGACCCGACCGCCACCGGCGCCTCCAACCTCGGCCCGAACGACGAGGACCTGGTCAGGGCCGTCAGGGAGCGCCGGGCCGCCGTCGCCGCCTTCGACGGCGTCGCGCCCTCGCAGGTCCCCGCCGACGCGGTGACCGCCTCCGGCTCCGGCCTCGACCCGCACATCTCCCCCGCCTACGCCCGGGAGCAGGTCGCCCGGGTCGCGCGGGTGCGGGGGCTGGACCGGGCCGCCGTCGCCGCCCTGGTCGAGCGGCACGTCCAGGGGCCGGTCGCCGGCTTCCTCGGCCAGGAGCGCGTCAACGTCCTGGAGCTCAACCGGGCGCTCGACGCCCTGAGGTGACGCACGGCCGGCACATGCCGTGACCACCGGCCGGCCCGGCCGCGCGGGGGACGCCCCCGCCGGCGGGCCGGCCGCACCCCGTGGGACGACCCCGCCCCACGGACCGGTCCCGCCCCACGGACCGCCCCCGCCCACGGAGGAGGAGCGCGACGGTGACGCACGACCAGGACCCGTCCCCCGGCAGCCGCCGGCCCGGCCGCCTGCGGGTGTACCTGGGGGCCGCCCCCGGGGTCGGCAAGACCTACCGCATGCTGGACGAGGCCCGCCGCCGCGCCGACCGCGGCACCGACGTCGTCGTCGCCTACGTGGAGTGCCACGGCCGGGCCCGCACCGAGCGCATGCTGGAGGGCCTGGAGGTCGTGCCCCGGGCCGTCCGCACCCACCGCGGCGCGGAGTTCACCGAACTGGACACCGACGCGGTCCTCGCCCGGCGCCCCCGCGTCGCCCTGGTCGACGAGCTCGCCCACGCCAACGTCCCCGGCGGCCGCCACGCCAAGCGCTGGCAGGACGTCGAGGAGCTCCTCGCCGCCGGCATCGACGTGCTCACCACCGTCAACGTCCAGCACCTGGAATCCCTCAACGACGTCGTCGAGAAGATCACCGGGGTGCCGCAGCGCGAGACCGTCCCCGACGAGGTCGTCCGCCGCGCCGACCAGATCGAGCTGGTCGACATGGCCCCGGAGGCGCTGCGCCGCCGGATGGCCCACGGCAACGTCTACGCCGCCGAGAAGGTGGACGCCGCGCTCTCGAACTACTTCCGGGTCGGCAACCTCACCGCGCTGCGCGAGCTCGCCCTGCTGTGGGTGGCCGGCCGGGTCGACGAGGGCCTGCGCGACTACCGCGCCGCCCACGGCATAGGGAAGGTGTGGGAGACCCGCGAGCGGGTCGTGGTCGCCCTCACCGGCGGCCCCGAGGGCGCCACGCTGGTCCGCCGGGCCGCCCGCATCGCCGACCGCACGGCGGGCGGCGAGGTCATGGCCGTCCACGTCGCCCGCAGCGACGGCCTGGCCGGGGCCTCCCCCGCCGCCCTCGCCGGGCAGCGGCAGCTCGTGGAGTCCCTGGGCGGCACCTACCACGTGGTCGTCGGCGACGACGTGCCGACCGCGCTGCTGGACTTCGCCCGCGCCCAGGACGCCACGCAGCTGGTGCTCGGCACCAGCCGCCGGGGCCGCCTCACCCGCTTCCTCACCGGCCGCGGCATCGGCGAGACCACCGTCGACCTCTCCGCCGACATCGACGTCCACATGGTCACCCACGAGGAGGCGGGCCACGGCCGGCTGCCCCCGCTGGGCCGCCGCCACTCCCGGCCCCGCTCGGCGGCGGGCTTCGCCTCCGGGCTGGTGCTGCCCTGGCTGCTGACCCTGGTCCTCACCCACCTGCGCGAGGAGGTCAACCTCACCAGCGTCGCCCTGCTCTTCCAGCTCGCCGTGGTCGGGGTCGCCCTGCTCGGCGGCGTCGCCTCCGCGCTGCTCGCCTCGCTCACCGCCTCGCTGCTCCTGAACTACTCCTTCATCCCCCCGGTGGGCCGCTTCACCATCGCCGAGCCCAACAACGTCCTGGCGCTCGGCGTCTTCACCTGCGTGGCGCTCGCCGTGGCGGCGGTCGTGGACCGCGCGGCCCGCCAGACCGCGCGCGCCGCCCGCGCCACCGCCGAGGCCGAGACCCTCTCCGACCTGGCCGGGAGCGTCCTGCGGGGCGCCGACACCGTGCCCGCCCTCCTGGAGCGCTCCCGGGTCGCCTTCGGCATGGCGAGCGCCGCGCTGTTGCGCCGCGGCCCCGACGGCACCGGCGGGGCCGTCGCCCGCAGCGACGCCCCCGTCCCGGCCGCGCACCCGGCCCGGACGCCGGCGGCAGCGCAGGCTCCGGCACCGGCACCGGCACCGGCACCGGCCGGGGACGGCTCCGCGGCGGACGCGGCGGTCACCGAGGTCCCGGTCGGCGACGACGCCGTCCTCGTCCTCACCGGCCGCCGGCTGCCCGCCTCGGACCAGCGTGTCCTCGCCGCCTTCGCCGCCCACGCCGCGGCCGCCCTGGACCGCGAGCGCCTCGCCCGCGCCGCCGCCGAGGTCGAGCCCATCCGGGCCGCCGACCGCATGCGCACCGCCCTGCTGGCCGCCGTCAGCCATGACCTGCGGACCCCGCTGGCCGCCGCCCTCGCCTCCGTCGGCTCGCTGCGCAGCCCCGACGTGCACTTCCCGCCGGAGGACGAGGCCGAGCTGCTCGCCACCGCCGAGGACTCCCTCGCCAAGCTGGCGAGGCTGGTCGACAACCTCCTCGACATGAGCCGCCTCCAGGCCGGGGCCCTCACCCTGCACCTGGAGGCGACGGACCTGGGCGAGGCCCTCTCCCGGGCGGTGGACAGCCTGCCCGCCCCGCAGCCGGCGGTCGCGGGCGACGGGCTCGGCGCGGCCCCGCCCGTCCTCGCCGACCCGCCGCTCCTGGAGCGCATCCTCGCGAACCTCACCGCCAACGCCGCCCGCCACAACACCCCCGGCCGGCCGGTCACCGTCACTGCGGGCGCCCTCGGCGACCGCGTGGAACTGCGGGTCGTCGACCGGGGCCCCGGCATCCCGGCGGAGGACCGCGACCGGGTCTTCCAGCCCTTCCAGCGCCTGGGCGACACGGACAACACCACCGGCACCGGCCTGGGCCTCGCCCTCTCCCGCGGCCTCGCCGAGGCCATGGGCGGCTCCCTCGGCGTGGAGGACACCCCCGGCGGCGGCGCGACCCTCGTCCTCACCCTCCCCGCGGCGCCGTCCCCGTCGGGCGCCGCGCCCGCCGGCGGCGCGGCGCCCGGGGCCGGACCGACGGCTACGCCTCGAAGCGGTAGCCCATCCCGGGCTCGGTGATGAAGTGCCGGGGGCGGGACGGGTCGGCCTCCAGCTTGCGGCGCAGCTGGGCCATGTACACCCGCAGGTAGTTGGTCTCCGTGCGGTAGGCGGGCCCCCAGACCTCCTGGAGGAGCTGGGTCTGGGTGACCAGCCGGCCGCGGTTGCGGACCAGCACCTCCAGCAGGTGCCACTCGGTGGGGGTGAGGCGCACGTCGGCGTCGGCGCGCCGGACCTTCTTGGCGGCGAGGTCGACGGTGAACGCGTCGGTGGCCACGACGGCGCCCTCGCCGGTCCCGGCGGCGGGCTCGGCGCGGCGGACGGCGGCGCGCAGGCGGGCGAGGAGCTCGTCCATGCCGAAGGGCTTGGTGACGTAGTCGTCGGCGCCGGCGTCCAGGGCCTGGACCTTCTCGTCGGAGGCGTGGCGGGCGGAGAGGACGATGACGGGGACCCGGGTCCAGCCGCGCAGGCCGCGGATGACGTCGGCGCCGTCCATGTCGGGCAGGCCGAGATCGAGGAGGACCACGTCGGGGTGGCGGGCCGCGGCGAGCTTCAGGGCGCCCGTCCCGTCGGGGGCGGCGTCCACCTCGTAGCCGCGGGCCTTGAGGTTGATCACCAGGGCGCGGACGAGCTGGGGTTCGTCGTCCACCACGAGGACCCGGGTCATGGGGTGCGCTGCCTTTCGGTACGGGTCTGGATGCCGGTACGGGCCGGAATGCCGGTACGGGCCGGAATGCCGGTACGGGTCCGGACGCCGCCGGGGGGCGGCGCGGCCCGCGGCGGCCGGGGGCGGGTCCGGGGGCACGTCACGCGGCCTCCCCGGGGGAGGGCGGCATGCCCGCGGCGGCGCCGGCCGCCGCGGGCAGGGCGACCACCATGGTCATCCCGCCGCCGGGGGTGTCCTCGGCCGTCAGCCGCCCGCCCATGGCCTCCACGAAGCCGCGGGCCACCGCGAGGCCCAGGCCGACGCCGCTGCCGCGCGGGGCGTCCCCGTACCGCTGGAAGGGCTCGAAGATCCGGTCCTTGGCGTCGTCCGGCACCCCCGGCCCGCGGTCGGCGACCCGCAGCTCCACCCGGTCGCCGTCCGGCAGGCGCAGGGCGTCGGCGCGGACGACCACCGGGGTCCCGGGCGGGCTGTACTTGACGGCGTTCTCCACCACGTTGGCGACGGCCCGCTCCAGCAGGCCGGCGTCGGCGAGGACCATCGGCAGGTCCTCGCCGACCTCCAGGCGCACCGCGTCGACGGGGACGCCGCCCAGCGCCACCGGGACCACCTCGTCGAGGTCGACCTCGCGCAGCAGCGGGGCGACCGTGCCGGTCCGGAGGCGGCTCATGTCGAGGAGGTTGCCGATGAGGTGGTCGAGCCGGTCGGCGCCGTCCTCGATGCCGGCGAGCAGCTCGGCCTCGTCCTCGGGGCTCCACCGCACCTCCTGCGAGCGCAGCGAGGTGACGGCGGCCTTGATCCCGGCGAGGGGCGTGCGCAGGTCGTGGGAGACGGCGGCGAGCAGCGCGGTGCGGATGCGGTTGCCCTCGGCGAGGCGGCGGGCGCCGGCGGCCTGCTCGGCGAGGCGGCGGCGCTCCAGGAGGGCCACGGCCTGGGCGGCGTACGCGCCCAGCAGGCGGCGGTCGTCGGCGGGCAGGACCCGGCCGCCGAGCGCCAGCGAGAGGCGGTCGCCCACAGGGACCTCCGTCGCGGCGTCCTCGGGCCGCCCCGCGGGGTCGGGTCCGGCCGAGGCGGTGCGGCGCCAGGGGCCGCGGTCGCCGGTCCGCTCCAGCAGGGCGGCGGACTCGACCTGGAAGTCCTCCCGGACCCGCTGGAGCAGCGCCGCCAGGCTGTCCTCGCCGCGCAGGACGGCGCCCGCCAGGCGGCCCAGGGCCTCCGCCTCGGCGCGGCTGCGGGCGGCCTGCTGGGCGCGCCGCGCGGCGAGGTCGACGACGGAGGCGACGGCCGTGCCCACCCCGACGAAGACCAGCAGCGCCAGGAGGTTCTTCGGGTCGGAGACGGTGAGGGTGTGGGCGGGCGGGGTGAAGAACCAGTTGAGCAGCAGCGAGCTGAGGACGGCCGCGGCGATCGCCGGGAACACCCCGCCGGCGAGGGCGGCGCCGACGGTGAGGGTGAGGAAGAGCAGCAGGGCGGTGGGGAGGCCCGGGTCCCCGGTGACGCGGGTGAGCAGCAGGGTGAGCAGCAGCGGCCCGCCGCAGCCCAGGAGCCAGCCGGAGACGGCGCGGACGCGGCCGAGCTTGACCGGCAGCCGCCCGGGGAGGGCGGGGCGGCCGCGGGCGGCGTGCTCGTGGGTGACGATGTGGACGTCGATGTCGCCGGACTCCCGCGCGACGGTGGCGCCGACGCCGGGGCCGAGGAGGGACTGCAGGGTGCCGCGGCGGCTGGAGCCCAGCACGACCTGGGTGGCGTTGACGCCGCGGGCGAAGTCGAGCAGGGCGGTGGCGGTGTCGCCCCCGGCCACGGTGTGGAAGGTCCCGCCGAGGTCCTCCACCAGCTGCCGCTGGGCGGCCAGGTGCTCCGGCGGGGGGCCGGCGAGGCCGTCGGAGCGGCGGACGTGGACGGCGAGCAGTTCGCTGCCGGAGCCGCGGGCGGCGATCCGGGCGGCCCGGCGCAGCAGGGTGGCGCCCTCCGGTCCGCCGGTGAGCCCGACGACGATCCGCTCGCGGGCCGGCCAGGTCGCCTCGATGCCGTGCTCGGTGCGGTAGCGCTGGAGGTACTCGTCGACGCGGTCGGCGGTCCACAGCAGGGCGAGTTCGCGCAGCGCGGTGAGGTTGCCGGGCCGGAAGTAGTGGGAGAGGGCGGCGTCGACCCGGTCGGGGGCGTAGACGTTGCCGTGCGCGATGCGGCGGCGCAGCGCCTCCGGGGCCATGTCGACCAGTTCGATCTGGTCGGCGCGGCGGACCACCTCGTCGGGGACGGTCTCGCGCTGCCGGACGCCGGTGATGCCCTCGACGACGTCGCCGAGCGACTCCAGGTGCTGGACGTTGACGGTGGAGACCACGTCGATGCCGGCCGCGAGGAGCTCCTCGACGTCCTGCCAGCGCTTGGCGTGGCGGCCGCCGGGGGCGTTGGTGTGCGCGAGCTCGTCGACCAGGGCAACGCGGGGGCGCCGGGCCAGGACCGCGTCGAGGTCCATCTCGGTGAGGACGGTGCCCCGGTACTCCGTCCGGCGCCGCGGCACGACCTCCAGGCCCTCCAGCAGCTCGGCGGTGCGGGCCCGGCCGTGGTCCTCGGCGAAGCCGACGACGACGTCGGTGCCGCGGGAGGCGCGGCGGTGGGCCTCGGCGAGCATGGCGTAGGTCTTGCCCACCCCGGGGGCCGCCCCCAGGAGGATCCTCAACCTGCCGCGCGCCATGACCACCATTCTCCGCACGGGCGGCCCGCCCGCGCCCTCCGCGGTCCGGGGCCGCCCCGCCGAGCGTACGGCCGTCCGGGCGGCGGCCGGTCCGCGGGGCGGGGGCCGCCGGGCGATCCTGACGGCATCTTGACGGCGCCCGGTACGGGCCGCCCCGGCGCCGCTGCGCACCGGTCCGGGCGCCGGCGGCGCTCAGACGGTGGGCATGAAGGTGTGCCGGGGCCGCTGCTCGGGGACGTGCAGGCGCGGGTCGGGCCGGGGCAGGTCGCCGCCCGCCTCCAGGATGCGGTCGGCGAGCCGGTGCGCGGCATGGCCGTCGTCCAGGTCGCAGAACTCCTCCCGGAACCACCGGTACCGGTCGGCGTACGCGTACGCGACCTCCCCGACGTCCGCGATCGCCTCCACCAGCTCCCGCGAGGTGGACAGCAGCGGCCCGGGGGCGCACTGCTCGAAGTCGAAGTAGAAGCCGCGCAGGGTGTCCCGGTAGTGCTCCAGGTCGTAGGTGAAGAAGAGCATCGGCCGGCCGGTGTTCGCGAAGTCGAACATCAGCGACGAGTAGTCGGTGACCATGACGTCGGTGATCAGCGACAGGTCGGCCATGTCGGGGTAGGCGGACACGTCCCAGACGAAGCCGTTCCCGGCGCCCGGCACGGGGTCGACCACGTTGGGGTGGCGCCGGACCAGCAGCACGTGGTCGCGGCCCAGCACCCGGCGGGCGTGCTCCAGGTCGATCCGGAAGTCGAACTTGTACCGGCCCGCGCCGTGGAACCGGTCGTCGCGCCAGGTCGGGGCGTAGGTGACGACGCGCCTGCCCGGGGGGATGCCGATCCGGGCGCGGACCTCGGCGGCCCTCCTGCCCTGGTCGGCGCGGACGAGGACGTCGTTGCGGGGGTAGCCGGTCTCCGCGAGCTCGCCCTCGAAGCCGAAGGCCCGCCGCAGGATCGGCGTGCTGAAGCTGTTGGGCGAGACGAGCACGTCCCACTGCGCGACCTCGGACCGCAGCCTCTCCAGGTAGCGCCGGTCGGCGAAGTGGACCGCCTCGATGTCGTGGCCGATCCGCTTGAGCGGGGTGCCGTGCCAGGTCTGCACCACCAGCTGGCCCTCCCGCTTGCGGAACCAGTCGGGCAGGTGGTTGTTGGCGACGACGTACCGGGAGGTGGCCAGCGCCTCGTACCAGTCCGGCGACCACATGCGCACCGGGCGGACCGACGGCGGCAGCTCCACCTGGTCGTCCTTGACCACCCACAGGTGCTCCAGGCCGGTGCCGCGGCGCAGCAGCTCCTCGTGCAGGGCCCGGGGGCTGTCGGAGAACTGGCTGCCCTTGAAGGAGTCGAAGAGCACCGCCGGGCGCACGGGCCGGCGGCGCGCCTCGGGGTAGGCCCGGGTGCGCAGCAGCTTCTGCCGGTAGGGGCCGCGGGCGTCCTCGGGCATCGCGGAGTGCACCAGGAGCGAGAGCCGGTCCCACGCCTCGGACTGCAGCTCGTAGCGGCGGCCGTCCACCTCGAGGTCGGCGGGCAGGCCGGGGATCAGCCGCTGGTCGACCTTGACCATGAGGTCGGCCGGGGGTCCGTCCTCCCCCGCCTCCTGCGGGAGCGCGGCGTCCTGGCGGCGCAGGAAGAAGTCCCACCGGCCGGAGGCGAGCGGGATGCTCCCGGCGAGCGTCCGCATCCGGGCGGGGGTGAGCACCGCCCGGAACTCGTCGCCCAGCCACTGCAGGGGCACGGTCCGCTCGGCGCCGTGGGCGCGCGAGCGGACCACCAGCTGCGCCGTGGCGTACTGGGCGGCCGTCAGGAGGCGTGCGGCGGGGTAGCGGCAGCGCAGCTCCAGCGAGCCGTCGGGGTGCCAGGACACGGCGGAGGCGACGGGCAGCGCGGCCCGTTCGAACAGCACCAGGTAGCCGGCGCCGTTGCGGTGGACCACGACCTCGCGGTCGCCCTCGGGGTTCTGCAGGGCGTCGGGCAGGCGGTGGCAGCCGTCGGGGACGTCCTCGGCCACCACCGGGTGGAGCGGCGCCCTGCGGCCGGCGATGTGGAAGGAGGTCTTCCAGCCGTTGCTGCCCATGGTCCAGGACCGGGGCGTGTCCGCCCCGGCCTCGCGGCGGGAGCGGGGGACCAGCCAGGACATGGGGACCCGGGCGGTGAAGGTGCACCAGCCCTCGCCGCCGGGGGCGAAGCGCACCGGGGCGTCGTACTGGGCGGCGCCGGCCAGGCTGCGCACCCGCAGGGTGGCGCGCTCGGGGACCTCGGGGGCGAGGAGCACCCCGCGCAGCTCCACGGCGTCCCCGTCGGCGCGGTGCCCGGTGATGCGGCAGCGCACGACCTCGATCCGCAGCTTGAGCCGGCCCTGGACGAAGAGCGGCACGGCCCGGACGTTGCGGTCCACGTACCGGTACGGCGGGTGGGAGGCGCTCCCCGCGCTCCCGGCGACCATGCCGCGGTAGCGGAACAGGCCGCGGCTGAGGACGCCGGCGGCGACGTCCCAGGTGCCCTCGACCCACGCGCCCCGCTTCCTCAGGCGGGAGATGTCGATCCTGGTCTCGAAGCCGGACCAGTCGTAGCAGTAGCGGTTCTGCCCGGAGGCCTCGGTGGCCTGCGGACGGTGGACGGTCCTCGCGGGGACCACGACCAGCCGGCCCTGCCTGCGGTTGCGCAGCGCCACGGCCTTGATCGACATGCGGCGCCTGTGGACGTTGATGAAGCGGATGTACGCGGCCCCGGAGAGGTGGAGCCGGTCCCCCTCCCAGTGGGCGCCGCCGAGCGAGGAGAAGAGCGAGAGGTCCTTCTCCACCCGGTACGCGCTCTTGTCCACGCCCGCCTCGCGGTCGCCGAGGAAGGGGTAGTCGAGGTAGCGGTGCAGCCGGCGGCGGATCGGGGGCGGGCCGCCCTTGCGGGCGAACTCCACGACGGCGAGCAGCTCGTCGAGCTTGCCCTGGCGGACCAGCGACCATTTGACCCGCATCTCGGCGGGGAGGTCGTCGACGACGGACGGGTCGGCCTCGTCGATGAAGGCGTTGGCCGCCTCCATGAAGTACCGGCGGAACTCCTCGTCCGCGTCGGGGAGCACGTTCAGGTGGATCATCAGGTCGGACCTGAGGCAGGCCTGGTCGTACCTGCGCTTGTGCTCCAGGTGGGTCCCGCCGCCGAACTCCGCCAGGAAGCGGCTGACGGAGCGGACCGCGGCCACCCGGTCGCGCAGGCACGGCAGCTCGTGGTGGCGCTGGGTGATGGACGGGGCGGAGCCGCCGTCGCGGCGGCGCCAGTAGTAGACGACGTCCTGGACGACGTCGACCTTGGCGGCGCGGTAGTGGGCGGTCATGTTGACCCAGGAGTCCTCGTAGAGGACGCCCTCGGGGAAGGCCAGGCCGTGGCCGTCCCAGAAGGAGCGGCGGAAGAGCTTGTTCCACACGGTGCGGTCGTAGATCAGCGCGTCGAAGCGCGTGATGTGGGTGCCGCGGCGGCTCTTTCCCAGGGGGGCCCTGTGCAGCGGGGACTGCCAGCGCCGGGTGGAGTCCATCATCTGGACGTTGCCGGAGACGAAGTCGGCGTCGGAGCCGTCCAGGGTGCGGACCAGCAGCTCGTAGGCGTACTCGGGCAGGACGTCGTCGCCGTCCGCGAAGGCGAGGTACTCCGCGCGGGGGTGGGCGGCGCGGATGCCGGCGTTGCGGGCGGCGCCGGGGCCCTGCGCGGACTGCCGCAGCATCCGGAAGCGGGGGTCGCGGCGGCAGAAGTCCTCGGCGAGGCGCGGGGAGGAGTCGGTGGAGCCGTCGTCCACCAGGAGCACCTCGAAGTCCTCGAAGGTCTGCCCCGCGAGGGACTCCAGGCACTCGGGGAGGTACTCCTCCACGTCCTGGAAGGGCACGACGATGCTCACACGGGGATGCACGGGCGCCAACGGGTCCTCCGGGTCTCTCTACGTCGTGGCGCCCTGCACGGCCGGCCCACAGCCCTCTCGCTCGGGGCCGGCGAACGGCCCCTCCGGTCACGGACATGTCCCCCGGCCAAAAGAAAAGCAAAGGGTTTGTAACCAGTTCGTGAACCATACAACGTGCTTTCCGCCCGGAGAACTCGATCTTCCGGCGGCACCCCCGTCGGGCCGGCGCCGGAGAACGGCTTCGACCAGCGGTTTTATGCGCGAGGGCGCCCTCCGGCGGACACGGACGGCCCGACCGTCCTCGCGGAGAAGGTGTGAAGGTCACACCGTGCGCAGCGGCCGTCGGCCCTGCCCCCCGGCGGGCTCCGGCCGCCGCGGACGGACCACCCTGCGGCGGAAGGGGGGCGTGCCCCTATGCTTCCCGGGGCCGCCCCGCCGCCCCGCCGCCTCCCGGAACCGCACCCGCGGCCCCCGGAGGGCCGGACCGGCGGAGGGGGCCGGCGGCAGGGGGCAGGGGGGTCGGCGCAGTCGCCGGCCGGGGCCGCACGCCCGCAGTGCCCCCTCCGCGCCCTCCCGAACGACCGGACCACCAGCAGCGCAAGGAGCGTGGAGACGCCATGGCACAGAGCGCCCGTGAGCACGCCGCCGAGGAGCAGGCCGCCCCGGCCGGGAACGGCGGCGCGGAGGCCGCAGGACCGGCGCCCCGGCGCCGCCGCAGGTGGCCGAAGGTCGTCGGCCTGGTCGCGGGCGTGGCCGTGCTCGCCGGCGCCGGGACGGCCTACGGCCTGTACCGGCACCTGGACTCCAACATCCACACCGGCGTCGACCTCGGCCGGGAGCTGGGCACCGACCGCCCGGCGAAGGTGGCCGCCGCGGCCAGGGACGTCCTGGTCCTGGGCTCGGACTCCCGGGCCGGCGGCAACCAGGACCTGGGCGGCGGCAACGTCGGCGGCGCCCGCTCGGACACCGCGATGGTGGTGCACATACCCGCGGGCGGAGGCCGGGCGACCGTCGTGAGCATCCCCCGCGACACCCTGGTGACCCGCCCCTCCTGCACCGGGCGCAACGGCGCCGCCCTGCCCGCCGCGAAGCGGGTCATGTTCAACTCCGTCTACAGCCTCGCCGGGCCGGCGTGCGTGGTGAAGACGGTCGAGAAGATGTCCGGCGTGCGCATGGACCACTACGTCGAGATCGACTTCGTGGGCTTCAAGGACCTGGTCGACACCATCGGCGGCGTCACCGTCCGCACGACGAACGCCATCGACGACCGGCACAGCGGGCTGCACCTGGCCCCCGGCACGCACCGGCTGGACGGCACCCAGGCCCTCGCCTTCGTCCGCACCCGGCACGGCGTCGGCGACGGCAGCGACCTCGGGCGGATCGGGCTGCAGCAGCAGTTCATGACGGCCCTGGTGGCCGAGGTGAAGAAGCAGGACCTGCTGGGCAGCCCGGTCAAGAGCTACAAGATGGCCGACGCCGCCACCAAGCTGCTCACCACCGACTCCGACCTGGGGTCGCTGACCGCGCTCGCGGAGTTCGGCCGCAGTGTGAAGGGCGTCGACCCGGACACCATGGAGACGCTCATGCTGCCGGTCCGGTACGACCGGATCGACCCGAACCGGGTGGTGGCGGCCGAGCCGCAGGCGTCCGCGCTGTGGAAGGCGATCCGCGAGGACTCGCCCGTCCCGGAGTCCGCGAAGCACTCGCCCGCCGCCGGCGGCGGCGTCTCGGGCTGACCGCCGCGCGGTGACCGCCTCGGGGTGACCGCTGCGGGGTGACCGCCGCGGCCGGACGCCCCGGGCGGAACCGGCGAGGTTCCGGTCCGGTGCGGGCCGGTCCCGTCCAGTGCGGCCCGGGTCGGCGCGGCCCGGCGGGTCACACGCCGGCGGCGGTCACCACGGCGTCGGTGGCGAAGCCCAGGAAGAGGCCCAGCAGGATCGTCCAGGTGGTGAGCTCCTTCATGGCGGCGCGGCGGGCGACGGCCAGGAGCTCGACGACGACGTAGAGGATGGAGCCCGCGGCGAGGCCGAGGAAGGCGATGGAGAGGGTGTCGCTGACCACGTGCTGCCCGACGAGCGTGCCGAGGAAGGTGGGCCCGCCGCCGATCAGGCCGAGCAGGGCCAGGGCCCCCCAGGAGGGCCGCTCCCCCGCGGCGGCCAGCGGGGCGACGATCCCGAAGCCCTCGGTGGCGTTGTGCAGGCCGAAGCCGATGACGAGCAGGACGGCGAGGGAGATCTCGCCCCGGGCGGCGGAGTTGCCGATGGCCAGGCCCTCGGCGAAGTTGTGCAGGCCGATGCCGGTGGCGATCATCATGGACAGGCCGGCGGCCCGGGAGCGGACGGGGCGGGCCAGCTCGGTGGCGGCCGCGGCGCCCGGCCCCTCGGAGAGGGCAGCCGTCCGGCGCCGGGCGATCCAGCGGTCGTAGTGGACCAGGCCGGCCATCCCCGCGGCCAGGCCGGCGGCCATGACCAGGCCGTCGGTGAGGGCGGTCCCCCAGCGGTGGTCCCCGACGGCGGCGCCGACCGGCTCCCAGGCGGCGCTGAGGACGTCCCAGACCAGGAAGACCAGGATGCCGACGGCGACCCCGTTGAGGGCGGTCGCGAGGCGCGGCGCGGGGTTGCGCAGGCGTCCGATCGGCAGGCCGAGGTAGATGGTGAGGCCGGCGACGGCCCCGAGGAGGACGATCTGCGAGGAGGACACGGGGGCTCCAGCCGGGGCGGGGGACGGCCCGCAGACGACAGAACAGATGAGGCTTACCCAACAAGCTACTGCGACCGGCTCGCAGACCGGCACCCCGCCCCCTGCCCGGCCGCCTCCGGACCGCCCCCGCCCGGCCGGTCCGCCCGGCTGCCCGCCCGCCGGTCCGCCCGCCCGCCGGTCCGCCCGCAGCCGCTGTGCCCGCCGCCGGTCCGCCCTGCCGCACAACCGGTCAGCCGATCGGGGACGGCACGGGCTGCTCCTCGCGCCGCTCCGCCGCCCGCCGGCGCTGCTGACGGGCGGAGTGCGCGACCAGGACGGCGAGGACCGAGGCGAGGATCAGGGACGAGCCGACGGTCCCGTACCCGAGGCCGCCCTCGGTGACCGGCTTGCTGAAGAAGTCGCCCACGGTCGCGCCCAGCGGCCGGGTCAGGACGAACGCGGCCCAGAACAGCGGCGGGACCGGGATGCGGGTCGCGTACCGGGCGGCGACCACGAGCGCCAGCAGGCCGCAGACCAGCAGCGCCCCGCCCCGGTAGCCGAGGCCCGAGCTGTCGGCCAGGAAGTCGCCCAGGGAGGTGCCGAGCGTGTTGGAGAGCAGGATGGCGGTCCAGTACAGGAGCTCCCCGCGGAACGTGGCGATCCGTGTGACGTCGAAGGGCAGGCCGGAGGCCTTCCAGACGGCGAAGACCGCCGCCAGCAGCGTGACGAGGACCAGCGCGCCCCTGGCGTAGCCGAGTCCGGCGGTGCGGTTCATGAAGTCCGACATCGTGGTGCCGGCGGTGCTCGTGGAGAGGATGACCGTCCAGTACAGGGCCGGGTGCAGCCGCTCGGCCCGCAGCTGCGCGACCAGGCTCGCCAGGAAGAGGGCGACCAGGACGACGGAGCTCACGGCGTAGCCGACGGCCAGGGTCTGGGCGAGCAGGTCGCCGCCGGTCTCGCCCAGGGTGGTCGCCGCGATCTTCATGATCCAGAAGGCCAGGGCGACCTGGGGAAGCTTGTTCATGGGGGCCGATCTCTCGCGGGTCCTCGCACCTCCGCGCCATGCTTCCGGCGGGACCGGCCGCGCGCCGGCCGTGTCGGCCGCGCCGCACCCGATCGGGGGAGGCCGCCCGCCCCGCCCCGCCATCGGAGCGGGCGGGGCGGGTGGCGGGAGCGGGCGGCGGGACGGCGGCGGCCGGGCCTTCGGCTACGGACGCGCGGCCCGCTCCTCCGGGGCCGCGTCGGCGCGGGTGGCCGCCAGGCAGCCGACCAGGACGGCGATCACCGCCAGCAGGACCAGGCTGACCGGTCCGGTGCCCAGCTCGAGGCCGCCCCGGTCGCGGGAGACGCCCATCCAGTCGGCGAACGAGGCGCCGAGCGGCCGGGTCAGCACGTAGGCGGACCAGAAGGCGGCGACCCCGTTGAGGACGCGCACGCGGAAGGCGAGGGCCGGGACGGTGATCAGCGCGGCGAACGCGATGCCGGAGGGCAGGTAGCCCAGGTGCATGGTCACCGCGGTCAGGTCGCCGGCCGCGGTGCCGAGGGCGAAGGTCGCCATGACGGTCGCCCAGTAGAAGGACTCGCGGCGGCGGGTGCGGATGCTGTGGATCGAGAGCGTCCTCTCACAGGCGTACCAGCCGGCGAACACCGCGGCGAGGGCGGCGGCGAAGAACACGGTGGAGACGAGGTAGGGAATGCCGAGCCCCACGTGCAGGACGTCGGCGGCCATCGTCCCGAAGACGCTGACCATGACGACGGCGGTCCAGTAGACCCATGCCGTGGAGCGGCGGGCCCGGAACTGCAGGACGAGGGAGGCGGCCAGGACGACTCCGGCACGCAGGAATTCCCGCCCCCGGCGCACGGAATTCCCGCTTCCGGGAGCACCGGTGCGACGGCACGGCGGAGCCCGGGCCCTGCCGGATGCGGGAGGACGGCACCGGCACTTTACCGTCTACAAATCTGTAGACGCCAGGGGGTGGGGCAGCCTGCCGCCGCTGTCCGCCCGCGGCGACGGGACACGGCGCACCCCCGACCGATGCGGGTGGCGGGGCGGAGGGGACAGCGGGCGGAAGGGCGCCGACGGCTGCCGACGGGGGCCGACAGGGGCGCACACCCGTCGGCGACGGGGCGCGGACCGGCCTCCCCCCGCGGACGGCGGCGTCAGCGCCGTGCGGCGCCGGCCGGCCAGGGCTCGGGGCCTCGCTGCGCAAGAGCGCCCGCAGGGCGCGCGCCCGCCGCTCCTCCGCCTCCACGGCCCATCAGCCCCGACTTGTCGAGCGCCCATCCGACCGCCTCGTCGAGGCCCCCGTCGAGCCCGTCCTGGACCGGGTTCCCGATCTGGGGGATCGGGACCAGCGGCTCGTCGACGGACTTCCTGACCCACGCGCAGGCGCCGGCGTCCCGCTCGAACGCCCGACGGCGCGGCCGGAGGGCCGCGCCAAGCCCACGGAACCGTGCCGGGCGGGGGGTCAGCCGCCCCGCGCCCCGCACACCGTCCGCCCGCCACCCCCGGCTTCCTCGACAATTCCCCCTGCGGATGTCACAACCGCCCGGCAACCGGTGTCCAACCCCGTGGAAGCGGCCCGGCGGAGGGCCCCGGAGGACCCGGGGCGCCGAGGGCCCGAGAGGCCGCGAGAGGCCCCGAGAGGCAAGGACGGACCATGGCGACCACCGACGTGCTCGACTCGTTCCTGTTCCACACCGAGACCGGCCGGGACCCCGGCGGCGTCCCGGTGGTGTTCCTGCACGGCAACCCCACGTCCTCGCACCTGTGGCGGAACGTGGTCCCCCACGTCGCGGACCGGGCACGCTGCCTGGCGCCGGACCTCATCGGCATGGGAGCGTCGGGGAAGCCCGACACCGGCTACCGCTTCGCCGACCACGCCCGCTACCTCGACGCCTGGTTCGACGCGCTCGGACTGGAGGAGGCCGTGCTGGTCGGCCACGACTGGGGCGGTGCGCTGGCCATGGACCGGGCGGCCCGGCTCCCGGGGCGGGTGCGGGGGCTGGCGCTGGTCGAGACGTTCCTGCGGCCGATGCGCTGGGAGGAGTTCCCGCCGAAGGGCGCGGAGCTGTTCCGGGCGTTCCGCTCCCCGCAGGGGGAGGAGATGGTCCTGCGGGACAACATGTTCGTCGAGTTCAACCTGCCCCACGGCGTGGCGAGCGGCCTCGGGCCCGCCGACCACGACGTGTACCGCGCGCCGTACCCGGACCCGGCGTCCCGCAGGCCGCTCCTGGCGTGGCCGCGCGAGATCCCCGTCGACGGCGAGCCGGCCGACGTGCACGCGCGCGTCCTCGCCTACGGCCGCTGGATGGCGGAGAGCCCCGGGGTGCCGAAGCTGCTGATGACCGTCGAACCGGGCGTCGGGATGGGCTCGGCGGAGACGGCCGCCTGGGCGAAGGACGCCTTCGCCGGCATCGAGGTCGAGTCGGTGGGACCGGCCGGGCACCACGCGCCCGAGGACCGGCCCGACGCCATCGGCGCGGCGGTCGCCCGCTGGCTGGACCGCCACGGCCTGACGGCGGCGGCGTGAGCACCGGGGACGGCCGGGGCACCGCAGGCCCCCCGGACATCACGGGCGCCCCGGACGGCCCCGGGGCCCGGGGCCGCCCGCGCGCCACCGCGGCCACGGACCCTCCTGCTCCCGCGCTCCTCCCTGCCGCCGCGGACCCCGCCGCCCTCCCCGCCTCCCCCGCCGCCCCGGACATCCCGGAAGTCCTGGACGCCCCGGACGCCCCGGACATCCCGCACGTACCTGGCGCGGAGAAGGACCTCGTCGCCCGTGCCGTCGCCGGCGACGCGGCCGCGCTGGAGGAGGTGGTCCGCCTCCTCCAGGACCCCCTCTACCGGCTGGCCCTGCGCATGTCCTGGCGCCCGGCCGACGCCGAGGACGCCCTGCAGGAGATCCTGGTGCGGGTCCTCACCCGGCTGGCGACCTGGCGCGCCGAGGCGCGGCTGCTGACGTGGGCGTACCGGATCGGCGTCAACCACCTGCTGAACCTCCGCCGCAGGACCCCGCAGGAGGCGGCGGAGCTCAGCCTGGAGCAGTTCCGCGAGAACCTGGCCGACGGACTGGCGGCGGAGGACCACGCGGGCCCGGAGGCGGCGCTCCTCGCCGAGGAGGTCCGGCTCACCTGCTCGCAGGCGGTCCTGCAGTGCCTGGAGCGCGGCGAACGGGTCGCCTTCGTCCTCGGCCAGGTCTTCGACCTGCCGTCGGACCAGGCCGCGTGGATCCTCGACGTCACCCCGGCCGCGTACCGCAAGCGGCTGGAGCGCGCCCGGCAGCGGGTCCGGGCCTTCATGCGGTCGACCTGCGGGCTGGTCGACCCGCAGGCGTTCTGCCGCTGTGCGCGGCGGGTGGAGGCGGCCGTCGCGTCCGGCCGGGTCGACCCGCGGCGTCCGGCCCTGGCCACGCACCCCGTGAGCCCGGGCGGACGGGACGTCGCCGAGGCAGCCGCCCAGCTGCACCGCCTCCACGACGCCGCCGCCGTCCTGAACGCCCACCCCGACTACGCCGCCCCGCCCACCCGCGCGGCAGCCGTCCTCACCCTCCTGCGCTCGGGCCGGTTCCCCCTCCTGGAGTGAGGACGGCGGCCCTCGGGACGGCCGGCCCCGCGGGGCGGGCGACACGTCCCCGGCCGCCGCATCCGGGCGGGGGCGGCCCAGAGGCGGTCAGAGGCCGTCGGCACGGATCGCGTGGACGGGGCGGTTGCCCGCGTACTCGGCGAGGTTCCGGTTCACCGGCTCGCTGCAGGCCCGGTCCGAGGCCGATGCGCGGTGGAAGCCCAGGTCCTCGCAGCCCTTGTCGAGCCGGAGCAGCGTGGAAGGCGTGTCGGCCCCGGAGGCGACGGTCCGCAGGCTGCCCCGGTGTGCCGTAGCACATGCGGTGCGGCGGGAGGGTCGCGCCCCGGCTCCCATCACCGGCGAGGTTCAGGGGTCCCGGCGTTCGGACACGCGGTGCGCCGACGGCCCGCCCGCGTCCGCGCCCGCGGGTCCTGCGCGCCGCGGGCCACAACGCCCCGCGGCGAAGGCGCGTCCTGAAAGGGTGGGCGCAGACGGTTTCGAACCGCCGCCCCTGCTCTGTCAGTCCGAGCCCGTGCTCCTGCGGCCTGCTGGAACCCCTCTCCGTGTGCGGTGCCTGACCCGCCGCTGGTTGGCCCGGTCCACCGTCGTCGTCCGGCGACGTCGATGCCAACCGGTGATGTCAGGAGAGCGGATGCTCCTCAGGCAGCGGCTCGCGGACGAACTGGGTACGCCGCTCGTCACAGGCGCCCATGGCGTGGAAGTTCCGACGGGCCTCCGTCAGGCTCAGCCGGCCGTTCGGTCCGCCGCGCACCCGGTCGGCGTCGCGGTCGTCCTGGCCGTCGTCCTCCCAGAAGCAGACCTCGCAGATCTCGAAGGCTCCACGCTCGCTCAACGTGATGAAGCCGCAGCACGGACAGCGGTACGGCCCGCCCTCGGTACTGCCCTGCACAACCATGAACGTCACGGCGGCATGATGCGTCATCGCTACGAGAAGCACACCCGTTTTCCCCACTGTGGGCCGGCCTGCCGAGCACCAGTTTGAAAAACGGCGTATGCGGGTCGCGGCTGACCTGACAACTCCCCGACCAGGGCCGGAGCGCGATCGGCGCCGCTGTTCCCCGCGAGTCCCCGCCACGTCCCGGACGCCTCGTGCTCAGCGCGGTTGAGGCAGCGGGTCCCAGTGTGCCGTGAGATCGGCGCAGACGATCCGGATCGTTGCCGTGGTGAACCGGAGTTCGTGGCTGCAACCGGTCTCGTGCGGCAAGATCTCGTCCAGTCGGAGGCTGTTGTAGTCGCTGAGCACGAAGGGCTCACCATCGTCGGCGACCACGTCCACTTGGGTCACTTTCGTGTAGCGGAGCGTGAGGCCTTGCTCGCCCGCTTCGCGGCAGCAGAGCAGGCGCATCTCGAACCCACTCGATGGGACTCGCGTCGGCGGAAGCGCGCCGAGCTTCAGATCCTTCACGCATCGCGGCGAAGAGAAGTCGTAGTGATCGGAGTCGCAGGCAAAAGCCTGGGCGCCGGCGGGCAGCGATGCGCGAAGGCCAGGAAGCGCGGCCAGATAGGAGCTGGGGTCGTGCCAGAAGCTTCCCCTGCCCTCGTGCTCAACGACGACGTACTTGATGGCCCCCCCTTGGTGTTGGGTAAGGGTAGCGAGGCTGCAGACCCAGCGGACGGTCAGTTCTTCTGGAACTGATCAGCCGAGTCTGTCACCTGCGACCACTCGGTGCCGCCCGCTTCTGACCTGCGGCGGCGTGAGCACTGTCTGTCAACATCGGTCAGCGTCGGTTGGCCTCGCACGGCCCACAGACGGCCCGGTCTCTCACCGCCGGGTTCGCGAGCGCGTCAAGCTGAGACCCACTTCGCCATGATCAGGCAAGGCGTTCCGGGCGACAGATCGTTCGTCTCCTCCAGCGGGAGGAAGCCAAGGGATCTGTAGAAGGCCCTAGTCCGGGCGTATCCGGGGTCCGGATGCGATGCTCCGAGGGTCTTGACCTGGAGCACTTGGCAGTCGTCCTCCTTGAGGTCAGCAACGAGCACATCAACCAGTGCCCTGCCAACGCCTTGCCGATGCCATGCCGGCGCAACAGCCATCAAGTGGATCTCGGCCGACTCGGTGAAGTGTCTGCGGTGGAGCAGTACCCCCACGCAGTCGGTGCCCGCCTGGGCGACCAGGCCGGGAAGGCGCGTAGCCGACTCCACGTACTCGGCGTTGGCCTCCGGGATGGCGAACCATGCAGGAAGCTGGTTGATCAACCGGGAGGCTATGCCCGCGAGGTCGGCGGAGGCGGGGACACGGGAGATCTGGAAGGCGGCAGAGTCCACCGGTGGATCATGCCAACGGATCCCAGTCGCGGGCACTTGTTTTTTCGGCCCCCAGCCTGAGCTGCACTGATTTTCGTGGAGTCCTTGAAGCCTGGGTTACGATCCAGGCGTAAGGAGAACTACAGCAGTGCCAGCACCCCGTAAGTACCCCGATGAGCTCCGTGAGCGCGCCGTCCGCGAGGTCCGCTCGAGTGGCCGGCCGGTCGCGCATGTCGCCCGCGACCTCGGCATCCACAA